>NZ_RCNX01000053.1:0-26101 GCF_004307595.1 Pseudomonas sp. Sample_23
CAGGATGCGTCCGAAGCCGGAGTGGACTTGTCTTTCAGCGCCGCAGGTAACCAATGCCTGCTGAAAATGACCGGATTACAGGAACCGATGCCCAGCGTCCTCGAGCATGCGCTGAAATGTCTGACGATGATCGAGGTCGATTCGCCGCGCGACGCGGTGCAGATACCGTCGATGCCGATCCGCCAACTACTGGAAGCATTGCCGGAAAAATGCCTGTCCACGATCGAAACCAGCGATGACGCCAATCAGCTGTGGACAACTTCGCGCTGGGACGGCCTCGCTCTAGGCCTCAACCAACAAACCCAATCAGCCTTGGGCCTGGCGCTGAGCCGCATTCCCGGCACACCGGACAATCAGCTACCGGTCATGCCAACCACACAAGGCCAGTTCCACTGGAGCCAGATCAACACGGCCTCCAGCGAACACGTCTTGCTGCTGGTCTGCCCGACTGCCAGCCGCGACATCGCTGATGAAGCTGCATGGCGCCTTCTGGCTCAGCTGTGCCAGACGCCTTTTTACCAGCGCCTGCGCGTCGAATTGCAATTGGGGTACGCCGTGTTCAGCGCGCTGCGTCAATTGCACGGCAGGACCGCGATTGTCTTTGGCGCACAATCGCCGACGACTTCGGCCGCCGAGTTGCTCGAACACATTCAAGAGTTCCTGAAAAACATCCCCGCGTTGATCGAAACGCTCGATGACGCAAGCCTTAAGCAACAGCGCCAAAGCCTCGCCGTTCAGTTCGACGACGCCACGCTGTCCACCAAGGATGCCGCCGAGCTGCTGTGGCAGGGCAAACTCGCTGGCCATTCGTCGGATTACCGTGAGCAGTTGGTCGCGGCGATTCAGCAGCTGAATCGCCAGGCTTTGCTCGATGCTGCGCAGCGTCTGATCAATGCCGAGGGCGGCTGCCATTGCCTGGCCAATGAATCGATGCCGGACGCGCCGTGGCCAGCGACAAACTGATCATTACCGAGGCTGCAAGGAGCTTTCTCAAAGATTCACGGGTCACGGCGTTGAAATTTTGAGTAACATAGCCGCCTAACTAATTGGAACATCACCGCGCTGCCGTGGACTATAACTATGGATAGCGCTATCCCAACCCTCAGAAGGAGACATCTCATGGCCTGGACCAAACCTGCTTACACCGACCTGCGTATCGGCTTCGAAGTCACCATGTACTTCGCCAGCCGCTGAGTTCTGCTTACGCAGAATCGCAGTGCAACGCCTCGGCTCGCCGAGGCGTTTTATTTTTCGCGTTGAAATGATGGAGCGTTCATGTTCGTCCAGATTCTGGGTTCGGCCGCCGGTGGCGGTTTTCCGCAGTGGAACTGCAACTGCGTCAACTGCGCAGGCTTTCGCGACGGCAGCCTGAACGCCAAGGCCCGTACCCAATCGTCCATCGCCATTTCCGATGACGGCGTTAACTGGGTGCTGTGCAATGCCTCGCCGGACATCCGCGCGCAACTGCAAAGCTTCGCCCCGATGCAACCGGGCCGCGCCCTGCGCGACACCGGCATCAGCGCGATCATCCTGATGGACAGCCAGATCGACCACACCACCGGCCTGCTCAGCCTGCGCGAAGGCTGCCCGCATCAGGTCTGGTGCACGGACATGGTTCACGAAGACCTGAGCACCGGTTTTCCCTTGTTCAAAATGCTCACCCACTGGAATGGCGGGCTGGACTGGAACCGTATCGAGCTCGACCAGAGCTTCACCGTAGCGGCCTGCCCGAACCTGCGTTTCACACCGTTACCGTTGCGCAGCGCCGCGCCGCCGTATTCGCCGCACCGTTTCGATCCGCATCCGGGCGACAACATCGGTTTGATCGTTGAAGACCTCAGCACCGGCGGCAAGCTGTTCTACGCGCCGGGACTGGGCAAGGTCGATGCGCCGTTGCTGGAAATCATGGCGGACAGCGATTGCCTGCTGGTCGACGGCACGCTGTGGGATGACGATGAAATGCAGCGCCGTGGCGTCGGCACCCGCACCGGTCGCGAGATGGGCCACCTGGCACAGAACGGCCCCGGCGGCATGCTCGAAGTGCTGGAGCAGTTGCCCGAGCAGCGCAAGGTACTTATTCACATCAACAACACCAACCCGATCCTCGACGAGGATTCCCCGGAGCGTGCGGAGCTGGTGCGGCGTAATGTTGAAGTGGCGTTTGATGGCATGAGTATCGTGCTTTAAGCAATCGAGACCGCTGCGCGGTCTATCGCGAGCAGGCTCGCTCCCACATTGGATCTGTGGCGTACACAAAACCTGTGGGAGCTGGCTTGCCAGCGATGACGTCCTGACAGACACCACAGAATCCAACGGTTGTTCCCCGGAGAACCGCAATGACCGACACCCCGCTGTCCCCCACCGAATTTGAAGCGGCCCTGCGCGCCAAGGGCGCCTACTACCACATCTACCACCCGTACCACGTGGCGATGTACGAAGGCCGCGCGACCCGCGAGCAGATTCAGGGCTGGGTCGCCAACCGCTTCTACTATCAGGTGAACATTCCCCTGAAAGACGCGGCGATCCTTGCCAATTGCCCGGATCGGGAAATCCGCCGCGAGTGGATTCAGCGCCTGCTCGATCACGACGGCGCACCCGGTGAAGATGGCGGCATCGAAGCCTGGCTGCGTCTGGGCCAGGCTGTCGGCCTCGATCCGGACCAATTGCGCTCTCAGGAGCTGGTGCTGCCCGGCGTGCGTTTCGCCGTCGATGCCTACGTCAACTTCGCCCGTCGCGCCAGTTGGCAGGAGGCGGCAAGCAGCTCGCTGACCGAACTGTTCGCGCCGCAGATCCACCAGTCGCGCCTCGACAGCTGGCCGCAGCATTATCCGTGGATCGACCCGGCCGGTTACGAATACTTCCGCACCCGTCTCGGTCAGGCGCGGCGTGACGTCGAGCATGGGCTGGCGATCACGCTTGAGCATTACAAGACCCGCGAAGGCCAGGAGCGCATGCTGGAAATTCTCCAGTTCAAACTGGACATTCTTTGGAGCATGCTCGATGCCATGAGCATGGCCTATGAACTGAACCGTCCGCCGTATCACAGCGTGACCGAACAACGGGTCTGGCATAAAGGAATCATCTTATGAGTTTCGACCGCAGCAAAGTGCCGAGCTGGCGCCCGGGCTATCGCTTCCAGTACGAACCGGCGCAGAAGGGCCATGTGTTGCTGTACCCGGAAGGCATGATCAAGCTCAACGAAACGGCCGCGCTGATTGGGGGCCTGATTGACGGTGAGCGCGATGTCGCGGCAATCATTGCCGAACTCGACAAGCAGTTCCCCGGCGTGCCCGAGCTCGGTGACGACGTCGAGCAATTCATGGAGGTTGCCCGTGAGCAACACTGGCTCACCCTTGGCTGATCTGCCGGCCAAACCG
The DNA here is from genome assembly GCF_004307595.1 of Pseudomonas sp. Sample_23. Taxonomy (NCBI): domain Bacteria; kingdom Pseudomonadati; phylum Pseudomonadota; class Gammaproteobacteria; order Pseudomonadales; family Pseudomonadaceae; genus Pseudomonas; species Pseudomonas sp. Sample_23. The sequence continues at coordinate 3,378 of NZ_RCNX01000053.1, forward strand.
CAAGTCGGCTTGCCGCTGTGGCTGCTCGCCGAGCTGACCTACCGCTGCCCGCTGCAATGCCCGTACTGCTCCAATCCGCTGGATTTCGCCGAGCAGGGCAAAGAGCTGACCACCGAGCAATGGATCAAGGTGTTCCGCGAAGCGCGGGAGATGGGTGCGGCGCAATTGGGCTTTTCCGGCGGCGAACCGCTGGTGCGTCAGGACTTGGCCGAACTGATCCGTGAAGCGCGGCAGTTGGGCTTCTACACCAACCTGATCACCTCCGGCATTGGCCTGACCGAGCAGAAAATCAGCGACTTCAAAAAGGCCGGGCTCGATCACATCCAGATCAGTTTTCAGGCCAGCGACGAGCAAGTGAACAACCTGCTCGCGGGCTCGAAAAAGGCCTTTGCACAGAAGCTGGAAATGGCTCGTGCGGTGAAGGCCCACGGCTATCCGATGGTGCTGAACTTCGTCACCCATCGGCACAACATCGACAAGATCGACCGCATTATCGAACTGTGCATTGCGCTGGAGGCTGACTTCGTCGAACTCGCCACTTGCCAGTTCTACGGCTGGGCGCAGCTCAACCGTGTTGGCCTGCTGCCGACCAAGGAGCAACTGGTGCGCGCCGAACGCATCACCAACGAATACCGCGCCAGACTGGAAGCCGAAGGGCATCCATGCAAGCTGATTTTCGTCACCCCGGACTACTACGAAGAACGCCCGAAAGCCTGCATGAACGGCTGGGGCAGCATCTTCCTGACCGTCACCCCGGACGGCACCGCCCTGCCCTGCCATGGTGCCCGCCAGATGCCGGTGCAGTTTCCCAACGTGCGCGAGCACAGCATGCAGCACATCTGGTATGACTCGTTCGGCTTCAACCGTTTTCGCGGTTACGACTGGATGCCCGAGCCGTGCCGCTCTTGCGACGAGAAAGAAAAAGACTTCGGCGGCTGCCGCTGCCAGGCGTTCATGCTCACCGGCGACGCCAGTAATGCCGACCCGGTGTGCAGCAAATCCGAACATCACGGCGTGATCCTCAAGGCCCGCGAAGAAGCCGAGAGCGCCACTCAAACCATCAAACAACTGGCCTTTCGCAATGAACGAAACTCACGCCTCATCGCCAAGGGCTGAGCCTTTCAGCGCCGCCCAAGCCGTCGCCGCCGGAACCGACTTCGCCGAACTGCAGCTCGGCGCCCATGGCGTGTTCTGGAATGAATATCGCCCCGAGGATGCCGCGTGCCGAATCTGGCATTGCCGCGATGGCGTGGCGAAACGTCTGACGCCGGACGGCTTCAGCGTGCGTAGCCGCGTGTACGAATATGGCGGTGGCGCGTTTTGTCTGACGCCTGACGGGGTGATTTTCGTCAACGAAGCGGATCAGCAGATGTATCGCCAAGCGCTGGATGGCGAGCCGGTCGCGCTGACGACGACTGACTGCCGCTACGGCGATCTGCAATTCGCCGCTGGCCGGGTGTTGGCGGTCGAAGAGCAGCAGGATCGACATCGCCTGGTGGCGATTGATCTGGCGACCGGCACGCGCAAGGTGCTGGCCGAAGGTGCTGATTTCTACGCGTCGCCAACGCTGAGCCCGGACGGCCAGCGGTTGGCATGGATCGAGTGGAGCCGACCGCATCAGCCGTGGACCTCGACGCGGTTGATGATTGCGGAAGGTGATTTTTCTGCGCCTCGTTGTATTGCCGGCGAGCAGATCGAGGAGTCGATCCAGCAGCCGCGCTTCGACGAGGACGGCCGGCTCTACTGCCTGACAGATCGTGGCGGCTACTGGCAGCCGTGGGTCGAAACGTCCGATGGCTTGCACGCGCTACCGAGTGCCGAGGCCGATCACGCGCCGGCGCCCTGGCAACTGGGCGGCTGCACTTGGTTGCCTGTCGGCGATCAATTTTTAGCCAGCTGGAGCGAGGATGGTTTCGGGCGCCTGGCCCTGGGAAATGAAGATTTCAGCGGTGACTACAGCCGCTTCCGCCACCTGGCGATGGATCAACAGTTCATCTATTGCATCGCTGCATCGCCGACCAGCCCGTCGGCAGTGATCGCCATTAATCGTGTCTCGCATGCCGTGAAAATCCTCGCTGGCGGCGTGGCTCCATTGCCTGCCGAACGCATCAGCCGTCCGCAGACCTTGCGTTATCCGAGCGGCTCCGGCGAGGCACACGGTTTCTTTTATCCGGCCATGAGCGGTGAAGCGAAACCGCCGCTGGTAGTGTTTATCCACGGCGGCCCGACGTCGGCGTGCTATCCGATCCTCGATCCGCGCATCCAGTACTGGACGCAGCGCGGCTTTGCCGTCGCCGACCTCAACTATCGCGGCAGCAGTGGCTATGGTCGCGAATATCGGCAAGCGCTGCATTTGCGCTGGGGCGAGGTGGATGTCGAGGATGCCTGCGCGGTGGTGAGTTATCTCGCTGACCAAGGTTTGATCGATGGCGACCGCGCGTTCATTCGCGGTGGCAGTGCAGGTGGTTACACCACATTGTGCGCACTGGCGTTCAGGCAGGTTTTCCGCGCAGGCGCCAGCCTCTATGGCGTCAGCGATCCGGTGGCTTTGGCACGGGCCACGCACAAGTTCGAGGGCGATTATCTGGACTGGCTGATCGGCGATCCCGAGCGAGATGCCGAACGCTATGCCGCCCGCACGCCATTGCTGCACGCAGACAATATTCGCGTGCCGGTGATTTTCTTCCAGGGTGAACTGGACGCGGTGGTCGTGCCTCAACAGACCCGCGACATGGTCGCGGCGCTGGAGCACGACGGCATCCCGGTCGAAGCGCATTACTACCCTGACGAACGCCACGGCTTTCGTCGCGCGGCTAACCAGGCGCATGCACTCGAGCAGGAGTGGACGTTTTATCGGCGGGTGATGGGGCTGGTTGACTGAAAACCGTGTCGCCCCGTTCGCGAGCAGGCTCGCTCCCACAAAGGACTTGTGGCCACAGATCCAATGTGGGAGCGAGCCTGCTCGCGAAAGCTATCCAATAGACGCTACCGGACTCAACGCTTGGCGATGATATACACCGCATGCACGATCCCCGGAATGTAGCCGCACAACGTCAGCAGAATGTTCAGCCAGAACGCCCCGCCAAACCCGACCTGCAGAAACACGCCCAGTGGCGGCAACAGAATAGCGATGATGATACGAATGAAATCCATGGGGCAGCTCCTGAATGGGGGTTGGCTCACTTGAGCCATACAAGCTAATCGACCTGCGCCGTTCGTCAGGGTTCAGTGCAATAGCTGCGTCAGGCTCAAGCGAGAATTTTCAACCCGTGTTTTTGTACGATGCTCAGTAGTTTGAGCGCCATACCGCTGGGATGTTTGTCACCAGATTCCCATTGTTTGACCGTGGATGCACTGGTGTTGAGATAGCGTGCAAACACCGGCTGGCTGACCTTGTTACGCTCGCGTAGCGCCTTGATCTCCTCAGCCGGGATCGCCAAGGGAACCGATGCCAGACAGGAGTCATCGAATTCTCGCATCGTTGCTTTGTTGATTGCTCCGACAGCAAGCAACGCCCCGGCTGATTCGTGTATCGATTCAAAGACTTCACTTTTGAATTTCTTACTCATGACATATCTCCACAAACTCCTTCATCGCCAACAAGTCGCTGATCTGCGCTTCGGTCAGTTGCGCATAAACCTTTGCCAATTTACGTAAATCCTTCAATTCTGTTGGCGTGATATTGCTTTGATCCTGCTTGGCGAAAAGCACTTGGTAGATCCAGTAATGTCCACCTTTTGCCAAAACAATCGAACGGTGGCGGTTCGCCTTCAAGCGCTTCTTCCACACGCCTCCGCCAAGATCGTCCGCCTGTCCCTGAAGCATCTGGTGAAACGCCTCCTGCAACTCTTCATCTGTGATCCACGCCCTGCTGGCCTGAAGGGCGAAGCGCCTGGTCTTGAACAGCCTCAATGGCATAGGTATCCCTTCCAAAAACATACCACCTAGTGGTACAGATCGCAAAACGGCTTTTTCGGTGATACCGATCAGCCCGTAGCCGCATCCCTTGCTGGTATTCTCTAAAAGACCATCCGCGGTACGATCCCTCAAGCTCTAAATCCCGTCTGTAAAACCCGGCCACAAAAAAACGCCCCACGCCAAAAGAATTAGGCGTGGGGCGTGCGTTATACCGCGAGACGGTTCGAGTAATCGGTTGGGGCTGCTCAGCTCAGACGGCAATGCCCCTGCGGCATTGCAACTGGGCGGTGCGCACTCGCGAGAAGGCGCGGCCCAAGCGCAGGAGCATTTCGTCGATGTTGGCTTTGCTGACAGTGAGGGCGGGGGTAAAGCGCAGGCAGTCAGGCTGCGCGGCGTTCAATATCAGGCCTTCGTGCAGTGCGGCATGGACGACGGCGTCGGCGCATTCGTCGGACAGCGTCAGCCCATGGAACAGGCCTTGGCCGCGCAACTCGCCGTGGCCGTAGCGGTGCGCCAGTCGCGCCAGGCCTTCGCGCAGGTGCTGGCCGCTGTCGTTGACCTGCTGAAGGAAGCTGCGGTCATGGATGCTGTCGAGCACTACCAGACCGGCCGCCGTGATCAAGGCGTTGCCGTGATGGGTGCCGCTCAGCTCGCCGGTGGCAAAGCAGCAGGCCTTGCCTCGCGCCAGCAAGGCCGCCAGCGGCAAGCCGCCGCCTAGGCCTTTGCCGAGCACGACGATATCGGCGCGAATCCCGTAGGACTGTTCGGCGAGCAAGCTGCCGCAGCGGCCCATACCCGTCTGCACTTCGTCGAGAATCAGCAGAATGCCCAGGTCACGACACAGTCGCTCGACGCCTTTGAGGTAGTGCTCGGTCGCGGGAATAACCCCGGCATCGCTCTGGATCGGCTCCAGCATGATTGCCACGGTCTGCGCATCAACCGCCGCGTGCAGCGCCGGCAGGTCGTTGAATGGCACTTGATCGACCGTCGCCAGACTGCGGCCATGGCAACCCTGCTGCGCCACGATGATCCGCGAAGCGCCGCCGCGATGCAGTTGCCCCCATTTGCGCGCCAGTTTGATCGCCGCCTCACAAGCCTCGCTGCCACTGTTGAGCAGGTACGCCTGATCGCTGGAGGTGCTGGCGCACAAACGTTCGGCGAGGCTGAGCATGCCGCGATTATGCAGATTGCAGCCGGGATTGATCAGTGCCTGGGCCTGATTGGCGATGGCTTTGACCAGCGCCGTGGGGCTGTGGCCAAGGCTGTTGGCGCCGCCGGCCTGGGAAAAGTCGAGGTAGGCGCGATCGTTGCTGTCCCACAGCCATGAACCCTGGCCGCGAACGAACACTTGATGCGGCCGCTCGCCACTGGGCATCAGGCGTTGGGCGTTGAGATGGTCGGTCATAGCGGATGGCCCCGCCTCGAAGCAGAGGTCATCCAGACTCGGCGTCTGGCGCCGCAAACTGAACAGATTCATGCGGAAAAACCTCGCTTGAGGTTTTTTGAACTGCCTATGTAATCACGAACGAAGCAAATGGAATTCGTCACGCTTTCTGGCCCTGCAAGCCTTGTGAATGCGGTTAGACTAGGCGCGCAAACGGCTTCAGGCCATTTCGATTTCCCAGCCATTTCGATAAGCGCGCCTTATGGATTTCAAACAACTGCGTTATTTCGTCGCGGTCTACGAAGAAGGCCATGTCGGCCGTGCGGCTGAGCGCTTGTCGATCTCGCAACCCGCGCTGTCGCAACAGATCCGTCAGCTGGAGCAGAATCTCGACGTCACCCTGTTCGAACGCAGCAGTAAACGCCTGCTGCCGACCCTCGCTGCGCACACGCTGTACAACCACGCGTTGCCGCTGCTCGATGGCTTGCAGCGGGCGCGCGAGGCGTTGGGCAATTTCAAGGGTCAGGCATTGCGCACACTGGCTATTGGTGTGCTGCAAACGGTGCACACCAGCCTCGTGCCGCAAATGCTCGAGCGTGTGCGCAAGGCGCAGCCGCATCTGGTGGTGCAGATCTATGAACTTACGGGGCTGGAAATCGAACGGCGTCTGCTCAATGGTTCGCTGGACATCGGCATCAGCTATCTGCCGCCGCGCCAACCCGGTCTGCACGGGGTGTTGCTGTATGAAGATGAACTGACGCTGGTCATCCCGGCCGACCATCCCTTGCGCGAGTTCAAGAAAGTCTCGATGCGCCAGGCTGCTGAGCTGCCAATGCTGCTGCTCGGTGAGGAGTTCCAGATTCGGCAGATCTGGCAGGCACAACTGACCAGCCTCGGTCGACGCCCGCAGGTGCAGGCCGAGCTGAACAATATGCTGGGGATTCTCGACAGCCTGCCGCACACCCGGCTGGCGACGGTACTGCCGGGACGTTCGCAAAAGGAATACGACGATGCCGATCTGCTGTGGAAACCGCTAAGCGAGCCACGGGTACCGTTGCAAGTCGGCCTGGTGTGCCGAGATGTGCAACGCCAGCAGGCCTCGTTGGCATTGCTGCGGACATTGCTTGAAGAGGTGATCGATCGCGAAGTGAAGCCGCCCCTCGATCCGCTCGCCTGAAACTTTCCTTTAGGCAAAAGAAAACCCCGCCGAAGCGGGGCTTTGCAGACTGTTTCCCTGACATCCATTTCACTCCGCCACCCTGGCAGAATCCTACGTGTCCGTGTTGTTTACTTTGCGCTTCCTGCGCGACGTCCATGAAATGTAGATTAGCCGTGGATCCAATATACGGATATGGGAGAACAGCAGCACGTCACGTAAGCAAATGCTTACATGACATCTACAGGATCAGAACTGCGCCGCATCCAGCAGGAACAGCGACTCGCTACCGGCCTTGACCGACGCGCTCAACGAGTGGATACGCGGCAGCAAACGGGCGAAATAGAAGCGTGCGGTGCCCAGCTTGCTCGCATAGAAATCCTCCTGCGCTTCCTTGCCCAGCGCGGCTTTGGCCATCAACGCCCACATGTAGGCGTAAGCGGTGTATCCGAACGCTTGCAAATATTCGACCGAGGCCGCGCCGATTTCGTTCGGATTGTTTTTTGCCCGGTCCAGCAGCCACGCGGTCAGCTCGTCGAGGGTGTCGACGGCATCGTTCAACGGCTTGGTGAACTCGCCCAGATCGGCACTGGCGGTTGCGGTGAAATGGCGGATCTCGTCAGCGAACAGCTGGTAGAACGCGCCGCCGCTGCCAACGATCTTGCGCCCGACCAGGTCCAGCGCCTGGATACCGTTGGTGCCTTCGTAGATCTGGGTGATGCGCACGTCACGCACCAGTTGCTCCTGGCCCCACTCGCGGATGTAGCCGTGGCCGCCGAAAATCTGCTGGCCGTGGACAGTGGTTTCCAGACCCAGGTCGGTCAGAAAGGCTTTCGCTACCGGCGTCAGCAACGCCACCAGATCTTCTGCGCGCTTGCGGGTGGTCGCGTCTTCACTGAACTTGGCGGTGTCCAGTTGCATCGCCACATACGTGGAGAACGCACGGCCGCCTTCGTTCGAGGCTTTCATGGTCAGCAGCATGCGTCGCACGTCCGGGTGGACGATGATCGGGTCAGCGACTTTGTCCTTGTTCTGCGCACCGGTCGGCGAACGGCTCTGCAGACGATCGCGCGCATATTCAACAGCGTTCTGATAAGAGCGCTCGCCGGTGGCCAGGCCTTGAATACCAACACCCAGGCGCTCGTAGTTCATCATGGTGAACATCGCCGCCAGGCCTTTGTTCGGCTCGCCGACCAGATAGCCGACGGCTTCGTCGAAGTTCATCACGCAGGTCGCCGAAGCCTGGATGCCCATCTTGTGCTCGATCGAACCGCAGTTGGCCGGGTTACGCGCACCGAGGCTGCCGTCGGCATTGACCATGAACTTCGGCACCAAGAACAGCGAAATGCCTTTCGGACCCGCCGGGGCGTCCGGCAGCTTGGCCAGTACCAGATGAATGATGTTCTCGGTGAGGTCGTGTTCACCGCCGGTGATGAAGATCTTGGTGCCGCTGACCTTGTAGGAACCGTCGGCCTGAGGTTCGGCTTTGGTGCGAATGATCCCCAGATCGGTGCCGGCGTGCGGCTCGGTCAGGCACATGGAGCCGGCCCAGATGCCGGCGTACATGTTCGGCAGGTACGCAGCTTTCAGTTCTTCACTGGCGTGCGCATTGATCGACAGGCAGGCGCCGGCGGTCAGCATCGGATACAGACCGAACGCGAGGCTGGCGGAGTTGACCATTTCTTCGACCTGCGCCGACACGGCTTTGGGCATGCCCATGCCGCCGTAGGCCGGATCACCGCCGACGCCGACCCAGCCGCCTTCGGCATAAGTCTGATAGGCCTGTGGGAAACCGGCCGGGGTGGTGACGGCACCGTCCGCCCAACGGCAACCTTCCTCGTCAGCGGCACGGCTCAGTGGCGCGATGCTTTTGCTGGTGACCTTGCCGGCCTCTTCGAGAATCGCTTCAACGGTTTCGGCATCGACGGTCTCGGCCAGCGCCGGCAGCTCGGCCCAGAGTTTGGCGACTTCGAACACTTCATTGAGGACGAAGCGCATATCGCGCAGCGGCGCTTTGTAGTCAGCCATGGCAAACCTCGCAAGATCTAAACAGGTGGTTCGTGGAATGATGTTTTCTGAGCCCGAGTGTACCTCAACAACTTTTGCGACACATAGGGTCAGCCGGTGACTGATTTGTTATTTTTGGTCACCAGCAAAAGATCGCCGCGATCTTTCGATCTGCCCTACAAAGCAAAAGCCTGCGCCGGCAAATTCATCAAACAATCACTGCCCGCCTCGATCGCTGCCTGATGCGCAGCCGTACGCGGCAACAAGCGCTTGAAGTAGAACTCGCACGTCGCCAGTTTGCCCTTGAGGAAATCAGCCTCACCCTCGCCCGCCTCCAGCTGTGCCTGGGCAACCAACGCCATGCGCAGCCACAGGTAGCCAAGGATGATGTAGCCGCTGTACATCAGATAATCGACCGATGCGGCGCCGACTTCGTCCGGGTTCTTCATGGCGGCCATGCCGACCTTCATGGTCAGGTCGCCCCACTGTTGATTGAGCCCGTCAAGTTGCGCGACGAAGCGGCCCAATTGCGCGTGGTCGGCGTTCGTTGCGCAGAACTTGTGGACGATTTTGGTAAAGCCGCGCAGCAGCTTGCCCTGACTGCCCAGCACCTTGCGCCCAAGCAGGTCGAGCGCTTGAATGCCATTGGTGCCTTCGTAGATCGGCGCAATCCGGCAATCGCGCACCAGTTGCTCCATGCCCCACTCACGAATGAAACCGTGGCCGCCGAACACCTGCATGCCGTGGTTGGTCACTTCCAGCCCGGTGTCGGTCATGAAGGCCTTGCAGATCGGCGTGAGGAACGCCAACAGGTCTTCGGCTTCCTGACGCGCCTCGGCGTCGCTGCTCAGGTGCGCGACATCGAGCATCTGCGCGGTGAAATAGGTCAGCGCGCGGTTGCCTTCGTTGAAGGCTTTCATGGTCAGCAACATGCGCCGCACATCGGGGTGGACGATGATCGGGTCGGCAGGTTTTTCCGGGGCTTTGGCGCCGGTCAGCGCGCGCATCTGCAGGCGGTCGTTGGCGTACTTGATCGCACCCTGAAAACTCGCCTCGCCCAGACACAGCCCCTGCATGCCGGTGCCGAGCCGCGCGTGGTTCATCATGGTGAACATGCAGTTGAGGCCTTTGTTCGGCTCGCCGATCAGGTAACCGGTGGCGGCATCGAAGTTCAGCACACAGGTGGCTGAAGCCTTGATGCCCATCTTGTGCTCGATCGAGCCGCAGGAAACGCCATTGCGCTCACCCGCTTCGCCTGCTGCATCGGGCAGAAACTTGGGCACGATAAACAGGGAAATACCCTTGGTTCCGGCCGGTGCGTCCGGCAGCTTGGCCAGGACCAGATGGATGATGTTGTCGCTCAGGTCATGCTCGCCGGCGGAAATGAAAATCTTGCTGCCAGTGACCGCGTAGCTGCCGTCGGCCCGGGACACCGCGCGGGTCTTGATGATGCCCAGATCGGTGCCGCAGTGGGCTTCGGTCAGGCACATGGTGCCGGTCCACTGGCCAGCGGTGAGTTTGCTCAGGTAGGTGTCTTTCTGCTCGGCGGTACCGTGGGCGTGGATCGCCGACATCGCGCCGTGGGTCAGGCCGGGGTACATGCCCCAGGACGTGTTGCTGGAGCCGACCATTTCGCTGATCACCAGTCCCAGCGAACTCGGCAACCCTTGGCCACCGTAAGCGGGATCAGCCGCCAAACCGTGCCAGCCGCCCTCGACATATTGTGCGAAGGCCTGCTTGAAGCCTGTAGGCGTTGTCACCACGCCGTTGTCGAAATGGCAGCCCTCTTCATCGCCGCTGCGATTGAGCGGGGCCAGCACGTTCTCGCAGAACTTCGCGCCTTCTTCGAGGATCGCGCTGATCATGTCCGGGCTGGCGTCATGCGCGCCGAGACTGGCGTAGCTGGAGTGGAAGTCGAAGACGTGATCGATCAGAAAGCGCATGTCGCGCAGGGGAGCTTTGTAGTCGGGCATGGTGGCTTCTCCGTCAGCAGATTCCTCCAACCTACTGCTGGCCACCACGCGCGGCAATCATCGTGCAGGCGCTGAATGCGCCGTCATCACTCAACCCGCAGCAGCGTCCATGCGCACCGCGCCACGGCGGTTCTGCCCGAACGCCATGACGCAGTTACGCCCGGCGCCCTTGGCGCTGTACAACGCCTGGTCGGCGGACTTGAGCACTTCTTCAGGGGTGCGCTGCTCGACACGTTCGGCGACGCCGATACTTACCGTCACCGACACCGCCGAAGCCCCGGAACCGCTGCGGCGCTGGCGACCTTGCTGATCATCCTGCGGGCGGTTTTCCTGGTTGCGTAACTGAATGCTGTAAGACGCAATCGATTCACGGATCACTTCCAGGTGCGGCATGCACTCCTCAAGAGTCTTGCCTGCGAACACCAAGGCAAATTCCTCACCGCCGTAGCGATACGCCCTACCGCCACCGCTGATTTTCGACAGTTTGCTGGCGACCAGCCGCAGCACCTGATCACCGACATCGTGGCCGTGGGTGTCGTTGAATTTCTTGAAGTGATCGACGTCGCTCATCGCCAGGACATAGTTGCGCCCCAGTCGCTGCATGCGTTCGTTGAGCGCACGTCGTCCCGGCAGGCCGGTGAGCTCGTCGCGGAAGGCCATTTGATAGGCCTCATGCGCAACGGCGGCGGCGATCATCAGCATCACCTGGCTGCACATGATGTTCAGGGTGAACGGCAGAATGAAGGTCTTCGGCAGCATCCAGAACACACCGAGCAAGCCAACCAGTTGCGCCGCGTGCAACGGACGCGGGTTGCGCCAGTATTGCCAGGCCAGCAGCAGGAAGGCCGAGATGAACACCGGATAGGACAACTGGATCAGACTCATCCACGCGCCGTGCAGCGCCGGCCAGCGGATCTCCGAGAGCCACAGCAGTAGCGCCTGTGGGTAACTTTGCTCCAGGCCCAGCGCCACGCTGCCAAATGCCAGCAGCACAGCAAAACGCGCGACCATGTCCTGAAACAGATGGGTTCGCTCCTGCCACGCCGCGAACAGCCCGAACAACAACGGCAGCAGCAGGCAGACCAGATGAAACACCACCGCAGCGTCTTCGCGGACCTTGCCGTTGTCGCGGTAGAAATCGGTCTGGGTGTCCAGCAAAAAGTAGGCGATGTACACCGTCAGCATCAGAAACAGTTCGCGCTGACGTCGGTACACCGCGCAATACGCGCCACCGAGGAGCAGAACCAATGTCGGCAGGACGTTGAACAGCGATGTGAAAAATACGCTGAGGTCTTTGACGTACGCAGCCGCCAGCCCCGCAAGCAATAACAGCAGTGATGGCAGGAAATGGCTGAAACGCACAGCGGAAGAACGCGGCAAGGGTAAGCTCCGACCCGTCATAGCAAAGAGATGGCATTGTGCCTGCAAAGTGCGGCCAAGCCCATACAATGTGATCCAGATCACACACGGTCTCTGTAACGGCCGGAAGCTCGACTATCTGAGCGATCCGCCAATAAAAAAACCGCTGCCCCCTAACGGGAGCAGCGGTTTTCGTCAGACTGCGTTAAGGCTTAGTAGCCCAGCGCGAAGTCTTCTTCTTTCATGTCCATCAGGTTGCCAGCACCCGACAGCATAGTGGCCACGTGCGTACGGGTACGCGGCAGGATGCGCTGGAAGTAGAAGCGCGCGGTTTGCAGCTTGGCGGTGTAGAAGGCCTCGTCGCTGGTGCCGGCAGCCAGTTTTTCCGCAGCCAGACGCGCCATGTCCGCCCAGAAGTAGGCCAAGCAGGCATAACCGGAGTACATCAGGTAGTCCACGGAGGCCGCGCCGACTTCTTCGCGGTCTTTCATGGCGGCCATACCGACCTTCATGGTCAGCTCGCCCCATTCCTTGTTCAGTGCAGCCAGCGGCGCGACGAATTCCTGGACGGCTTCGTTGCCTTCGTTGGTCTGGCAGAACTTGTGGACGATCTTGGTGAAGCCTTTCAAAGCTTCGCCTTGAGTCATCAGCACTTTGCGGCCGAGCAGGTCGAGGGCCTGGATGCCGGTGGTGCCTTCGTACAGCATCGAGATGCGGCTGTCGCGAACGTTCTGCTCCATGCCCCACTCGGCGATGAAGCCGTGGCCGCCGTAGATCTGCACGCCGTGGTTGGCGGCTTCGAAACCGACTTCGGTCATGAACGCTTTGGCGATCGGGGTCATGAATGCCAGCAGTGCGTCGGCCTTCTTCTTCTCTTCTTCATCGACGCCGTATTTGACGATGTCGACTTGCTTGGCGGTGAAGTAGACCATCGCGCGGTTGCCTTCGGCGAACGCCTTCATGGTCAACAGCATGCGGCGCACGTCCGGGTGGACGATGATCGGGTCAGCGGCTTTGTCCGGCGCTTTCGGGCCAGTCAGCGAGCGCATTTGCAGGCGATCACGAGCGTATTTCAGACCGCCCTGGAAGCCGATTTCGGCGTGAGCCAGTCCTTGCAGTGCGGTACCGAGGCGAGCGGTGTTCATAAAGGTGAACATGCAGTTCAGACCCTTGTTCGCCGGGCCGATCAGGTAACCAGTGGCGCCGTCGAAGTTCATCACGCAGGTAGCGTTGCCGTGGATGCCCATCTTGTGTTCCAACGAACCGCAGCTCACTGCGTTGCGCGCGCCAATGGTGCCATCGGCGTTTGGCAGGAACTTTGGAACGATGAACAGCGAGATGCCTTTGGTGCCAGCCGGAGCATCCGGCAGACGCGCCAGTACGATGTGGACGATGTTATCGGCCATGTCGTGTTCCCCGGCCGAGATGAAGATCTTGGTGCCGGAGACTTTGTAGGAACCGTCGGCCTGAGGCTCGGCCTTGGTGCGCAGCATGCCCAGGTCGGTGCCGCAGTGCGGTTCGGTCAGGCACATGGTGCCGGTCCATTCGCCGGAGACCAGTTTGGTCAGATAGGCTTCCTGCTGCTCAGGGGTGCCGTGCTCGGAGATGGTGTTCATCGCACCGTGCGACAGGCCTGGGTACATGCCCCACGACCAGTTGGCTTCGCCGACCATTTCGCTCACTGCCAGGCCCAGCGACTCAGGCAGACCTTGGCCGCCGTGCTCAACGTCGTGGGCCAGGCTTGGCCAGCCGCCTTCGACGAATTGCTTGTACGCCTCTTTGAAGCCAGTCGGGGTTTTCACGCCGGACTCGCTCCAGGTGCAACCTTCGATGTCGCCCACGCGGTTCAGCGGCGCCAGTACCTGCTCACAAAACTTGGCGCCTTCCTCGAGGATGGCGTCAACCATGTCCGGCGTGGCGTCTGCGCACGCTGGCAGGCTCTGATAGTGCGCTTCGTAGCCGAGCAGTTCGTCACGAACGAAGCGAATATCACGCAAGGGGGCCTTGTAGTCAGGCATAGCGATAAACCTCTGCTGATGTAACCGGGAATGAACGACCGTGTTGAGTTGTTGTGACGGTCAAACAGTTGTTTGAAACATACGTTTACGCCGAAATCTTGTCAAGCATCGTTCTTTTGCCGTTCGTCATCACGTTCTCTAAATGCCGGAAACTGGGAATCGCCGCGACTTCACGTAAGCCACGGGCGTTGTAAAAAGATTAGTTGAGCAAGAAGGACTTAAACGAAAAACGCCGCGACAAGGCGCGGCGTTTCGGGGTCTACGACAGGTTCGATCAGGCGAAGGTATCGATGATCGTCCCGAGCACTTCGTCGGACGCCTTGGCCACCTTCACACCCAGCTCTGCCTGGATCTTGCCCTGCGACAGCTCGACGATATTGCTCGTCAGGTCAGATTCTTGTGCGCGATCCACACCGCGCAGGCGATTGACCTGCACTTCGGACGACTGGCTGGTCACCGAACGTTCGATAGTGTTGTTGGCGATCTGGCTGGCAGCCTGATCGACGCGGTTCTGCCCGGACTGAATCGAGCTCAGCCCCGCATAAAAAGCTGTGTTGCCGGAGATTTCCATCGTCACTCTCATCCCTGCAAAGGATCAATGCTCGCCATTGAAGCAGACGCGCCAGCAAAACACCCGTCAAAAACACTAATGGCACAGTGCCTGTTCATAGCGAGAAACTTAATCGAGCAAATCCAGTTGCAAATGCTCGGCCACCGCTTCGGCGCTCAACGCCTTGAGTTTCGGCACCCGGCCCAGGCACGGCGCGGGAATGCGCTCGGCCAGGGTCGCAAGGTTTTCCTCCAGCCGCGAAGTTTTCGGATCGATAATATTGGCCACCCACCCCGCCAATTGCAGACCGTCGCGGGCAATCGCCTCGGCGGTCAGCAACGCATGACTGATGCACCCCAGCCTCACGCCCACCACCAGAATCACCGGCAGCTGCAGCGCAATCGCCAGATCCGAGAGATTGTCCTGGTCCGCCAACGGCACCCGCCAGCCGCCCGCGCCTTCGATCAGGGTGAAATCGGCGTTCATCGCCAGAATCCCGCGCATCGGCGCCAGCAGCGATTGCACCGTCAGCGCCACACCTGCTTCGCGCGCCGCCAGATGCGGAGCGATCGCTGGCTCGAACGCCACCGGGTTGACCTGTTGATAAGTCAGCGGCAAGGAACATTCGGCCAGCAGCGCCAAGGCATCGGAATTACGCAAGCCCTTGGGCGTGACGTCGCACCCGGAAGCCACCGGTTTGCCCGCCGCCGTGCTCAAGCCTGCCGACCGCGCCGCATGGAGCAATCCGGCAGCAACCGTGGTCTTGCCGACATCGGTGTCGGTACCGGTGATGAAATAGGCTGCGCTCATAGAGGTTTCTCCAACACGGCGTACACCACCTGATACGTTGCCGGCAGCCCCGACGCCTGACGGAACCGCTCATACGCGTCGATCAGCCCGAGAATCCGCGCCCGTCCGGTCAAACCGCCCGGCCGGCCGGGATTCAGATTGTGTGCACCCAGCGCCTTCAGCTCGTGAGTCAGGCTGCGCACATCCGGGTAATGCAACACGTGCTGCTGATTTTCCAGAGTCACAGTGCGCAAGCCACTGCCGGCACATAACTGTTCATAGCGGGCGAACTCGCGGAAGCGATTGACGTGCACCAACCCGTCGACCTGCTGCCAACTGTCACGCAACTCGAACAGCGTCCCTGTACAGAGACTAGCAAACGCAAAAATCCCGCCCGGTTTCAGCACGCGCATGGCTTCGCTGAGCACCGCCTCGAAGTCGGCGCACCATTGCACCGCGAGACTGGAGAAAATCAGATCGACGCTCGCATCCTGCAACGGCAGCCGTTCGGCATCGCCAGCAATGAAATGCTCAGCGCCACCCAACGGCCGTGCGTGATTGAGCATGCCCTCGGCAATGTCCAGCGCGACACCGCTGCCCTGGGTGAAACGCGAGGCCAGCGCTCGGGTGAAGTAGCCGGTGCCGCAACCGAGATCAAGCCACCGCGACGGCATGAAACTCCCAGGCAAACGCTCAAGCAGCTGCGTGCCGACGTCACGCTGAAACTCGGCGACGCTGTCGTAACTGGCCGCAGCACGGGAAAAAGACGCCGCCACCTGACGCTTGTCGGGCAAGCCCCCAGGCAGCACAAGGGACAGGTCAGTCATCAGCGCACTCATGAAGAAAAGCCTGGATCGCGCCCGCGACTCCGTGCGGGTCCTCCAGCAGAAAAGCATGGCTGGCCTGTTCGATCAGACCAATTTCGATATCCGGCAACAGCGCGAACAATGCACCGGCCGCTTCCGCCGGGACCAGCGCATCCTGTCCGCCGAACAGATGAAACTGCGGCCCGCGAAACCCCTGCAACGCCTGGCGTGTGTCCAGTTGCGCAAGCAGCTCCAGCCCTGCCATCAGCGCGGCCGGCGCGGTGGCTGGCGCGCCACCGAGCAGCAACCGCGACAAGCCACGCGGATCTGGCGAACCTTGCGCACATAGCAGAGCGAAGCGCTTGAGCGTGGTACGCGGATCGGCCTGGCAACCGGCAAGAAACGCATCGAAAGTCTCGCTGGGCATCGCGCTCGGCCACTGTTCATGAGCAACAAACGCAGGGTTGCTTGCCAGCGTGAGCAGCCCGCAGCACGCCTCACCGCGTCGTGCCGCCAACTCAGAGGCGAGCATGCCGCCCAGCGACCAGCCACCGAGCCAGACTTCCTGTGGAATGCGCGCATCGAGTTCGTCGAGCCAGTCTTCAAGGTCAGCGGAGTCCAGCTCCGGCAGCGGTTCAATCTCGACTTGCAGATGTTCGTCGAGGCCACGCAATGCTGCGGCCAGCGGTTCCAGCGGCGACACGCCGAGGCCCCAGCCGGGCAGCAGAATCAGACGATTACGCATGGCTTGGCTCCAATGACAATCGGGCAAAACAATCTGCCAGCCCTTCCAGCAACTGTTGCACCTGCGCCTCGCTGTGGGCGGCGGTCAGAGTCACGCGCAACCGCGCGCTGCCGGCCGGCACGGTCGGTGGACGGATCGCGGTCACCATCAAGCCGCGCTCGCGGAGCATTTGCGACAGCCGCACCGCGCGGCCGGCATCGCCGATCATGATCGGCTGGATCGGCGTGAAGCTGTCCATCAGCTCCAGCCCGATCTGCTCGGCGCCGTGGCGGAACTGGCGAATCAGCGTCTGCAAGTGTTCACGGCGCCAGTGTTCGCTGCGCAACAGCTCGAGGCTTTTCAGCGTCGCGCAGGCCAGCGCCGGTGGTTGGCTGGTGGTGTAGATATACGGGCGGGCGAACTGGATCAGGCTTTCGATCAACTCTTCGCTGCCAGCGACAAAGGCCCCGGCGGTGCCGAAGGCTTTACCGAGAGTGCCGACCAGCACCGGCACATCGTCCTGGCTCAGGCCGAAATGCTCGACGATGCCGCCACCGTTGGCGCCCAACGGGCCGAAGCCGTGAGCATCGTCGACCATCAGCCACGCGCCTTTGGCCTTGGCCGCGCGGGCCAGCGCCGGCAGGTCGGCGATGTCACCGTCCATGCTGAATACGCCATCGGTCACCACCAGTGTGTTGCCAATGGCTTTCTCCAGGCGTTTGCCCAGGCTTTCGGCGTCGTTGTGCAGATAGCGATTGAAACGCGCGCCGGACAACAGACCCGCGTCCAGCAACGAGGCATGATTGAGCCGGTCTTCGAGCACCGTATCGCCCTGCCCGACCAGCGCGGTGACCGCGCCGAGGTTGGCCATATAGCCAGTGGTGAACAGTAGCGCACGCGGGCGTCCGGTCAGTTCGGCGAGTGCTTCTTCCAGCGCGTGATGCGGGCTGCTGTGGCCGATCACCAGATGGGACGCGCCACCGCCGACACCCCAACGTTCAGCGCCGGCGCGCCAGGCTTCGATCACCTGCGGATGATTGGCCAGGCCCAGATAGTCGTTGTTGCAGAAAGCGAGCAGCGGCTGGCCGTCCACCACCACTTCCGGCCCTTGCGGCGATTCGAGCAGCGGGCGCTGCCGATAGAGGTTGTCGGCACGGCGGGCAGCAAGGCGTGCGGCGAGATCGAATGACATGCAGGCCTCGATTTTCAAATGACACAGATCCCCTGTGGGAGCGAGCCTGCTCGCGAATGGGCGTCACATCCAACAGGGATGTTGGCGGCCAAACCGCTTTTGCGAGCAGGCCCGCTCCCACAGGGGTTTTGCATTCCTTCAGGGCAATCCGCGCGGTTTATTACACCGCAGCGTTGTAGAACTGCTCGCTACTCTTCTGCTCCACCAGTGCCTGCTCGATCGCAGCCTGATGAACCTCATCGGAATGCTCTTCGCGAGCCTCCGGCTGGATACCGAGGCGCGCGAACAATTGCATGTCCTTGTCCGCCTGCGGGTTGGCGGTGGTGAGCAATTTGTCGCCGTAGAAAATCGAGTTGGCGCCGGCGAAAAAAGCCAGGGCCTGCATCTGCTCGTTCATCGCTTCGCGACCGGCGGACAGGCGCACGTGAGATTGCGGCATGAGGATGCGCGCCACGGCGAGCATGCGGATGAAGTCGAACGGGTCGATGTCTTCGGCGTTTTCCAGCGGCGTTCCGGCGACTTTCACCAGCATGTTGATCGGCACCGACTCCGGGTGCTCCGGCAGGTTGGCCAACTGGATCAGCAGATTGGCGCGATCGTCCAGCGATTCGCCCATGCCGAGAATGCCGCCGGAGCAGATTTTCATCCCCGACTCACGCACGTAAGCCAGCGTCTGCAGACGTTCGCTGTAAGTGCGGGTGGTGATGATGCTGCCGTAGAACTCCGGCGAGGTGTCGAGGTTGTGGTTGTAGTAATCGAGACCGGCCTTGGCCAGCGCCTCGGTCTGCTCCTGATCGAGACGTCCGAGGGTCATGCAGGTTTCCAGGCCCAAGGCTTTCACCCCTTCAACCATCTTCAACACATACGGCATGTCTTTGGCCGACGGATGTTTCCACGCCGCGCCCATGCAGAATCGCGTCGAACCAATGGCTTTGGCGCGGGCCGCTTCTTCGAGGACCTTCTGCACTTCCATCAGTTTTTCTTTTTCCAGACCGGTGTTGTAGTGCCCGGACTGCGGGCAGTACTTGCAGTCTTCCGGGCAGGCGCCCGTCTTGATCGACAGCAGTGTCGAGACCTGCACGCGGTTGGCGTTGAAATGTGCGCGGTGCACCGTTTGCGCCTGGAACAGCAAGTCGTTGAATGGCTGTACGAAGAGTGCTTTGACTTCGGCCAGAGACCAATCGTGACGCAGGGTGGCAGTGGTGCTCGCGCTCATGGGCAATTCCTTGGTTATGCTTGGCTGGCGCCGGGGAAAATGGAATATCCACAGGCGCTACACGGATGTTCGGCATATTTAAGGAAGAGCGATGCGCTGTCAACCGCAATACCAAGGACAGGTTTACATCTGTTTAAAAAACGTACAGACCTGTTTGCTGTGCGATGAGCCCGCAGAAGCACAAATGCCAATGTGCGAGGCCTGCGAAATCGAATTGCCCTGGCTCGGCAGCCATTGTCAGAGCTGCGCTTTGCCGCTGGCGGCGGATGGCCTGACTTGCGGCGAGTGCCTGCTAGAGCCTCCGGCCTTCGAGCAGGTTGCCGTGCCCTGGGTTTATGGCTTCCCCGTGGACAGTCTGATTACACGGTTTAAACACAACGCGAAATGGCCGTTTGGTCACCTGCTCGCCGACGTTCTCGGCCAATACCTGCAGCATCGCTTCGCCGAGGACTTGCCGCGACCCGATGTGTTGCTACCGGTGCCGTTGGCGAATAAACGACTGCGTCGGCGAGGATTCAATCAAGCGGCGATGCTCGCGCGCTGGTTGAGTGTGTCGCTGGATTTGCCGTGTGAAGAACAGCTGCTGCGGAGAGTCATGGACACCGACGCCCAACAGGATCTCGACGCCAAGGCGCGCAAACGCAATTTGCGCAATGCCTTTGCGCTGGCGCCTGATGCAGAGGTAAGCGGCCGCCATTTCGCGCTGGTGGATGATGTTCTGACCACGGGCGCGACCGCTCAGGCACTGGCGCGGTTGTTGATGAATGCTGGTGCGGCGCGGGTTAATGTGTATTGCCTGGCTCGTACGCCGAAGCCCGGTACCTGAGCTCAACTCCTACAGGTTGTGTGTTCGGCTTGACTCGCGCGTTGCAAGTGGCCAACGTCCCTCTCATCGCCCGAGCCAGAAGCGTTCTGCCATGTCCCTGCCCACCCTGCTGTCCCAGCACATCGTCCGCCGCCCGCAGCGCATTGCCCTGCTGCAACACATTGCCGAGCAGGGCTCGATCACCCGCGCGGCGAAAAGCGCGGGGCTCAGTTACAAAGCGGCATGGGATGCGATTGATGAGCTGAACAACCTGGCACAGAAACCCTTGGTCGAGCGCGTGGTGGGCGGCAAGGGTGGCGGCGGCGCCAGACTGTCCAGCGAGGGCGAGCGGGTGCTGCGCCTGTATCAGAAATTGCAGGCATTGCAGGCGCAGGTGCTGGAAGCGGCGGAAGACGCCAGTGATCTCGACCTGCTCGGGCGTCTGATGCTCAGGACCAGCGCGCGCAATCAACTGCATGGCACGGTGGCAGCGATTCAGGCGCAGGGGCGCAACGATCTGATCCACCTCGAACTGGCCGAAGGCATTGCTCTGGATGCGCAGATCACCCACGACAGCACCGTACATCTGGAATTGCAGATCGGTACCGAAGTGATGGCGCTGATCAAGGCTGGCTGGCTTGAGTTGCTCGGCGCCGATCAGTCGACAACGCCCGGACACAATGTGCTGCGCGGCACCATCGAAGCCATCCTCGATGCCGAGGACGGTCCCAGCGAGGTGCGCATTTCCCTGCCCAACGGCCAGACACTTTGCGCCTTGGCCGAACCGCTGCACTTGCGCAACCAGCAACTCGGCGTGGGGTCTGCTGTGCAGGTGCAATGCGCGCCGTCCAACGTGCTGATCGGCACGCCGCTCTGATTCGGCCCTGCCACAAAAGCGTCATCGACCCGCATTAAGGTGTTGCCCATAACCAAGCAGGGAGCCTGATGTGAGCCTATTAGAAGAAAACCAATCCACTGATCTGGAAAAAATGGTCGGCCTCAGCCGTCGCGGTTTCATCAGCGCCGGTGCCTTGTGCGGCGCGGCGATGTTCCTCGGCGGCAACCTGCTGAGCCGCAGCGTCATGGCCGCCAGCGTCAGCGCCGGCAACAGCCGCCTGCTCGGTTTCGAGAGCATTCCGGCGGCGACCACCGACGCCATCAGCCTGCCCAAGGGCTACAAGTCTTCGGTGCTGATCAGTTGGGGCCAGCCGTTGCACAAGAACGGCCCGGCCTTCGATCCGAGCGGTAACGGCACCGCTGCCGCACAGGAAGTGCAGTTCGGCGACAACAATGACGGCATGAGCCTGTTCGCCTTCCCGGACGACAAGAACCGCGCGCTGATGGCGATCAACAACGAATACACCAACTATCGCTATCTATATCCGCATGGCGGCATGCCGCAGTCGGCTGAAGACGTGCGCAAGGCATTGGCCTGCGAAGGCGTGTCGGTGATCGAAGTGCAGCGCAAGAACGGCCAGTGGCAATTCGTCCAGGGCTCGCGCTACAACCGCCGCATCCACGGCAACTCGCCGCTGCGCATCAGCGGTCCGGCCCGCGGCCACGACTTGATGAAAACCGCTGCCGACAAGCACGGTAAGAAAGTTCTCGGCACCTTCCAGAACTGCGCCAACGGCAAGACGCCGTGGGGCACCTATCTGACCTGCGAAGAAAACTTCACCGACTGCTTCGGCAGCAGCAACGCCCAGCAGCAGTTCGATGCCGCGCAAAAGCGCTACGGCGTTGTCGCCAGCAGCAAAGATATCAACTGGCACCCGCACGACCCGCGCTTCGACATGGCCAAGAATCCCAACGAGCTCAACCGTCACGGCTGGGTGGTCGAGATCGATCCATTCGATCCGCAATCGACTCCGGTCAAACGCACCGCGCTGGGCCGCTTCAAACATGAAAACGCCGCACTGGCCGAGACCGACGATGGTCGCGCTGTGGTGTACATGGGCGACGACGAGCGTGGCGAGTTCATTTACAAATTCGTCAGCCGTGATCGCATCAACCATCGCAATCAGAAAGCCAACCGCGACATCCTCGATCACGGCACGTTGTATGTGGCCAAATTCGATGCCGGCGACGGCAACCCTGATCACCCGAAAGGCCAGGGCCAGTGGATCGAACTGACCCACGGCAAGAACGGCATCGACGCCAGCAGCGGGTTTGCCGATCAGGCAGAAGTGCTGATCCACGCGCGCCTTGCCGCCAGCGTGGTTGGCGCAACACGCATGGACCGCCCGGAGTGGATCGTCGTCAGCCCCAAGGACGGCCAGGTTTATTGCACCCTGACCAACAACGCCAAGCGCGGTGAAGACGGGCAACCGGTGGGCGGTCCAAACCCGCGCGAGAAGAACGTCTACGGGCAGATTCTGCGCTGGCGTACCGACCGCAACGATCACGCCTCGAAGACGTTTGCCTGGGATCTGTTTGTGGTCGCCGGCAACCCGGGCGTGCATGCCGGGACGCCGAAGGGTGGCTCATCCAACATCACCCCGCAGAACATGTTCAACAGCCCCGACGGTCTGGGTTTCGACAAGGCCGGACGCCTGTGGATTCTCACCGACGGCGACTCGAGCAACGCTGGCGACTTCGCCGGGATGGGCAACAACCAGATGCTCTGCGCCGATCCTGCGACCGGTGAAATTCGCCGTTTCATGGTCGGGCCGGTGGGTTGCGAAGTGACCGGGATCAGCTTCTCGCCGGATCAGAAAACCCTGTTTGTCGGGATTCAGCATCCCGGCGAGAACGGCGGTTCGACCTTCCCCGAGCATCTGCCCAATGGCAAGCCAAGGTCTTCGGTGATGGCGATTACTCGCGAAGA
>NZ_RCNX01000053.1:26201-60282 GCF_004307595.1 Pseudomonas sp. Sample_23
CTCGCGAAGAGGCCCGGGCAGACACCAACACCCTTCGCGCCGCCATCTGCGCTACCATGCCGAGCCGGACGCAGCAGCCTGCTGCGCGCAGGAGTCAGCATGGCCCACCCGTTTGAAACCCTCACCCCCGATCTCGTCCTGGATGCCGTTGAAAGCATCGGTTTCCTCAGCGACGCGCGCATCCTGGCGCTCAACAGCTACGAAAACCGTGTGTATCAGGTCGGTATCGAAGACTCCGCGCCGCTGATTGCCAAGTTCTATCGTCCGCAGCGCTGGACCAACGAGGCCATTCTCGAAGAGCACCAGTTCACCTTCGAACTGGCCGACATCGACATCCCGGTGGTAGCGCCGCTGATCCACAACGGCGAAACCCTGCATGAGCACGCCGGCTTCCGCTTCACCCTGTTCCCGCGTCGTGGTGGTCGGGCGCCGGAGCCGGGCAATCTTGATCAACTGTATCGCCTCGGCCAGTTGCTCGGGCGCATGCATGCGGTGGGCGGCACCAAGCCGTTCGAGCACCGCGAAGCCCTCGCCGTGCAGAACTTCGGCCATGCCTCGCTGAACACCCTGCTCGAAGGCAATTTCATTCCCAAGAGCCTGCTGCCGGCTTACGAGTCGGTTGCCCGCGACCTGCTCAAACGCGTCGAAGATGTCTACGCTGCCACGCCGCACCAGAACATCCGCATGCACGGCGACTGTCACCCCGGCAACATGATGTGCCGCGACGAGATGTTCCACATCGTCGACCTCGACGACTGCCGCATGGGCCCGGCGGTGCAGGACATCTGGATGATGCTTGCCGGCGATCGCCAGGAATGTCTCGGGCAGCTATCGGAATTGATGGACGGCTACAACGAATTCCATGATTTCGACCCGCGCGAACTGGCGCTGATCGAACCGTTGCGCGCCCTGCGCCTGATGCACTACAGCGCCTGGCTGGCGCGGCGCTGGGACGACCCGGCATTCCCGCACAGCTTTCCGTGGTTTGGCACGGAGCGGTATTGGGGCGACCAGGTGCTGGCGTTGCGTGAACAGTTGGCGGCACTGAATGAAGAACCGCTGAAACTCTTCTGATTCAAACCTGAACCCTGTGGGAGCGAGCCTGCTCGCGAAGACGTCATTTCAGGCAACATCGATGTTGAATGTCAGACCGCGTTCGCGAGCAGGC
Source organism: Pseudomonas sp. Sample_23 (assembly GCF_004307595.1). Lineage (NCBI taxonomy): Bacteria > Pseudomonadati > Pseudomonadota > Gammaproteobacteria > Pseudomonadales > Pseudomonadaceae > Pseudomonas > Pseudomonas sp. Sample_23. The sequence goes on from NZ_RCNX01000053.1 coordinate 27,370, forward strand.
TCGCTCCCACAAGATCGCTGTTCACAATTCTATGAACATTGGTCTACGACATTCGCGGACAAATCTCCTTACAATCCCTCCTTTGTCAGCTGCCTGAGCAAGGATTCTGCATGCAAGCCGCCAACCCGCGTCGCGGGTATATTCTGGGCCTGAGCGCCTACATCATCTGGGGCCTTTTCCCGATCTATTTCAAAGCCATTGCCGAAGTCCCGGCCGTCGAGATCATCATCCATCGGGTGCTGTGGTCGGCGCTGTTCGGTGCGTTGCTGCTGATGGTGTGGAAACACCCGGGCTGGCTGCGCGAGTTGCTCGACAATCCCAAGCGCCTGGCGATTCTTGCCTTGAGCGGCACGCTGATCGCGGCCAACTGGCTGACCTACGTGTGGTCGGTGAACAACGGTCGCATGCTCGAGGCGAGTCTGGGTTATTACATTAATCCGCTGGTCAACGTGCTGTTGGGCATGGTGCTGCTCGGCGAACGACTGCGGCGCATGCAGTGGGTGGCGGTCGGGCTGGCTGCCATCGGCGTGGCGCAGCAGGTGTGGCAGGTCGGCAGTCTGCCGTGGGTGTCGCTGGCGCTGGCGCTGACCTTCGGCTTCTACGGTCTGATCCGCAAGCAGGCGCCGGTCAAGGCGTTGCCGGGGCTGGTGGTGGAGACCTGGATGCTGGTGCCGATCGCGATTGCATGGTTGCTGTTCAATCAGACTGCCACGAGTGTGCAGCCGGCCTTCTGGACCACCTCCGAAGCCTGGTGGCTGGTGGCCGCCGGCCCGGTGACACTGGTGCCGCTGGTGTGTTTCAACGCCGCCACCCGCCACTTGCCCTACACCACCATCGGCTTCCTGCAATACATCGCGCCGACGCTGGTGTTGCTGCAAGCCGTGCTGCTGTTTGGCGAGCATTTGTCGTCCAGCACGCTGGTTGCGTTCATGTTTATCTGGGCCGGCCTGGCGGTCTATAGCGTTGATGCGTGGATAAGTTTGCGCCGGCGCGCCTGATCAAAAAACGCACAAACCTCTGCAGGCCACGGTTCTCGTGGCCTGCATCGTTCCTTCCCAAGCTTATCCACAGCGTGATCCCCGCCGTTTGTGCGCAAGTCACTGAATGCTGGCGGTTTTTTGATCAACCTGCGCAAAGCCACGGCCGGCGTGGCGTGGCGGTCTGTCTCTACAGGTTATCCACAGGCAGGTGCACGTTAAACCTGAATAACCCTGTCTGCGCTAAACCTCTGTGCGTAACACCAGTTCGACCATCAGATCATCGGCCAGGGTTTCCAGGCGCGCCTGCAGAACGTCGAGCGACAAGGTGAGTGGCACCGCCAGAATCGCCTCGGCGTGAAACAGCGGCTCGCTGCTCATCGGCGCCGGGCGCACCTCAGTTACCAGTCGCTCCAGGTTCACACCCTGCTCGCTCAACAGCCGAGTGATATCGCGGACGATACCCGGTCGGTCATTGCCGACCAGTTCCATAGTGATCGGTTTCCACGTGCAGGACTGCTCCACTCCGCTTTCGGCTATCAGTACCCGAATGCCATGGGCCGACAGCGCTTGCAGGGCATCGACCAGTTCGTCGTAAGCCTCCGCCGGCACGCCCACGCGCAGAATCCCGGCGAACTGCCCGGCCATGCGTGACATGCGGCTTTCCAGCCAGTTGCCGCCGTGCTCGGCAATGCATTGGGCGATGCGCTCGACCTGCCCGGGCTTGTCCGGGGCGAAAACGGTGAGTACGAGATGGTCCATGGCGCAGCCCTCTTGTCATGACTTTTGTTATCGAAGGGCAAGTATAGGCAAGCGGATTGATTCAGCCTGACCCAGTGCTGGCAGATGATGACCTGTGGCGAGGGGATTTATCCCCGTCCGGCTGCGCAGCAGTCGTGAGTCCTGCCAATTGGGTCTGCCAGCCGGACCGCAGGGGGCGGCTTCGCCACCCAACGGGGATAAATCCCCTCGCCACAAATCGTTACACCCAAATTGCTCCTTAGCAGGCCCACAGTAATTATGTGTACAACTTTCGATATTTAACTGGAACAATCCAATGCTTTTTTGAGAACATCCCGTTCCGCGACGTGACCGCAATGCGTCATGAGGTCGCAGAACGACGTAATTAGTCTGATTTTCACAAGCGCAACTCATCATGTAGTATGCCGCAGCGCGCACTACATAACGCTGGATCGATGTCTGCCCAAGGCCCTTCGCAATCCTGAAAGCCCCGTCAGCAAGGCCTCCAAGCCGTTGATTGGTCCTAGCCCAGCCGCCAGTAATGGCATGTACTGGTCCGCAGGTTTGTGGTTTAAATGGCCAGAAGCTTCATTGTTAAATTGACGAGCTGAAAAGCGAAATAGCTGAGCAGAGTGAGGCAAGCAATGACTGAACACGTTCAAGTCGGTGGCCTGCAGGTCGCCAAAGTCCTGTTCGACTTCGTGAACAACGAAGCCATTCCCGGTACCGGCCTCACCGCCGAACAATTCTGGGAAGGTGCCGACAAGGTCATTCATGACCTGGCGCCGAAGAACAAAGCCCTACTCGCCAAACGCGATGACTTCCAGGCGCGCATCGATGCCTGGCATCAGCAGCATGCCGGCCAGGCGCACGACGCCGTGGCCTACAAAGCTTTCCTGCAAGAGATCGGTTATCTGCTGCCAGAAGCGGCTGATTTCCAGGCGACGACGCAAAACGTCGACGATGAAATCGCCCGCACCGCCGGCCCGCAACTGGTCGTGCCAGTAATGAATGCGCGCTTTGCGCTCAACGCCTCGAACGCCCGCTGGGGCTCGCTGTACGACGCCCTCTACGGCACCGACGCGATCAGCGAAGACGGCGGCGCGGAAAAAGGCAAAGGCTACAACAAGGTGCGTGGCGACAAAGTCATCGCTTTCGCCCGTGCCTTCCTCGATGAAGCCGCACCACTGGCCGCTGGCTCCCACGTCGATTCGACCGGCTACAAAATCGCTGACGGCAAACTGGTCGTCACTCTGAAGGGCGGCAGCAACAGCGGCCTGCGCGATGACGCTCAGTTGATCGGCTTCCAGGGCGACGCCAACGCGCCGATCGCGGTGCTGCTCAAGCACAACGGCCTGCACTTCGAAATCCAGATCGACGCCAGCACCCCGGTCGGCCAGACCGACGCCGCCGGCGTCAAAGACATCCTCATGGAAGCGGCGCTGACCACGATCATGGACTGCGAAGACTCCGTGGCCGCCGTTGATGCCGACGACAAAGTGGTGATCTACCGCAACTGGCTCGGCCTGATGAAGGGCGACCTCGCGGAATCCGTGTCCAAGGGCGGCCAGACCTTTACCCGCACCATGAACCCGGATCGCACCTACACCGCGCCCAATGATGGAGAAGTGACCCTGCACGGTCGTTCGCTGTTGTTCGTGCGCAACGTCGGCCATCTGATGACCATTGATGCGATCCTCGACAGCCAAGGCAACGAAGTGCCGGAAGGCATTCTCGACGGTCTGGTGACTTGCCTGGCAGCAATGCACAACCTCAACGGCAACACCTCGCGGCGCAATACCCGCACCGGTTCGGTGTACATCGTCAAACCGAAAATGCACGGCCCGGAAGAAGCGGCGTTCACCAACGAGCTGTTCGGGCGCATCGAAGACGTCCTGCGCCTGCCGCGCAACACCCTGAAAGTCGGGATCATGGACGAGGAGCGCCGCACCACGGTCAACCTCAAGGCTTGCATCAAGGCGGCCAGCGAGCGTGTGGTGTTCATCAACACCGGTTTCCTCGACCGCACAGGCGACGAAATCCACACCTCCATGGAAGCCGGCCCTGTCGTGCGCAAGGCGGACATGAAGACCGAGAAGTGGATCGGCGCCTACGAGAACTGGAACGTCGATATCGGTCTGAGCACTGGCCTGCAAGGTCGTGCGCAAATCGGTAAAGGCATGTGGGCGATGCCGGACCTCATGGCCGCGATGCTTGAGCAGAAAATCGCTCACCCGCTGGCCGGCGCCAACACTGCCTGGGTGCCATCGCCGACTGCCGCTGCGCTGCACGCGCTGCACTACCACAAGGTTGACGTGTTTGCGCGTCAGGCCGAACTGGCCAAACGTGCGCGCGCCTCGGTGGACGACATCCTGACCATTCCACTGGCAGTGAACCCAAGCTGGACGCCAGAGCAGATCAAGAACGAACTGGACAACAACGCCCAGGGCATTCTCGGTTACGTGGTGCGCTGGATCGACCAGGGTGTCGGCTGCTCGAAAGTACCGGACATCAACGACGTCGGCTTGATGGAAGACCGTGCGACGCTGCGTATCTCCAGCCAGCACATCGCCAACTGGCTGCGCCACGGTATCGTCAGCCAAGAGCAAGTGATGGAAAGCCTCAAGCGCATGGCGCCGGTGGTTGACCGCCAGAACGCCAACGACCCGCTGTATCGCCCGCTGGCACCGGACTTCGACAGCAACATCGCCTTCCAGGCGGCAGTCGAACTGGTCATCGAAGGCACCAAGCAACCGAACGGCTACACCGAGCCGGTGCTGCACCGTCGTCGTCGCGAGTTCAAGGCCAAGAATGGTCTGTGACTTGAGTTGATGGTTGGAATGAAAAAGGCCCTGATCGAGAGATCAGGGCCTTTTTGTTTTTGAGGTGGATTGATCGTTCCCACGCTCTGCGTGGGAATGCAGCCCGGGACGCTCCGCGTCCCACAACTGCGGACGCGGAGCGTCCATTGATGCATTCCCACGCAGAGCGTGGGAACGATCATCTGCTGGGCAACGGGATGTATCTTAAGGCTCGATGCCCAATTCATGCTTCACCAACTCAAGCAGCTTCCCCGTATCAATCGGCTTGAGCAGAAAATCCACCACGCTCAAGTGCATCGCTTCGATCGCATCTTTCACGTCGGCATCGCCGGAGACGATGATGATCGGCATCGCTGCCCGTACCGATTCACGCACTTGGCGAATCAGCTCGAGGCCATCGACATTGCCCATGCGCAGGTCGGTAATCACCAGACCGATCGAAGGCTTTTCATCGAGCATTTTCAGCGCGGTTTCACCGCTGGCTGCGGTCATGCAGCGAATGCCGTCCAGCGCGAGAATCTCCGACAACAGCTCGCGGGCGTCCTTGTCGTCGTCGACGATCAGGACACGCTGCGGCGGCAGATCAGGTTCGAGCATCACTGCGCTGAGCGCTTCCCGCTCGGCGTCGCTCAAAATATCGTGGTCGGACATGGCGCTCTCTAAATGTTCAAACAATCCCTGGCAAGTCGTCAGACATCACCGGACAGCGCTTCAATGTGCACTTCGTCGGAATTTTTTCCAAGTGGCTAGCGCAAGCTTTTCCGAGCTTTTGCGTAGGTTATTTCCGAAAATCGGCCAATGGTGGCAAAACCTAGACTTACGTCCAATGGGCACCCTGCCCGCCGGGGCCGACCATGGTCGCAACGATCCGACAACAACAATTCGAAAAAGACTGCGGTAATGGTTATGAGCAAAGCGGACGCCTTCACCCAGGCAGGGAAAACCGCGGTGTTGCAGAACATTCAGGGCACCCTGCAATTCCTCCAGCGCTTCCCGCCCTTCAATCAGATGGAACACGCCCACCTCGCCTATCTGGTGGAGCAATGTCAGCTGCGTTTTTTTGCCCAGGGCGAAAGCATCATCAAACCGGCCGACGGCCCGGTGGAACACTTTCATATCGTCAAACAGGGTCGGGTGGTCGGCGAACGCCAGCACATCACCAAACCCGGCACCGAGACCACCTTCGAAATCACCACCGGCGAATGCTTTCCGCTGGCGGCTCTGCTCGGTGAACGCGCCACGCGCACCGAACATCTGGCGGGCGAAGACACCTTCTGCCTGCAACTGAACAAACTGGCGTTCATCAAACTGTTCGCCCTCTCCAGCGCCTTCCGCGACTTCGCCCTGCGCGGGGTGAGCAGCCTGCTCGATCAGGTCAACCAGCAAGTCCAGCAAAAAGCCGTGGAGACCCTCGGCACCCAATACTCGCTGAACACTCGTCTCGGTGAACTCGCGATGCGTCATCCGGTGACCTGCAGCGCCGAGACGCCGCTGCGTGAAGCGGTGAAGCTGATGCACGAGCAACAGGTCGGCAGCATCGTCGCAGTGGATGAGCACAAGGCACCGCTGGGGATTTTCACTCTGCGCGATTTGCGCCATGTGGTCGCCGAAGGTGTCGGCGATTTCAGCGACGCCATCGAACAGCACATGACTCGATCACCGTTTTATCTGTCGCCGGATCACAGTGCCTTCGATGCGGCGATCGCCATGACCGAGCGGCACATTGCTCACGTCTGCCTGGTCAAGGATCAGCGCTTGTGCGGCGTGGTGTCCGAGCGTGACCTGTTCTCCCTGCAACGGGTCGATCTGGTGCACCTGGCCCGGACCATCCGCAGCGCGCAACGGGTCGAACAACTGGTGACCTTGCGCGGCGAGATCGGCCAACTGGTCGAGCGCATGCTCGCCCACGGCGCGTCGTCGACGCAGATCACTCACATCATCACCCTGCTCAACGATCACACGGTGTGTCGGGTGATCGAACTGACCCTCGCCGAAAAGGGCGACCCGGGCGTGCCGTTCAGCTGGCTGTGTTTCGGCAGCGAGGGTCGGCGCGAGCAGACGCTGCACACCGACCAGGACAACGGCATCCTGTTCGATGCCCGCGATGCCGCGCACGCAGCAGAGATTCGCGGCAAGCTGCTGCCGATTGCCCAGCAGATCAACCAGAGCCTGGCGCAGTGCGGTTTCACTCTGTGCAAGGGCAACATCATGGCCGGCAATCCCGAGCTGTGTCTGTCGCGGGCCGAATGGGCGCGGCGCTTCGCGGCGTTCATCCGCGAAGCCACGCCGGAGAACCTGCTGGGCTCGAGCATTTATTTCGACCTGCGCGTGGTCTGGGGCGATGAGCAAGGCTGCGAGCAATTGCGCCGGGGCATCCTCGATCAGGTCGCTGACAACCGTCTGTTCCAGCGCATGCTGGCCGAGAACGCGCTGCGCAATCGCCCTCCCGTTGGGCGCTTCCGTGAATTCGTGCTGGCCCGCAAGAACGGTGAGAAGGCCACGCTGGATCTGAAAATCCAGGGCCTGACGCCGTTCGTCGACGGTGCCCGTTTGCTGGCGCTGGCCAACGGCATCGACGCCAACAACACCCTCGAACGCTTTCGCCAACTGGTCGATAAAGAGGTCATCGAGCCGCTCGACGGCGCGGCGTATGAAGAGGCCTATCACTTCATTCAACAAACGCGGATGCAGCTGCATCAGTTGCAGACCCGGGAGAACCAGCCGTACTCCAACCGCGTCGATCCCGACAGCCTCAATCACCTTGACCGGCGCATCCTGCGCGAATCCCTGCGGCAGGCGCAGCGCCTGCAAAGCAGCCTGAGCTTGCGGTATCAGCTATGAGCCTGTTCTCCTGGCTACGCCCGGCCAGCCCCGTGGTGTCGGCGGATTTGCAGCAGCGGCTGGCGAAGCTGCCGGCGCTTGCCGGACTGAGCGAATGCAGCCTGCGCGAGCAGCGCTGGGTGGTGCTGGACCTGGAAACCACCGGCCTGAATATGAGCAAGGATCGGGTTCTGTCGATCGGCGCGGTGGTGATCGAGGACGGCGCGATCGATTTCCGTCAGCAGTTCGAACGCACCTTGCAATGCCGCGAATTGAAGCTCAGCCCCAGCGTGCTGATTCATGGCCTCGGCCCTAGTGCAATTGCCGCAGGCAGCGACCCAGCGGAAGCGTTGCTGGAGTTGCTGGAGTTCATCGGCGACAGCCCGGTGCTGGCGTTTCATGCGCCGTTCGATCAGCACATGCTCGGGCGCGCAGTGAAGGAACACTTGGGGCATAAGCTGCAGCATGTGTTTCTGGATGTGGCGGACATTGCGCCGCTGTTATGTCCGCAGGCGCAGATTCGCGAGGCGGGGCTGGATGAGTGGATCGAATGGTTCCGGCTTGAAGTGTTCGAGCGGCATAACGCGAGTGCCGATGCGCTGGCCACGGCGGAGTTGGCATTGATTCTGTTCAGCCGGGCGCGGGCGCAGCAGATTTACAGTCCGTTGCAGTTGCAGCAGCGGTTGAGCCAGTGGAAGCGGCGGCAGCAGGCGCCGTCCTTTTAGAATCATTCAGATCAAAAGCCCCTCATCGGAACGCCGCCCGCCCAGCCCTCTCCCGGAGGGAGAGGGCGCCGATCGTGGTGTCTGAAGCCTTATATCGACCTGAAAGACCGAGTCGATTGAGGAATCGCTGAAAATCGTTCAGGTCGGTGTACCTTCAGAATATCCCCCGATCAGTCCCCTCTCCCTACGGGAGAGGGCTAGGGTGAGGGGCTGCCCTTGATTCATCACCTGACCAGTGGCCAATTGCTAACCATTCCCACCTCTGCCAGAATCGCGAACTATTCTCGTTAGTTAACATTTCCCAATCGGTGATGTCCGGTGTCGTCAGTGCCCAACCCCCACAGTGAGCTCGTCGGTGCGATGTATCGCGACCATCGCGGTTGGCTGCTGGCGTGGTTGCGGCGCAATGTGGCGTGTCCGCAGCGTGCCGAAGACCTGAGCCAGGACACCTTCGTGCGCTTGCTCAACCGCGACGAACTGCTTACGCCGCGCGAACCTCGGGCGTTTCTGGTGGCGATCGCCAAAGGCCTGTTGTTCGACTACTTCCGCCGCGCCGCGCTGGAACAGGCCTACCTCACCGAACTGATGCTGATCCCCGAAGACGAGCAGCCTTCGGTGGAAGAACAGCAAATGATCCTCGACGACCTCAAAGCCATCGATCGCCTGCTCGGCAAGTTGTCGACCAAGGCCCGCGCGGCCTTCCTGTATAACCGCCTCGACGGCCTCAGCCACGCCGAAATCGCAGACAAACTCGGTGTCTCGGTACCGCGCGTGCGGCAGTATCTGGCCCAAGGCCTGCGCCAGTGCTACATCGCCCTGTACGGTGAGCCGACATGACGGCGGCCAGTTCGCGCCCGGTGCCGGCGCATGTGCTGGACGCGGCGATTGCCTGGCAATTGACCCTCGATTCGAGCACCGCGCTGGAGCGTGAAGAATTCGCTAAATGGCATGCGGCCCATGAAGAACACGCCCGCGCCTGGCGTCAGTTGGGCATGCTCGATCAGCGCTTCAGCGTCGCCAAGGGCCCGGCCCGAAGCGCGTTGCTGCAATCGCGCGAAGGCATTCGCCGGCGCGTGCGCAAACTCGGCAGCGGGCTGGCCAGTGTCGTGGTGATCATCGGGCTCGGGCTGTTTGTCAGTGAGCGCTACCTGCCGCTGGATTACTGGCTCGCCGATCAGCGCACCGCCACCGGTGAACAGCGCACCGTGCGCCTGTCCGACGGCACTCTGCTCAACCTCAATACCCACAGCGCGGTCGACGTACGCTTCGATGACGAGCGCCGCTTGATCGTGTTGCAGGAAGGCGAAATTCTCGTCGAGACCGGGCATGGCGACGCGCGGCCGTTTATCGTCGAAACCCGCGAAGGCAGCATGCGCGCGCTGGGCACGCGGTTTCTGGTCAAGCGCGAGGACGATGGCACACGCCTGAGCGTGTTGCAGTCGGCGGTCGCGGCCCATGCCCAGGCCAACCCGCAAGAATTGGTTCTGCGCGAAGGCCAGCAGGTGCTGTTGCGCAGTGACGGGCTGGGCTCGATTGCCGCCCTCGCCCCCGGCGCCGATGCCTGGACGCGCGGCATGCTGGTGGTGGACAACGCCCGGCTGGGCGATCTGGTGCACGAGTTGGGGCGCTATCGTCGCGGGCATCTGGGCGTGGCGCCGGAAGTGGCCGATCTGCGCATTACCGGCAGTTTTCCGTTGCATGACACCGACAAGGCACTGAGTGCATTGCTGCCGACTCTGCCGGTGCAGATCGAGCGGCATACGCCGTATTGGGTCACCGTGGCGAAGGCGGAGCCCTCCGCCCCTTGACATGATCGTTCCCACGCTCTGCGTGGGAATGCAGCCCGGGACGCTCTGCGTCCCTGCCGAAGCGGACGCAGAGCGTCCAATGAGGCATTCCCACGCGGAGCATGGGAACGATCAATGTGGGAGCGAGCCTGCTCGCGAAGGCGACATCAGCCGCACAACCATTTCCTGCAAAAAGAATTTCCACCCAGCCCTATCACTTTTCCAATCTCGTCCGGCACACAGGCAATTGAGAAATATTTCCATTCAGGAGCCGCCGTATGTCCCGTTCGCCAGACACCTTGTTGCGCCCCAGTCTGCTGGCTTTTGCCATCGCTTTCGGCACGCCGCTGATCAGCAGCCCGTTGCTCGCCGCTGAGCAAGCGTCCAGCGTGCGCGCCTACAACCTGCCGGCGGCGCCGCTGTCGACCACCCTGAACCAGATCGCCAGCCAGGGCGGCCTCGCCCTGTCGCTCAATCCTGCGCTGGCCGCCGGCAAAACCTCGGCGCCGGTCAACGGCCAGTACGACGCCGCCGGTGCCCTGCGCGCGGCTTTGCGCGGCACCGGTCTGCAGCTGGAACAGAGCAGCGCCGGCACTTACACCCTGGTGGCCGTGCCAGAAGGCACGCTGGCCCTGCCGGAAACTTCGGTCATCGGCGTGGAAAACTTCGAAAGCGCCTGGGGCCCGGTCGAAGGCTACACCGCGACTCGCACCGCCGCCGGCACCAAGACCGACACCGCGCTGGTCGAAGCACCGCGTTCGATTTCGGTGGCAACCCGTCAGCAAATGGACGACCGCAGCGTGCACAGCCTCGATGACGCGGTGCGCTACATGCCGGGCATCACCGCCAGCAGCTACGGCAGCGACACCCGCGCCGACTGGCTGCGCGTGCGCGGTTTCGAACCGACCCAGTTCCTCGATGGCCTGCCGCTGCCCAAAGGCGTGTACGCCAACCCGAAACAGGAAACCTGGAACCTCGACCGCCTCGCCCTGCTGCGTGGTCCGGCCTCGTCGGTGTACGGCCAGACCCCGCCGGGCGGTTTGCTCGACATGGTCAGCCGCCGTCCGAGCGCGGAGGCCAGCAGCGAAATCCAGCTGCAATACGGCAGCGACAATCACCGCCAGATTAACTTCGCCAGCACCGGCAAGATCGATGAGGCCGGGCAGTTTCTCTATGGCCTCAGCGGCGTGGTGCGCGACAGCGGCACCCAGGTCGATCACGTCGACAATAAGCGCTACAACATCGCGCCGAGCCTGACCTGGAACATCGATGACGACACCAAACTCACCCTGCTGAGCCAGTTCACCCGCGACGACACCGGCATCACCAGCCAGTTTCTGCCGATCCAGGGCACGAAGATCAAATCGCCGCTCGGTGATATTTCCCATCACAAGAATCTCGGCGATCCGGATTGGGAATACTACGACCGCACCTACTACGCGTTGGGTTATGCCTTCGAACATCGGTTGAACGATGTCTGGCAGTTCAAACAGAACCTGCGCTACACCAAGTCGGACCTGTCGTTCCAGTCGCTGACACCCGGTTCCTACCCGTTCACCACCGTGGATGCAGAGGGCAACGTCGGCCGCACCAGCACCAGCGTCGACGAAGACATCAGCCAGTTTGCCGTGGACAACAACTTCCAGGCCGACTTCGCCACGGGTGACATTCGCCACACCTTGCTGCTGGGTCTGGATCACCAGCGCAGCAACACCAACTACACCTCGATCTTTGGCGATGGTCTGCAAACCAACGTCATCAACCCGATCTACGGCCAGCCGATCTTACGTCCAGCACGCTCCACCGCGTTTTACGACTACAACCAGAAGACCTACCAGACCGGTCTCTACGTGCAGGACCAAATGGCCCTCGATCAGTGGCGCCTGACCCTCGGCGGCCGTGAAGACTGGGTCCACACCAGCACCCAATTCATCAACCAGAGCGACGCCACCAACACCCAGCGTGACAAGAAATTCAGCGGCAACGCGGCGCTCAGTTACGTCTTCGATAACGGTTTCGTGCCGTACCTGTCCTACGCCGAATCCTTCCAGCCGACCACGGGTGCCGATGCCACCTCGACCGGCTCGCTCAAGCCAACCGAAGGCAAGCAGTGGGAACTGGGCATCAAATACCAGCCTCCGGGCAGCAAGACCCTGCTGACCGCCGCCGTGTATGACCTGACCCAGAAGAACGTCGCGGTGAACACCTTCGTCAACAACGTCTCGGTGACCAGCCAGACTGGCGAAGTGAAGGTCAAAGGCCTGGAGCTCGAAGCCGTGTCGGATGTGACCGACAACCTCAAAGTCATCGCCGCCTACACCCTGGCCAAGTCCGAAGTGCAGAAAGGCGTCGACAAGGGCAACCGCCTGCAACTGATGCCCAACCAACAAGCCTCGCTGTGGACCGACTACACCTGGCACGCCGGCGTGCTCGACGGTTTCGGTATCGGTGCCGGCGTGCGCTACACCGGCAACACCTACGGCGACAAGGCCAACACCTGGCTGGGCAAGGCCGATGCCTATACCGTGTTCGACGCCAGCGTGCATTATGATCTCGGCCGTCTGGACAACAGTCTCAAAGGTGCATCGCTGGCGGTGAACGCGACCAACCTGTTCGACAAGGACTACATTTCCACCTGCGACAGCTTCTACTGCTACTACGGCGACCAGCGCAGTGTCGTCGCCAGCGCCACTTACAAGTGGTAAGCCAGTGAGCTGAAACAGGCCCTGTTCCCAGGCCGTCCGTACCGGACGGCTTCGGTGTTTTTGAAGGTCATGCAATGAAAAGTAAAACCATCCGCCGCTGGTCGTTCATTCACACCTGGACCAGCCTGATCTGCACGGTATTTCTGCTGATGCTGGCGCTGACCGGTCTGCCGCTGATTTTCAGCCACGAGATTGATCACGCGCTGGGCAACGCCCCGGAGCTGCGCGAGATGCCGGCCGACACGCCGCAACTCGACCTGCAGCAACTGGTCGATGCCGCGCAGAAACATCGCCCGGGCGAAGTCATGCAGTACTTCGGTTATGACGACGAAGAGCCGAACGCGGCGTTCGCGATCATGGCCAGGACGGCCGACACCGAGCCGAATTCTTCGCACACCTTCATGCTCGATGCGCGCACTGGCGAAGCGCTGGAAACCCCTTCGGCCAACGGTGGCTTGATGCTGTTCATCCTGCGCCTGCACGTCGACATGTTCGCCGGGCTGCCGGGCAAGCTGCTGCTGGCGTTCATGGGTCTGTTGTTTGTCGTGGCGATCGTGTCCGGCACGGTGCTGTACCTGCCGTTCATGCGCCGCTTGAAATTCGGCACCGTGCGCCAGGACAAATCGACAAGACTGCGCTGGCTCGACCTGCACAATTTGATCGGCGTCGTCACTTTGACCTGGTGCCTGGTGGTGGGCGTGACCGGAGTGATCAGCGCCTGCGCCGACCTGCTCATCGCTGCCTGGCGCAACGACGCGTTGACCACGCTGATCGCGCCGTATCGCGATGCGCCGCCGCTGACCCAACTGGCGCCGGCTACGCGGCTGCTCGACATCGCCGAGGAAGTCGCACCGGGGATGAAGCCGGATTTCATCGCCTTCCCCGGCACCCGTTTTTCCAGCGAGCACCATTACGCGGTGTTCATGAAGGGCGGCACGCACCTGACCTCGCATCTGCTGACGCCGGTGCTGATCGATGCCACGACGCTGCAAGTCACCGCCGTGGCCGAACGGCCGTGGTACATGGACGCCATGGGCATGTCGCAACCGCTGCATTTTGGTGACTACGGCGGCATGCCGATGAAGATTCTCTGGGCAACCCTGGATGTGCTGACAATCATTGTGTTGGCCAGTGGCGTTTACCTTTGGGTAGTGCGGCGCAAGGCGGCCAAGCCTGTTCTGGAAACGGCGGAGGCCTCGGCATGAAGCCGCGTCAGTCGAGTTTCTGGAAGGTCTTCAGCACACCGATCGTGATCGCCCTGCTCAGTGCGGCGGGGCTGTTTGCGGCGTTGCTGGGGGATGGAATCTGGGATGCCTTGAGCTGGGTCGGGCTTGGCGTGCCGGCATTTCTGGCGATAAGAGGTTTTCTGCCGCGAAGCTGAGAATCCCTTGTGGGAGCGAGCCTGCTCGCGAAAGCGCCCGGACCCTCAACATCAAAGTCGACTGTCACGACGCCTTCGCGAGCAGGCTCGCTCCCACATGGGTTCTGCGCCGGACGCGAGCAGGCTATGCTGCCCGATCATTGTCCTGATCGAGACCTTGCCCATGTCCGCCCCCAGCATGACCCTGTACCACAACACCCTGTCGCCCTTTGTCCGCAAGGTCATGGTGCTGCTGCACGAAACCGGTCAGCAGGATCGTGTCGCGCTGCAGGACTGCGTGCTCAGCCCGGTCAGCCCGAACCCGGAGCTGATCGCCGACAACCCGTTGAGCAAAATCCCCGCCCTGCGCCTGGCCGATGGCAATGTCATCCATGACAGCCGCGTCATCCTCGAGTACCTCGACCAGCAGCACGTCGGCAATCCGCTGATCCCCCGTGAAGGTGCGGCGCGCTGGCGGCGCCTGACCCTGGCGTCGATGGCTGACGGGATCATGGATGCCTCGGTGATGGTGCGTTATGAAACCGTCCTGCGCCCGGTGGAAAAACACTGGGACGAATGGCTCGACGCCCAGCGCGACAAGATCCGCCGCGCCCTCGCCGTGCTGGAGAGCGAAGCGATTGCCGAGCTGACCAGCCACTTCGATGTCGCGGCGATCAGCGTGGCCTGCGCTTTGGGCTATCTGGATCTGCGCTTCCCGGACATGGACTGGCGTGCAGCCAATCCGCAACTGGCCAACTGGTATTTCGAGGTGAGTCAGCGACCGTCCATGGTGGCGACGATGCCCAAGCCTTAGATCTGGGCTGCCTGTTCCGGCCTCTTCGCGAGCAGGCTCGCTCCCACAGTTGACCACATTCCAATGTGGGAGCGAGCTTGCTCGCGAATGCACCAACTCGGTTTCGGAGGTAGTGACGCAATAAGCAGCGTCACCAAAACCTCCGCTTCCCGCTGTTCCTCGCGTAACCCAAGCCACCCGCTCATTGCATCGCCTCCACGTCAAACTCCAGCGGCCTGGCCGGCTTCAAACCAATCCCGTACCAGTCCAGTTTGCGGGTCAGCACCATGAACACCCCGAGCAGACCGAACAACATCAGCGAGCCCATCAACAGCGCGTAATCCTCGGCGCTGAGCAAGCCGTACAGCAGGCCATACAGCGCCGCCAGCCCGGCCGAGAAACTCAAGCCATGCCGCGCGCTGCGCAGGACGTGGCTGACATAGAAACCGATCAACAACACGCAGCCACTCGCCGACAACAGATACGCCAGCGCAAAACCGATGTGTTCCGACAGCGACAACAGCAGCAGGTAAAAGAACGCCAGCGCGACACCGACCAAGGCATATTGCACCGGGTGCACCGCCAGGCTCTTGAGCACTTCGAAGAGGAAGAAACCGGCGAATGTCAGGACGATGAACAGCAGCGCATATTTGATCGCCCGATCGCTTTTCAGGTACTGATCCACCGGATCGATGAAGCTCACGCCGAAGCTGCGGCCGTTGAGTGCATCACAGTCGCCAGCGACGCAGCGCTCCATCGCCTCTTGCAGGTTGGTGGAGAAAAACGAGGTCTGCCAGTCGGCGCTGAAACCCTGATCGTTGATCTCGCGCTTGGCCGGCAGGAAGTTGCCGACGAAGCTGGGGTGCGGCCAATTGGCGGCGAGGCTGACGCTGCTGGTCTTGCCCACCGGCACCACCCGCAGCGAGCCGGTGCCTTGCAGGCGCAGGTCGAAACCGAAGGTCAGTTGCGTGGCTTTGCTGGCGTCCAGTGCCGGTAGCGTCACGTGTACGCCCTCGCCGATCCAGGCCACTTCGCTGCCGGGCACGAAGTCCAGTTGCTGGCTGCCTAGCTCGAGTTTCAGCGCGTTTTCGATGCCGCGAATATCGCTGATACCGACGGCAAGGAACGGCGCGTCGAATTGGTAATCGGCAAAATTCTCCTTGATGCCCAACTGCGCCGGCAGGGAAAAATGCCCATCGATGCGGTTGTCGGCGTGGAACAGCCGTGCCTCGTAAATGCCGCGTTTGCGCAGTTCGGTTTGTACTTGCCCGTCGAGCTCGAAACGCTCCGGCAGAAAGTACAGACGCCCGCGCGCTTCGCTGACTTCTTCGTAGCGCTTGTTGGTTTTCTCGTTGGTTTTCCAGGTGCGCACCACCTTGCGATACGGCACTACCATCACCGGCCCGGTCAGTTGCTGGCTGTAACTGGAGCTGCGCGCGATGTCTTCGAGCACACCGTCGCGCAGTTGCTGACGCTCATCGATGATGCCGTCGATCATCAGCAACGGGATCAGCAACAGCAGGATCAACAAAGCAATCGCGCCGAGTTTGATGGTCAGATTCTTGTTCATGGGACTCTCCCTGTTTGGATGGGAGGAGTCTGCTGATGCGGTGTGGTGGCAGTGTGGGGGGAATATGGAGATTGTGTGGAGAATGCATTCCCTGTGGGAGCGAGCCTGCTCGCGAAGGCAGCAACGGGGTCTCACGGCAAGCGCAATACCACCTCAACCCCGCCCTCGACATTGCCAATGCGCATCACCCCGCCATGCAGCTTGACCACTTCTTCAACGAAGTTCAGCCCCAGCCCGGTGCTCTTGCGTCCGCTGTCCGGACGCGGCAACGAGTAGAAGCGTTCGGTCAAACGCGGCAAGGCGTAATCAGGAATCGGCGTGGTCTGGTTGAACAGGCGGAACTCGACCTGCTCGCCAACACGCTCGGCACGCAAGCGCAACAAGCCCTGCGCCGGAGTGAAATCAAGCGCGTTTTCCAGCAGATTGCCCAACGCCTGGCGCAGCAGAAACCGCTCGCCAACCAGCAGCAGATCCTCGCCGATCGCTTGCTCGACGCGCGGTTGTTTGCCCTCGATCCGCGCGGCCTGCGCCTTGAGCAGTTCTGCGACCAACGGCGCCAGCGGCACTGCCACCCGTTCTTCCAGCCCTTGGCGTTGCTCGACCTGAGCCAGGTTGAGCAGGCGCTCGATCAACTGCTGCATTCGCGCGCTTTCGCTGTCGATGTTGCTGACAAAGCGCAAACGCTGGACGGCCGGCATATCACTTTGCAGCAGCTCCGCTGCGCCCCGGATCGCCGCCAGCGGACTTTTCAATTCATGGGTCAGGGTGTGCACGTAGCGCTCGACGTAGGCCTTGCCTTCGAGCTGCGTGCGCATCTGCTCGACCGCCGTCGCCAGTTGCTCCAGTTCGCCGCCGCGATAGTGCGGCACTTCCACGCGCCGGCCTTCGCTCACCGCCTGGGCATAACCGGTCAAACGGTGCAGCGCGCGGCTGAGCCACCATGAGAGCAAGGCGCCGAAGAGCAGGCCGAGGCCGATCAGTCCGGCGCCGTAAAACAGCAAGCGCCGCTCGGTGCGATCGACGTAGGGTTGCAGCGAACTGTTGGGCTTGGCCACGGTGACCACGCCGATAATCTTGCCGTTGTCGCGGATCGGCGCGCCGACGTGCATCACTGAAGAGCTCGGATCGTCAGGATCGCTACGGCTGGAGCGCGCGCCGTACTCGCCGCGCAGGGTCAGGTAGACGTCGTTCCAGCGCGAATAATCCTGGCCGACTGCGACGCCGCTGGAGTCGAGCACGACGATGCCCTTGGCGTCGGTGACGTAGATGCGGTGGTTGACCTGGTTTTTCGGCAAGCCCCAGATGGTCGCTTGCGGCTGCCGCTCGCCATAGGCACGGAGCAATTGCGGCCAGCGGTTCTCGCTGAGGGTGCCGGCCTTGAAATCGTCGCGCAGGATTTCTGCCATCAGGTTGGCGGTGTCCACCAGCGTCTCTTCGGTGGACTGACGCACGCCGGGGCGGATTTCTTCCATCACCGTGTTGAGGACGAAATAACCGGTCAGGCCGACAAACAGCACATACACCAGAAAGATTCGCAGCCCCAGCGACATCAGCTGTGCCCCGGGCTATAGCTGTAACCGAGGCCGCGATGGGTCTGGATCGGCTCGGCCTCGGCACGTACCAGGCGCAACTTGGCGCGCAGGCTTTTGATGTGGCTGTCGATGCTGCGCTCGTAACCGGCGTCGGCCGCTACGCCCAGCGCATCGAGCAATTGCTCGCGGCTGAACACCCGCTCAGGTTGTTCGAGCAGGCATTGCAACAAGCGGAATTCATGGCGGGTCAGGCTCAGCGGCTGGCCGCGATAGCTGATCTGCACGCGTTCAGCATCGATGCGAAACAGCGTTGAGCCTGCTTCCAGGGTCGGGCGCGGCGCCATGCGCTTGAGGATGGCTTTGACCCGCGCCGCCACTTCACGCGGGCTGAACGGCTTGACCACGTAATCGTCGGCACCGATCTCCAGGCCCACCACGCGGTCGATCTCGGCGTCGCGGGCGCTGAGAAACAGCACCGGCACTTCCGTGAAGCGTCGCAATTGCTTGCAGGTTTCGAAGCCGCTGATGTCCGGCAGGCCGATATCGAGAATGATCAGGTCGGCCGGTGTCTGCCGCTGATGCTCCAGCGCCGCTGCGCCGAGGTTCAGCCACGTGGTGCTGAACCCCTCGCCCTGCAAGGCAAAAATCAGTGTGTCGGCAATCGCCGCTTCGTCTTCGACAATCAGGATGTGCGGCATGGCGTCCGAGCCCGTGGCAGTTAGTGCGCGAACGGTGCCCCAAGCCCGGGGTTACGTCAATCAGACCACTTAGCAGTCAGGCTTGTCGGCGGTGTAACGCCGCGCCGGATTGACCGCCGCGCCGAACTCGCGCAGGGCCTTGGCGCCGATCAGCAGCGGATAGTTGAAGTGGCTGCGGTCGGTCAGATTCACCTCGACAGTGCGTTTGACGTTGCCCAGGCACAGTTCCAGATCGACCACCGGGCGCTTGGCGACATCGCTGCTGTCGCGCTCTTCATCGTCCTCGTCGGAACGGCTTTTAATCTTGCTGATCCGCGCGACCTTGTGCTCGAAAACCTTGTTGCTGGCGTCCTTGGTGGCGAGGCGGAAACGCACCCAGTCTTCGCCATCACGGGTGAAGGTCTCGATGTCCTTGGCCGACAGCGAGGCGGTCAGCGCGCCAGTGTCCATCTTGGCCTTGAGCACTTCGCCACCGATTTCCGGCAGCGCGATGTATTCGTAGCGACCGTACAGCGTCGGCTCGGCGGCCATGACCGGCAGCGCAACGAGGGCAAACAGAGCAAGGAGGGATTTCACGTAAGGGGCTTCCTTGGAAATTGAGGGCGGCGGACTGGAGTTTTAGACACGCGCCGAGTTATTCGTTCGCTTCGGTCCTCTTCGCGAGCAGGCTCGCTCCCACATTTGAAATGCATTCCCCTGTGGGAGCGAGCCTGCTCGCGAAGAGGCCAGTGCATTCAGATCGAATCTTGAGCGAAGCATACCCGGCAAAAAGTGAAACATTCGTCAGCGCCGATTTGGCCTGCTGCGCGAAGCTGCTTATCATGGCTCGCCCCTGCCACTTCATAGAGTTGCTTATGCGCCGCCTGCTCACCGGCTGTTTCGTCACCCTGCTGCTGTTGCTCAACACCCTGATCCTGATCGGGCCGTTGATGGTGTTCGCCCTGCTCAAGCTGGTTGCACCTGGGCGCTGGCGGGATTACGCATCGGGGGCGGTGATGTGGATCGCCGAGACCTGGGCCGAGATCGACAAGCTGATCTTCCGGCTGTGCATCCCGACGCAGTGGGACATTCGCGGCGGCGACGATCTGCGCCGCGACACGTCCTATCTGGTGGTCAGCAACCATCAATCGTGGGTCGACATTCCAGCACTGATCCAGACCCTCAACCGGCGCACGCCGTTCTTCAAGTTCTTTCTGAAGAAAGAGCTGATCTGGGTGCCGTTCCTGGGCTTGGCGTGGTGGGCGCTGGATTACCCGTTCATGAAGCGCTACACCAAAGCCTTTCTGGTGAAGAACCCCGAGCTGGCGGGCAAGGATCTGGAAATCACCAAAGCGGCGTGCGAGCTGTTCAAGCGCCAGCCGGTAACGGTGGTGAATTATCTGGAAGGCACGCGCTACACCTTGGCGAAAAGCACCCAGCAGGAATCACCGTTCAACCACTTGCTCAAACCCAAGGCCGGCGGCGTGGCGTTCGTGCTGGCGGCGATGGGTGAACAACTCGACGCGATGCTCGATGTGACGGTGGTGTATCCGCAGGACAAAATCCCGGGCTTCTGGGATCTGATCAGCGGCAACGTGCCGCGAGTGATCATCGACATCAGGACCCGCGAACTCGACCCGGCGCTGTGGCAGGGCGATTACGAGAAAGATCCGGCCTTTCGCCAACACGTCCAGAGCTGGGTCAACCAGCTCTGGACCGAGAAGGATCAGCGCATCGTCGAGCTGCGCAACGAGCGCCGCTGACTCAGGTGCCCGTGCCGACACCCCAGATGCTGCCCAGGCTGCTCAACAGCGAACCGCCGACGCCCTGCTGACCGAGGTATTGCAGCAGCACCGGGGCAAACTGGCCGATCATGCCGCTGTCCATGCCCAGCGCGCTGAACGCGTTGTTGAGGTCGTTGCTGTCTTTGACATTGCCCAGTGCATTCTCAAGGCCTGCGGACTTGCCGGACGAACCGAGCAAAGCCCCGAGCGCCGCCAGATTGCCGCTGCCACCGGACAACTTGTCGATCCCCGGCACTTCCTTGGCCAGTTGCGAATAGTCGGTGCTGCTCAACTGATTCTTCGCCAGCCCGAGCATCGCACTGGTACCGCCAACGGCCTGCTCCGGCGTGACGTCCAGTGCACTCAGAGCACTCAACAAACCAGCGGTCTCCGAGGTCGGCGCCGAAGCAGCCGCCTTGTCACCACCCTGCATCCCCGCTACCGCACCGGCCACGTCGTTCAAACTGAAACCGGCAAACACCGGCCCGGCGGCCAGAGTCAGGAGCGATGCCAGGGCAAAACCGCGTGAAATCTTCATTCAGACATCCTCTTATTTCTTGGGCTCCATCAACAGGCGGAGCTGCGCCTTTTGACCGGAGACTCAATGAGCTGTTCCAGAACCGGGAAATGATATTAGTCCGGCCGACCACTGCTCGCGATAAAACCCACCCGATTCATTCCTAATGGTTCTCATAAACTGTCATATATGACAGTAGTCGTCGCAATTCTTCCGGGGCATGGTTGACCTTCAACTCGCCAAGGAAATGGAATCATGCGTATCGCAAGACTATTCACGCCGCTCTGTTTAGCAGTTACTGCAGGCCTCGCACAGGCAGACACCTGCCCCGTGCTTTCAGGCATGCAAGAGGCCAGGGATGGTTCTGAGCTCAAGGACAGCTTCGGTAGAATCTGGAAGGTGGCGAATCCGAACGAGCTGAAAATCAACAGGGGCACTGAGTTTGAAAGCGTTACGCACATTACCGAAGACGAAGACGAAACCGGTCCAATCCTGGTCAATCAGATAAGTTGCCGTTATGGAAACATTGCCTTGGTAGCAGATGTCGCTCACTTCGAATCGACATCCAGCGATTGGACGAAAACCGGTCAATGCACTGTTTCGTTAACTCAGTGCTCCTACAGCACGAATGAATAACGATTAGCGGAAATGAAAAAGGCGGCATTTCGGCCGCCCTTTTTGTCACCTTGATCCGTTACGCCGCACTGAACAACTTATGCGGATCAATCACAAACTTCTTCGGTACGCCGGCATCGAACTCGCCGTAACCTTCCGGCGCCTGATCGAGGCTGATCACTTGCACGCCGACCACTTCGGCAATGTTGATGCGGTCCCACATGATCGCCTGCATCAGTTGGCGGTTGTACTTCATCACTGGCGTCTGGCCAGTGTGGAAGCTGTGGGATTTGGCCCAGCCCAGGCCGAAGCGGATGCTCAGGCTGCCCATTTTCGCCGCGGCGTCGACGGCGCCCGGATCTTCGGTGACGTACAGGCCCGGGATACCGATCTTGCCGGCAACGCGCACCACGCCCATCAGTGAGTTGAGCACCGTGGCCGGGGCTTCGGCCTTGACGCCGTCGTGGCCGTGGCCGCGTGCTTCGAAACCGACGCAGTCCACCGCACAGTCGACTTCCGGCTCGCCCAGCAGCGCGGCGATCTGTTCGTGCAGCGGGGTGTCCTTGGACAGGTCGACGACCTCAAAGCCCTGGGCCTTGGCGTGTGCCAGGCGGATGGTGTTGACGTCGCCGACAATCACCACCGCAGCACCGAGCAAGCGTGCGGAAGCGGCAGCGGCGAGGCCGACCGGACCGGCGCCGGCGATGTACACGGAGCTGCCCGGGCCAACACCGGCAGTGACGGCGCCGTGGTAACCGGTCGGGAGGATGTCGGAGAGGCAGGTCAGGTCGCGGATTTTCTCCATGGCCTTGTCGCGATCCGGCAGTTTCAGCAGGTTGAAGTCGGCGTACGGCACCAGCACGTATTCGGCCTGGCCACCGGTCCAGTCGCCCATGTCGACGTAACCGTATGCGCCGCCGGCACGGGCCGGGTTGACGGTCAGGCAGACGCCGGTGTGTTGCTCCTTGCAGGAACGGCAGCGCCCGCAAGCCACGTTGAACGGAACAGAGACCAGATCGCCGATCTTCAGGTTTTCGACGTCGGAGCCCTTTTCGATCACCTCGCCGGTGATTTCGTGACCCAGCACCAGACCGGTCTGCGCCGTGGTCCGACCGCGCACCATGTGTTGGTCGGAGCCGCAGATGTTGGTAGAAACCACTTTAAGAATGACCCCGTGCTCGATCTTGCGACCACGCGGGTCCTGCATTTTCGGATAGTCGATTTTCTGTACTTCGACCTTGCCAGCGCCGAGATACACCACACCACGATTGCCAGACATGCCATCACCTCTATATTTGTTGTTGGGTAGAGAGTTGATTGAGCTTCAAGCGGCAAGCTACAAGCCGCAAGAAGTGTGCTGACCGCTTGTTCTTGCGGCTTGGAGCTTGGAGCTTGCGCTAAAGAACGACAGTTCTGTTGGCGTTCAGGAACACCCTTCTTTCGATGTGATACCCGACCGCCCGCGCCAAGGTCAGGCCTTCGATATCCCGGCCCTTGGCAATCAAGTCTTCGGGATAATGACTGTGATCCACCGCCTCGACGCCCTGGGCGATGATCGGCCCTTCATCGAGATCGTTGTTGATGTAATGCGCCGTCGCGCCAACCAGTTTCACGCCCTTGTTGTAAGCCTGGTGATACGGTTTGGCGCCCTTGAAGCCCGGCAGCAGGGAGTGATGAATGTTGATCGCCTTGCCGTCGAGCTTGCGGCACAGCTCCGGCGACAGCACCTGCATGTAGCGGGCGAGGATCACCAGTTCGGCACCGGCCTCTTCGATCACCTGCCAGACCTGACGCTCCTGCGCCGGTTTGTCATTGGGGTCGAGAGGGAAATGGTAGTAGGGAATCTGATGCCAGTCGGCCAACGGCTTGAGATCCGGATGGTTGGACACTACCGCCGCGACGTCCATAGACAACTGGCCGATGCGCTGGCGATAGAGCAAGTCGTTGAGGCAGTGATCGGCCTTGGAGACCATGATCACCACTTTCGGCCGGTAGTTGGGCGCGGTCAGCTCGAAGAGCATGCCGAACGCCTGTCCGCGCTCGGCCAGCCCGGCGCGGAAAGATTGTTCGTCGAAACCATCAGGCTGACGGAATTCCACGCGAATGAAGAAGCGCCCCGAGAGGCGGTCATCGAACGAGTGGTGCTCGGTGACATAGCAGCCCTGCTCGAACAGAAAACGCGTGACCGCGTCCACCGTGCCGAGGACGCTGGGGCAGTCGGCGGTCAGAATCCATGTGTCTGGGGCGCGGCTCATATTTTTTCCTCTGATCGTTCCTACGCTCTGCGTGGGAATGCCGCCATGGACGCTCTGCGTCCGCTCTTGGGACGCGGAGCGTCCCGGGATGCATTCCCACGCGGAGCGTGGGAACGATCATCTATCTGCTCCCTTTCCCCTCTCCCCCTTGGGGGAGAGGGCTGGGGTGAGGGGGTAGCTTTTGATCTTTCAGGCCTGAACGCTAAGGCCGTACTCGGCCGAAGCATCCTGCAACCACAACCACCAGTAATCCGAGAAACTGCGCCGGATCAGCAGTTCCCAGGTGTCTTCGGCGGTATGACGAATCATCAGCTGCGATTTGGCGAACACCGTGCCCACCGCTTTACCGACCGGAAAGTTGTTCGGGTGCACGTCATAGCTGGTGGATTTCATCAGCACCTGACGCACGTTCGGCCCGCTCAGCTCGAGGATCTGCTGGCCGCCGCTGACGTTGACGATAGCAATGTGCAGATCGCCCAGCGCTTCACGCAGTTTCTGCTCGGCGGCGAATTCTTCGCCGCTTGGCACGATCAGCAGCCACTCGTCCGGGCCCATCCATTGCAGGCTGGTTTCGCCTTTGACGATCACGCTCAGCGCGCCGGGCAATTCAATGCCCAACGCTTTGTGCACACCGGCCGCGAAGGCTGCATCGTGGCCATCGCCACGAATAGTCAGGTGGCCGAGGAGTTTCTTTTCCCGCACGATCACGCCGGCATTCTTGCGGCCCTTGCCGACCAGGCTGGCGAGGTCGGCATGGTGCAGCGACGACTCGGCACGGGCGCCGGTGGTCGGGCGTTGCTGGTAAACATTGGCTGTGGTCATAAAGCACCTTCTGAATTCTGTTGGTTCCTGTGGTAGCTGTGCCGCCGCCTTCGCGAGCAGGCTCGCTCCCACAGGGGAACGCGATCGAATGTGGGAGCGAGCCTGCTCGCGAATAGCCGCCCGCCCACCGCTCCCGAGGTTGTCAGATGTTCTGCCGCTCACCCTTCGGATCGAAGAACACCGAAGACACGATTTCCGCCTCGATCACGCTGCCATCGGCCAGCGGTGCGAACACCCGCTCGCCCATGCGCTTGAGACCGCCCTTGACCACACCCATGGCAAACGAATAACCGAGGGAGTTGTGCGCGTAGCTGGAGGTCACGTGGCCGACCATGGTCATCGGGATCGCCTGCTTGGTGTTGAACACCAGTTGCGCGCCTTCCGGCAGCCATTTGGTCGGATCGATCGGCTTGAGACCCACCAATTGTTTGCGCTGATCTTTCACGCAATCTTCACGGTTCATGCCGCGCTGGCCGATCCACGAGAACGGTTTGGTGCGACCGACACACCAGCCCATGTTCAGGTCGTCCGGGGTCATCGAGCCGTCGGTGTCCTGGCCGACGATGATGAAGCCCTTCTCCGCCCGCAGCACGTGCATGGTTTCGGTGCCGTACGGCGTCAGGTTGTACTGCTTGCCGGCCTCGACGATTTTCTCCAGCACGCCCATCGCATAATCGGCCTGCACGTTGACTTCGTACGACAGCTCACCGGTGAACGAGATACGGAACACCCGCGCCGGCACATCGCCGACCAGACCTTCTTTCCAGGTCATGAACGGGAACGCTTCGTTGCTCAGATCGATGTCGGTCACGGCGCTGAGCAGCTTGCGGCTGTTCGGCCCGGACAGGGTCATCGTCGCCCAGTGGTCGGTGACCGACGTGAAGTACACCTTCAGGTCCGGCCATTCGGTCTGGTGGTACAGCTCCAGCCACTGCAGTACGCGCGCGGCGCCGCCGGTGGTGGTGGTCATGACGAAATGGTTGTCGGCCAGACACGCGGTCACCCCGTCGTCGAAGACCATGCCGTCTTCCTTGCACATCAGACCGTAGCGAGCCTTGCCCACGTCGAGCTTGGTCCAGGCGTTGGTGTACACGCGGTTGAGGAACTCGCGGGCATCCGGGCCTTGAATGTCGATCTTGCCGAGGGTCGAAGCATCGAGCAGGCCAACGCTGTCGCGCACGGCTTTGCATTCGCGCTTGACCGCCGCGTGCAGGTCTTCACCGTTTTTCGGGAAGTACCATGGACGCTTCCACTGACCGACGTCTTCGAACTCGGCGCCGTTCTTCACATGCCAGGCATGCAGCGCGGTGTAGCGCACCGGTTCGAAAATGTGCCCGCAATGCCGACCGGCCACGGCGCCGAAGGTCACCGGCGTGTAGTTCGGACGGAACATGGTGGTGCCCATCTGCGGGATGGTGACGTTCAGCGAACGGGCGGCAATGGCCAGACCGTTGACGTTGCCGAGCTTGCCCTGATCGGTGCCGAAGCCCAGCGCGGTATAGCGTTTGACGTGCTCGACCGACTCGAAACCTTCGCGGGTCGCCAGTTCGATGCCACCGGCGGTGACATCGTTCTGGAAGTCGACGAATTGCTTCGGTGCACGCGCCGAGCTCTTCTCGTGCGGCACCTGGAACAGCGCCAGGGTCGGCTCTTCGAGACGGCTCAAGGCTTTCGGCAACACGCCTTCAACGGTCTGGAAACCGGCCTCGGCAGCAGCGCGCACGCCACCTTCAAAACCGTCGGCCAGCGAATCGCCCAGCGCGTAGACGCCATTGATGCCACCGACGCACACGCGCTTCTGCGGTGCTTCGCCCGGTACGAAACCAAGAATGTCTTCACGCCACACTGGTTTGCCACCGAGGTGCGAAGCCAG
Organism: Pseudomonas sp. Sample_23; assembly: GCF_004307595.1. NCBI lineage: Bacteria > Pseudomonadati > Pseudomonadota > Gammaproteobacteria > Pseudomonadales > Pseudomonadaceae > Pseudomonas > Pseudomonas sp. Sample_23. The sequence goes on from NZ_RCNX01000053.1 coordinate 53,745, forward strand.
GTGAACCACCGGGCTGTAACCGCCGGAGCTGGCCACCAGGTCGCAGTCGAGCCATTCGCCCGGACTGCTCACGGCGTGGGCCTTTACGTCAATCGCGGCGACGCGTGCAGCGGTCACTCGCTTGCTGCCACGCACTTCAATGACCGCGCTGCCGGTGAGGATGCGAATGCCTTTGGCGCGCGCTTCTTCGACCAATGCACCGCGCGGATTGCTGCGTGCATCAGCGATCGCTACCACTTGCAGACTGGCATCGAGCCAATCCAGAGCGACACGATAGGCGTGATCGTTGTTGGTCGAGAGCACCAGCTTCTTGCCTGGCGCCACGCCATAGCGACGTACGTAAGTCGACACCGCGCCAGCGAGCATGTTGCCCGGCACGTCGTTGTTGCCGTAGACCAGCGGACGCTCGTGGGCGCCGGTCGCCAGCACCACGCGCTTGGCGCGGACACGGTGGATGCGCTGACGCACCTGACCGATCGGCGCGCGGTCACCGAGGTGATCGGTGAGGCGTTCGTGAATAGTCAGGAAGTTGTGGTCGTGGTAACCGTTGACCGTGGCGCGCGGCAACAGCAGCACGTCCGGGGTGTTCTTCAATTCAGCGATGACACTGGCGACCCATTCCATCGCCGGTTTGCCGTCGAGGCTTTCGCGGGAATCAAGCAGGCTGCCGCCGAACTCTTCCTGCTCATCGGCCAGAATCACTCGGGCACCGCTGCGCGCAGCGGCCAGGGCAGCGGCGAGACCGGCCGGGCCGGCACCGACGATCAGCACGTCGCAGTGCTGGTTCATGTAGTCGTAGGTGTCCGGATCGTTCTCGGTCGGCGAACGGCCGAGGCCGGCAGCCTTGCGGATGTACTTCTCGTAAGTCATCCAGAACGATTGCGGGTACATGAAGGTTTTGTAGTAGAAACCCGGCGGCATCAGCTTGCCGCCGACCTTGCCGAGAATCCCCATCATGTCGTTGTTGACGCTCGGCCAGCCATTGGTGCTGGTGGCGACCAGGCCCTGATACAACGCCTGTTGCGTGGCGCGCACGTTGGGAATCTGCGTGGCTTCGGTGGCACCGATCTGCAGCACCGCGTTCGGCTCTTCGGAACCGGCGGCGAAGATGCCGCGAGGGCGCGAATACTTGAAGCTGCGGCCGATGATATCGACGCCGTTGGCAATCAGTGCGGCGGCCAGCGAGTCGCCTTCATAGCCTTTGTAGGTCTGGCCGTTGAAGGTGAAGCTCAGCACTTTGTTGCGGTCGATCCGTCCACCGTTGGACAGGCGATTGGTCTGGCTCATACCTTCTCTCCCAGCGCCGTCGTGGCTGTTTTCGCAGTGCCAGCCTTGTCGGTGAATTGCGGCTTCTCGCCGATCTTGTAGCTCTCGAGAATCTCGTAGGTCACGGTATCGCGAGTGACGTTGAAGTACTGGCGGCAACCGGCAACGTGGTCCCACAACTCGTGGTGCAGACCGCGCGGGTTATCGCGGAAGAACATGTAGTCGCCCCACTCTTCATCGGTGCAGGCGTTCGGATCCAGCGGACGCGGGATGTGCGCCTGACCGGATGCGTGGAATTCCTCTTCAGAGCGCAGTTCGCCGCAGTGAGGACAGAAGATATGCAACATGGGGATTTCTCCTGTTAGTGGGCGACGGCAGCAGCGCCGTGTTCGTCGATGAGCGCGCCGTTGTGGAAACGGTCAATGGAAAACGGTGCGGCCAGCGGGTGCATTTCACCCTTGGCCAGACTCGCGGCAAACACGTTGCCCGAGCCGGGTGTAGCCTTGAAGCCACCGGTGCCCCAACCGCAGTTGAAGAACATGTTCGGTACCGGCGTTTTCGAGATGATCGGGCAGGCGTCCGGGGTGGTGTCGACGATGCCGCCCCACTGGCGGTTCATGCGTACCCGCGAGAGCACCGGGAACATCTCGACGATGGCCTGAATGGTGTGTTCGATCACCGGGTACGAACCACGCTGGCCGTAGCCGTTGTAGCCGTCGATACCGGCGCCGATTACCAGGTCGCCCTTGTCGGACTGGCTGATGTAACCGTGGACGGCGTTGGACATGATCACGCTGTCGATAATCGGTTTGATCGGCTCGGACACCAGCGCTTGCAGCGGGTGGGATTCGATCGGCAGGCGGAAACCGGCAAGCTTGGCCATGTGCCCGGAGTTACCGGCCGTCACCACGCCGACGCGCTTGGCGCCGATGAAACCCTTGTTGGTTTCAACGCCGATGCACACGCCGTTTTCCTTGCGGAAACCGATCACTTCGGTCTGCTGGATCAGGTCCACGCCCAAGGCATCGGCGGCACGGGCGAAGCCCCAGGCCACGGCATCGTGACGGGCGACGCCGCCGCGACGCTGCACGGTCGCGCCCATGATCGGGTAGCGGGTGTTTTTCGAGCAGTCCAGGTACGGAATCTCGTCCGCAACCTGCTTGGCGTCGAGCAATTCGCCGTCGACGCCGTTGAGGCGGTTGGCACTGACCCGACGTTCCGAATCACGGATGTCCTGCAGGGTGTGGCACAGGTTGTAGACGCCACGCTGGGAGAACATCACGTTGTAGTTGAGATCCTGCGACAGGCCTTCCCACAATTTCATCGCGTGTTCGTAGAGGTGCGCCGACTCGTCCCACAGGTAATTGGAGCGCACGATGGTGGTGTTGCGCGCGGTGTTACCGCCGCCCAGCCAGCCTTTCTCGACCACGGCGACATTGGTGATGCCGTGCTCCTTGGCCAGATAGTAGGCCGTCGCCAGGCCGTGCCCGCCGCCGCCGACGATGACCACGTCGTAGACTTTTTTCGGGGTGGGCGTGCGCCACATGCGCTGCCAGTTTTCGTGGTGGCTGAGCGAGTGTTTGAACAGGCCGAAGCCGGAATAGCGTTGCATAGTCATTACTCCAAAACCGACTCAGCGATAAACCGGGAAGTCTGCGCACAGGGCCGAGACCTGCTGGGCGACATTGGCCTCGACATCGGCGTCGCCGAGGTTGTCGAGGATGTCGCAGATCCAGCCGGCGAGGGTTTCGCACTGGCTGACCTTGAAGCCGCGCGTGGTCACCGCCGGGGTGCCGATGCGCAGGCCCGAGGTCACGAACGGCGACTGCGGATCGTTCGGCACGGCATTCTTGTTGACCGTGATGTGCGCACGGCCCAGCGCGGCATCGGCGTCCTTGCCGGTCAGGCCCTGACGGATCAGGCTGACCAGGAACAGATGGTTGTCGGTGCCGCCGGAGACCACATCGTAGCCACGCTTGATGAACACGCTGGCCATCGCCTGGGCGTTGTCGATCACTTGTTGCTGATAGGCCTTGAAGCCAGGCTCCAGCGCTTCCTTGAAGCACACCGCCTTGCCGGCGATGACGTGCATCAGCGGACCGCCCTGGGCGCCGGGGAAAACGGCCGCGTTGAGCTTTTTCTCGATCTCTTCGTTGGACTTGGCCAGGATCAGCCCGCCACGCGGACCGCGCAGGGTTTTGTGCGTGGTGGTGGTGACCACATCGGCGTACGGCAGCGGATTCGGGTACAGGCCCGCAGCGACCAGACCGGCGACGTGAGCCATGTCGACGAACAGCAGCGCGCCGACCTTGTCGGCGATCTGACGGAAGCGCGGGAAGTCCAGAGTTTTCGAGTAAGCAGAGAAACCGGCAACGATCATTTTCGGTTTGCACTCGACGGCCAGACGCTCGACTTCGTCGTAGTCGATCAGTCCGGTGTCGGTGTTGATGCCGTACTGCACAGCGTTGTAGAGCTTGCCCGAGGACGACACTTTCGCGCCGTGGGTCAGGTGACCGCCGTGGGCCAGGCTCATGCCGAGGATGGTGTCACCCGGCTGGATCAGCGCCAGGTACACGGCGCTGTTGGCCGAGGAGCCGGAGTGCGGCTGGACGTTGGCATAGTCGGCACCGAACAGTTGCTTGGCGCGTTCGATGGCCAGCGCTTCGACTTTATCCACATGCTCGCAGCCGCCGTAGTAGCGCTTGCCCGGATAGCCTTCGGCGTATTTGTTGGTCAGGCCGCTGCCTTGCGCCTGCATGACGCGCTTGCTGGTGTAGTTCTCCGACGCGATCAGCTCGATGTGATCTTCCTGACGTTGCTCCTCGGCATTCATCGCCGCCAGCAGTGCATCGTCGTAACCCTGGATCTGGTCTTGCTTGCTGAACATCGCGTCTCTCCCAGCGGCATCTGTGCGCCATTCGTCTCGGTAAGGCACTGGCAATGATGGCAGTGCCCTTTGATGCGATGGTATGACCGGCACAGACAGCTCAAATGCCTGCGGACGCCACGCAAAGGTGCGTTTACGACATGGCTGGAAATGACCTTGTGGGAGCTGGCTTGCCAGCGATGGCGGCGGCACATCTGGCATGGATGGTGGCTGAACCACCGCTATCGCTGGCAAGCCAGCTCCCACAGGGTTAAGCGGCGAGCTGGCGGATAAGTAGCAGCAGGAGGAAATGCGCGGGATACAGGGCATACGCCCAGCGCCGCATCGGTGGAGGCCGGACATGTCGCCCATGTCGCAACAAGAACATTCCGAGCATCGGCGCAAACACACACGTCGCCAGCCCAAGCATCGCCACGCTGTTGCCGAAGCGCGCCGATTCGAGCAGCACCTGCCATTGGTTCGCCGCCAGACACACCAGCCCCGGCAACAGGCTGAACCAGGGTCGGCGGAACACCAGCAGCATCGCCAATGGCAACAATACGCCGAAGAAACCGAACATCAGTCGTTCTGAAAAAACCGCCGCAACCACCAGCGCGGCCAGCGCGAGCAACCGAGGCACCGACGCTGAATCCTGCCAGCCACGCGCCACCAGCAAGCCCAGCGCCAGCGTCGGCATCACGTTGAACGTGTCAGGGTCGGGGATATAAAAGCGATAAGGGACTTCGCTGATGGCGCTGAACAGCAACAGCCAGCCCAGATAGCGCCATTCCATTTTGCGCGAACCGTCCCGTGCCAGATTCGCCGCCATTGCCAGGCAAAACCACGGAAACGCCAGGCGACCTGGCACATACAGCCAATCGGCGGAGAAGCCGACATATCGCAGGTGATCGAGCAACATGCTCAGCAACGCCAGCCACTTCAGCAGATCCAGGGCACCGTCGCGTTGGCTCAGGTGCATAATCGGCCCATAAACTGGTAATTTTCCCCACCCGACATCGCATGTGCTCCCCGGAAGATCTTCGGTAAAGTGCGCATCCTCATTGACCACGAGCCTTCACAAGAGTCTCGATTACGGAAGCCGGCCATGACCGACAAGAGCCAACAATTCGCCAGCGACAACTATTCCGGTATCTGCCCGGAAGCCTGGGCTGCCATGGAACAGGCCAACCACGGCCACCAGCGCGCTTATGGCGACGATGAATGGACCGCCCGCGCGGCCGATCATTTCCGCAAACTGTTCGAAACCGACTGCGAAGTGTTCTTCGCCTTCAACGGCACCGCCGCCAACTCGCTGGCCCTGTCGTCGCTGTGCCAGAGTTACCACAGCGTGATCTGCTCGGAAACCGCCCACGTCGAAACCGACGAATGCGGCGCTCCGGAATTCTTCTCCAACGGCTCGAAGCTGCTGATCGCCGGCACTGAAAACGGCAAGATGAGCCCGCAATCGATCCGCGAAGTCGCGCTCAAGCGTCAGGACATCCACTACCCAAAACCGCGCGTGGTAACCCTGACTCAAGCCACCGAAGTCGGCAGCGTCTACACCCCGGAAGAAGTCCGCGCCATCAGCGCAACCTGCAAGGAACTGGGCCTGCACCTGCACATGGACGGCGCACGGTTCTCCAACGCCTGCGCATTCCTCGGCTGCTCGCCCGCCGACCTGACCTGGAAAGCCGGCGTCGACGTGCTGTGTTTCGGCGGCACCAAGAACGGCATGGCGGTGGGTGAAGCGATCCTGTTCTTCAACCACAAACTGGCCGAAGACTTCGACTACCGCTGCAAGCAGGCCGGGCAACTGGCGTCGAAGATGCGCTTTTTGTCGGCACCGTGGGTCGGCATTCTGGAAAACGACGCCTGGCTCAAATACGCCCGCCACGCCAACCACTGCGCGCAACTGCTGGCAGAACTGGTCAGCGACATCCCCGGCGTCGAACTGATGTTCCCGGTGCAGGCCAACGGCGTGTTCCTGCAACTGTCCGAGCCGGCCATCGCTGCGTTGACTGCAAAGAACTGGCGCTTCTACACCTTCATCGGCAAGGGCGGCGCACGTTTCATGTGCTCCTGGGACACCGAAGAAGAACGCGTACGCGAACTGGCGCGCGATATTCGCGAGGTCATGTCGGCCTGATCCCGCCCATGATCATTCCCACGCGCAGCAAAGGAATGTCTCCCGGGACGCTCCGCGTTCCAGCTTCACCCTTGGCGACAGGCTGAAAACCGCTATGACGCGGAGCGTCAGTGGCTGCATTCCCACGCAGAGCGTGGGAACGATCTTTATCTCCACATCTGCCCACCCTGGAGGCGTTCCCACGCTCCGCGTGGGAACGCCTCCAGGGACGCTCCGCGTTCCAGCTTCACCCTTGGCGACAGGCTGAAAACCGCTATGAC
>NZ_RCNX01000053.1:60382-141582 GCF_004307595.1 Pseudomonas sp. Sample_23
GGGACGCTCCGCGTTCCAGCTTCACCCTTGGCGACAGGCTGAAAACCGCTATGACGCGGAGCGTCAGTGGCTGCATTCCCACGCAGAGCGTGGGAACGATCTTAGGTCGGGAATGACTTTTCCCACTGTAGTTGCAGACGTCTCTTCTAGCATGTTCCCTACTCCGGCCTCACCCTGATCGTTCCCACGCTCTGCGTGGTAACGCATCCCGGGACGCTCCGCGTTCCATCTCATTCGCACCGCAAGATTCAAGGATCGAATCCCATGGGCCGCAACCGCTATACGATTACCGAAAGCGACAAACCGCATTTCCTGACCTGCACCGTAATGGAGTGGTTGCCGTTATTCATTCGCCCGTACATCGTTGAGCACCTGCTCAACTGCTGGCGATATCAACAGGCTCATCATGACTTGAAGCTATACGGCTACGTGATTCTGGAAAACCACCTGCACTTCGTCGCCCAAGCATCCGATCTGAGCAAATGCCTCAGCCAGTTCAAATCCTTTACCGCGCGGCAGATCATCAACGACTTGCAAACCAAAGGCGCCGACAAAGCCTTGCAGCGCCTGCGCTTCAGCAAGCGTGCGCACAAACAGGATCGGGTTTATCAGCTATGGCAAGAAGGTGCACACGCAGAGATGGTCTACAGCGAATCGGTGATGCGCCAGAAACTTGAATACATCCACAACAACCCGGTGAAACGCGGATATGTGGATTTACCGGAGCATTGGCGTTATTCGAGTGCCAGGGACTACGCGGGAATCGAGGGTATGATCGAGGTTCAGCGCTGGTATTGAAAGGGGACGCGGAGCGTCCCGGGCGGCATTCCCACGCGGAGCGTGGGAACGATCATAAAAGCCTCAGAACTCAATCCGCACATCCCCCTTCGGCACACTGCAGCACGACAGGATAAACCCTTCGGCCTCGTCATCCTCGGTAATCCCGCCGTTGTGCTCCATCTCCACTTCGCCGCCCAGTTTCATCACCTTGCATGTCCCGCAAATGCCCATGCCGCAGGCTTTCGGGATCATCAGGCCGAGTTTGGCGGCTGCCGCGTGGACGGTTTCGCCCGGGCCGACGCGGATGCTCTTGCCGGACGCGGTGAATTCCACCTGGTGCAGATCCGCGGCGTCGATTTCCGGCGCATCGGCCGCTTGTTCGGCCTGTTCCACCGCGTCGGCGCGGGCCTCGGGTGGCGTGGCGCCGAAGGATTCTTCGTGGTAGCGCGACATGTCGTAGCCGGCCGCTTCCAGCAAGCGTTTGACCGCGGTCATGTACGGCGTCGGGCCGCAGCAGAACACTTCGCGTTCGAGGAAGTCCGGAACCATCAGTTCGAGCATCTTGTGATTCAGGTAACCGCGATAACCGGCCCATGGCTCACCGAGGCCGTGCTTTTCGCAGATCAGGTGCAGGCTGAAGTTGTCGATCCGCGACGCCATGTGCTCGAGTTCGCGGTGGTAAATGATGTCTTTCGGCGAGCGCGCGCTGTGCACGAAGGTCATGTCGACGTTGGCGTTGGTGTCGTAGAACCAGCGCGCCATCGACATGCACGGGGTGATGCCGACGCCACCGCTCAAATACAGAACCTTCGGGCTCGGGAAGTCGATCGCGTTGAACAGCCCGACCGGGCCGTGCACCGCCAGCTCCTGACCTTCATGCAAAGTGTCGTGCAACCAGTTGGAGACCTTGCCACCCGGCACGCGCTTGATCGTGACCGAGAAACTGTACGGCACCGACGGCGAGCTGGAAATCGTGTACGAGCGCATGATCGGCTGGCCTTCGATTTCCAGCTCCAGGGTGACGAACTGCCCCGGCTTGAAGAAGAACAGGATCGGCTGGTCGGCCATAAAGCAGAAGGTGCGCACATCCCAGGTTTCCTGGATGACTTTGACGCAACGGACAATGTGTCGGCCATTGGCCCAGGTCTGGGTGGTGACCGGATTCAGGAAGCTGTTGGACATGCTGTTCTCCACGGCCGACTGTCGGCCTCTTGTCGGCGATTCTGCGTATAGCGCAGACCGTGCGTTTACCTATCCGCGACATTGACATACTTATCGCGACCAGCCCTTGAACACCGGGGCTTGCGCGTCGGGAACAGATTGCGCCATGTCGCGCATGGATAAGATTCCCCCCAGCGCCGGCCCCACACTCGCCCCAACACAAGACGACTTCTTTACACCTTGCGTAGCAACCGTTTTGCAGCACACCTGATCAGCCACTTTCGCCGGCCACGCAGAGGGCCATGAGGATTACATCGATGGACGTCACCGCAAAAATCAGCCTGGGCGATCCGCTGGAACCCGCACGCAAGGCCACCGCACAAATGCTCCAGGAGCGCGAGCGCACTTTTTCGCTGCCACAGCCGTTCTACAGCGACGAGCGCCTGTTCGATATCGATATGCAGGAAATCTTCCAGAAGGAATGGTTGATCGCCGGCATGACCTGCGAGATCCCGGCCAAGGGCAACTACCTGACCTTGCAGGTCGGCAAGAACCCGATCATCGTCATTCGCGGCGCCGAGGGCGTGGTGCACGCGTTCCACAACGTCTGCCGCCACCGTGGCTCGCGCCTGTGCACCAGTGAAAAAGGCAAGGTCGCCAAACTGGTCTGCCATTACCACCAGTGGACCTACGAACTGGACGGGCGCCTGCTGTTCGCCGGCACCGAGATGGGCGCCGACTTCGACATGAAGCAATACGGCCTGAAACCGGTGAACGTGAAAACCGCTGGCGGTTACATCTTCATCAGCCTGGCGGAGAACCCGCCGGCCATCGATGACTTCCTGTCGACGCTCAACCATTACATGGAACCGTACGACATGGAGAACACCAAGGTGGCAATCACCACCACCTTGATGGAAAAGGCCAACTGGAAGCTGGTGCTGGAAAACAACCGCGAGTGCTACCACTGCAACGCATCGCACCCGGAACTGTTGAAAACCCTGCTGGAGTGGGACGACGTCACCGATCCGCGCGCCGATCAGGCGTTCAAGGATCACGTCGCCGCCTCCGCCGCTGCCTGGGAAGCGGAAAAGATCCCTTACGCCCACGCCAGTTTCGGCTTGCGCAACCGTATCGTGCGCATGCCGCTGCTCAAGGGCACCGTATCGATGACCCTCGACGGCAAGCAAGGCTGCGCGAAACTGATGGGCCGGATCAAGAACCCGGACCTGGGCTCGATGCGCATCCTGCACCTGCCGCACTCGTGGAACCACTGCATGGGCGATCACATCATCGTCTTCACCGTGTGGCCGATCAGCGCTCAGGAAACTATGGTCACCACCAAGTGGCTGGTGCACAAGGATGCGGTGGAAGGTGTCGATTACGACGTCGAGCGCATGCGCCAGGTGTGGGACGCGACCAACGATCAAGACCGCCGTCTGGCTGAGGAAAACCAGCGCGGGATCAACTCTACCGCTTACCAGCCGGGGCCTTATTCGAAGACCTATGAATTCGGCGTGGTCAACTTCGTCGATTGGTACAGCGAGCGGATGTTGAACAACCTCGGGGCAGAGCCTGCGCCTTACCTCAAAGGTGTACCGGTTCAGGGCTGATCAGGAGCATAAGATCGCAGCCTGCGACGGCTCCTACAGGTGGAATGCATCCCCTGTGGGAGCGAGCCTGCTCGCGAAGGCGTCCTGACCCACGCTACATCTTTCAGTTGATCAATTTCCGACCAATCACCTCCGCCCCCATACCCACCAAGCCCTCCAGCCTTCCGCAAACAAGTTATCCACAGACCCGCCCACAGCAAATGGGGGTAACTGTGGATGACTTGAAAATTATCCTGCTGATTTGCAAAGAAAAACCGTGACTTATCCATAAGCATGGTTTCTGAAAACGATTGGTTGTTTTTTGATCGAATCGCTGTAGACCTAGTATTTAAAGGCCTCTAGCAGGTAGCAAACACGTTATCCACAGAAGCGCCAACAGAGATCGGGGGTAACTTTGGCTGGCCTGTGGAAAAAACCGTGCGGACGGGGAAAAGTGCTCTTGCGGGACGCTTTCTTTGCTTGGATAGCTCATTTGATCAGGAAATGATCAACCTTCCGTAAGCCTTGTTCCATATGGCCTACAGCTGATAGCGAACATCTTATCCACAGAAGCGCCAACAGAGATTGGGGGCAAGTTCTCGATTTATACCGAGGGAAAAGCCTCACAAATCCGTGAGTTACGCTGATCGTTTTTTGATCTTATGGCTGGAAGGCTTGAATGGCGTGGGGTGCGCGGAAGGGCGAACACGTTATCCACAGCTTCGCCAACAGGGAATGTGGGTAAGCCGCTTCCCCTCACCCCAACCCTCTCCCAGAGGGAGAGGGGGCCGACCGCGTCGACTGGTGAGGTTACATCGACCTGAAACATTGTATTGATCTCAGGCTTGGCCAGACCAAGGCCACCGCCATGTCGCAGGTCGGTGTACTTGGCCAATTCGCCGCGGTAGGTCCCCTCTCCCTCTGGGAGAGGGCTAGGGTGAGGGGCTTTTCAGCGGACAACGCCTTCTTCAATCAGCAACTTCAGAATCGCTTCAGCCCCAGCCTGCGCGGTAACGCCCTTAAGCACCTGCCCCCCGCCGCCACTGGCCTTGGCCGTCGCTGCTTTCATCCGGTCGGCGCCGCTCTTGGCCTTGATCACCTTCAAGCGCTTGGGCCGTGGCTTGGCCGGTTGCAGCGTGGCGACGGCCAACAATTGGTCCTCCACCACTTCAACGTCATCGGCGGCCAATTCGCCCCGTCGTGCCGGGCCGTACGCGCTCTGCCGAGGCTTTGGCGCGGCGTTATCCACAGTGGCCAGAAACGGCAGTTTGACCTTCAAGCGGCGTCGCTGCCCGCGCGGCAACGCTTGCAGGACCAGCGCCGACCCGTCATTGATCGATTCGACCTGCGCCAGGCCCACCACCAGCGGCCAGCCCAGACCTTCGGCCAGCAGGAACGGCAACATCCCCGAACCTTCGCCGGTTTCCGCCTGACTGCCGGTCAGCACTACTTGCGCCCCGGCATCGCGCAGGTACGCGGTCAGCGCTGGCAAGGCGTCGGCGCCAGCGGGTTGTTCCAGCACATGCAGCTGTTCCAGGCCCATGCCCAGATAGGCACGCAGGGCCGGTTCGGCAACATCACCGGCGTGCAGCACTTGCAGGTTATCCCCAGCCAGTTGCAGGCCCAGTTCCACCGCGCGCGCATCCTGATCGGCGCGCCGTGGCCGACCCGAAGTCGGGTGAGCGCCGATTGAAACCAGACTGATAACGTTCGTGTTCATAGGGTTTCCTTACGCCGCATCGCGCTTGGCTTCGTTGCGGTAAGCAGCGACCGCTTCGATCAACGCTTGCAGAATCTCTGCGCTTTCGCCGATCACCGAAAGGTCGGCACGCTTGATCATGTCGCAACCCGGATCGAGGTTGATCGCCACCACCTTGTCGCAGGCGCCAATGCCTTGCAGGTGCTGGATCGCGCCAGAGATACCCACAGCCACATAGACCCGCGCGGTGACCCAGGTGCCGGACGCGCCGACCTGACGATCTCGGGCCATGAAGCCATCGTCCACCGCAACCCGCGAAGCGCCTTCGGTGGCGCCGAGGGCCGCCGCTGTTTCGTGAAACAGCTGCCAATCCTTGACCCCGTTGCCGCCGGAGAAAATGAATTCCGCTTCGGCCATCGGAATCGCTGCCGGATCCACCGCCACGGCACCAAGATCTTCGATTCGCGACAAGCTGCGCGCGACGCTTGTGGATAACTCCACTGGCAACGCTTCGTGACGAGTTTCGCTGACCGGTTCTGCGCATTCGGCAGCGGCGAGAATCAACCGCGCCACTGGACGCGCCAGGTCTTGCAATCCGGCCCCGGCGCGGCCGATGCATTCCTGATCCTTGACCTGCCAGACCCGCGTGGCCGGGCGCTCGCCCAAGGCTGCAGCAAAGCGCCGGCCGAGTTCGCCGCCACCGCTGCGGCTGTCCGGCAGCAACCAGTGACGCGGATTGAACTGGTTATCCACAGCGCGCAAGCCCAGCACCCGCTGTTCCGGTGCATAACCGCTGAATTCCTCGCCTTCAAGCACCAGCAGGCGATCGACGCCAGCAGTTTCGAAAGCGCTTTCCTTGTGTTCGCCGAACACCACAGCAAGCACCGCACCGTCGCTGCCGGCCAGTTGGTGAGCGAGGCCGAGCAGATCGCGGTCGTGGCTGCTCAGGCGACCGCCGACCATATCCGGCACCACGTTGATGTAGAACGCCGGAGCCGGTACCTGATGCAGCGGCAACTGCACTTCAACAGCAGCCGAGCGTTTGACCGTCCCACCCTGCTGCGCGCCGCTGCGGTCAATGCGTTTGATGCCGTTAGGGCCGATAAAACCCATACCGTGCAGATTCTTGCGGATGACGCCGTTGGGCCCCATCCAGCTGTGTTGCGCCGGTTGCATCGCCGCGTGCAGCGGATGCAGGCGATTACGGGCAATCCATTCGGCGCGCGGGTCGCGGCGGATAATGTCGCTCATCAGTGCACCTCCGCAGGTTCACGTTTGGCCGGGGTGGCAGGCTTGCTTGGCGCGGCGTCCTCGAGCAACGCGTCGGCGACCAGTTCGGCGATGTCCTTGATCAGCGGACGCGGTTCAACCACGCCTTCGAGCATCGCCGTGCACTGTGGACAACCCACCGCCACCAGCTCGGCACCGGTTTCGCGGATGTCTTCCATGCGCATGTCGGGGATGCGCTGCTTGCCCGGAATGTCAGTGATCGGCGCGCCGCCACCGCCGCCGCAGCAGCGTGAGCGGAAGCCAGAACGCTGCATCTCTTTGACTTCAATGCCGAGGGCTCGCAGCACTTCACGCGGCGCTTCGTACTCGCCGTTGTAGCGGCCCAGGTAGCACGGATCGTGATAGGTCACGCTGTTGCCTTTGTGTTGACCGAGGTTGAGCGCGCCGGCCTGAATGATCTCGGCCATGTAGGTGCTGTGGTGCTGCACCAGATAGTTGCCGTCGAAGGCGCCGTACTCGTTTTTCAGCACATGGAAACTGTGCGGATCGCAGGTGACGATGCGGTTGAAGCTGTATTTGGCCAACGTCTGGATGTTGCGCTTGGCCAGCAACTGGAACGTAGCCTCGTCGCCGAGACGCCGCGCCACATCACCACTGTCGCGCTCTTCGAGGCCGAGCACGGCGAAGTCGATGTTTGCCGCTTTCAGCACTTTGACGAACGCGCGCAGGGTGCGCTGGTTGCGCATGTCGAAGGCGCCGTCGCCGACCCAGAACAGCACGTCGGTGGATTTCTTCTCACTGAGCAGATTGAGGTTCAGATCCGCCGCCCAGTTCATCCGCCCGCCCGGGGCGAAACCGCCAGGGTTGTCGGTTGCAATAAGGTTCTCGAGAACTTCGGCACCCTTGTTCGGCGTCGCACCTTTTTCCAGGGTCAGATGCCGGCGCATGTCGACGATCGCATCGACGTGCTCGATCATCATCGGGCACTCCTCGACGCAGGCACGGCAGGTGGTGCACGACCACAGGGTTTCGGCGTCGACCAGACCGTTGACGATCGGTTGATGCGGACTGCCACCATGCTCGCCGATCGGTTTGCCTGGATACGGGCTGCCGGCGAACTTCGCGTCAGTGCCGCCGGCGAGGCCGACGACCATGTCCTGAATCAGTTTTTTCGGGTTCAGCGGCTGGCCGGCGGCGAAGGCCGGGCACGCTGCTTCGCACTTGCCGCACTGCACGCAGGCGTCGAAACCGAGCAACTGGTTCCAGGTGAAATCCTTGGGTTTTTCCACGCCCAGCGGCGCATCGGGATTGTTCAGATCCAGTGGCTTCAAACCGGTCGAGCGCCCGCCGCCGAAACGTTCCGGGCGACGGTGCCAGGCCAGGTGCAGCGCACCGGCAAAGGCGTGCTTCATCGGCCCGCCCCAGGTCATGCCGAAGAACAGTTCCGACACGCCCCACAGCACGCCAACACCGAGGATGACTGCAAGCAGCCAGCCGCCGAAGTTTTCCGGCAGAATTCCCGCCACCGGCAGGGTCACCAGGAAAAACGACGCGGAGAAGGCCAGCAGGCTTTTCGGCAGGCGCATCCACGGGCCTTTCGACAGACGTGCAGGCGGATTGATCCGGCGCAGGTACATGAAGATCGCGCCGACAAACATCACCGCCGACATCAGCAGCAAGGCGTAGCCGAGGATGCGGTTATGCAGGCCGAAACCGTGCACCAGAATGGCCAGCACAATCGACGCCACCGCACCGCCCGCCGTGGCGACGTGGGTGTTGGCAATGTATTTGTCCCGCGCGACGACGTGGTGCAGGTCGACCATGTAGCGCTTGGGCATGGCCAGCAGACCGCCGAGCAGATCGACCTTCGCCGCCCGCCCCCGGCGCCACATGTTCATCCGCCGCAACGCGCCGAGGACCGCAAGGCCCAGGGCTGCGAACAACAGGATTGGAAGAAGGGTGTTCAACATCAGAGTCACCTCTGGCGAGCGGCAAGCTGCAAGCTACAAGCGGCAAGAAAGAGCAGCATGGATCGGCTGTGCTTTTACTTGCAGCTTGCAGCTTGTGGCTTGCAGCTGAGCCGTCAAAAATCCTTACAGAGCCGAAGTGCGTCGTAAATGGCGGCATGGGTATTACGCTGCGCCACACAGTCGCCGATGCGGAACAGCAAGTAGCCGTCGCCCGCTTCGCTCAGCGAAGGTTGCGGCTGGATCGCGAACAGCGCTTCGACGTCGATCTGGCCCTTGTTGCGCGAGCCGTCCTTGAGCGCGTAGTAGATTTCCTCGTCCGGGCGCACGCCGTTTTCGACGACCACCTGATCGACCACCCGTTCCTCTTTCGCGCCGGTGTATTCGTTCTCCAGCACCGCGATCAGCTTGTCGCCTTCGCGGTAGACCTTCTCCAGCATCATGTCGCCGGTCATGATCACTTCTTTCGGGTACATGCTGCGGTAGTAGGTCGGGAACGATGTGCCGCCGATGGCCACGCCCGGTTTGATGTCGTCGGTAACGATCTCGACCTGGCTGCCCTTGTCGGCGAGGAAGTCGGCGACCGACATGCCGGTGAACTCGCAAATGGTGTCGTAGACCAGCACGTTCTTGCCCGGCGCAACCTTGCCGTCGAGCACGTCCCAACTGCTGACCACCAGCCCTTCGGCCGCGCCCCAGTGTTCGTTCTGCTCAAGGTACGGATGACCGCCGACCGCCAGCACCACCACGTCCGGACGCAGGTCCATGATGGTGTCGGCATCCGCCGCCGTGCCCAGGCGCAGATCGACTTTCAGCCGCGCCAGTTCCAGCTGGAACCAGCGGGTGATGCCGGCGATCTGGTCACGCTGCGGTGCTTTCGATGCGGTGGTGATCTGCCCGCCGATGAAGTCTTTTTTCTCGAACAGCGTGACATCGTGGCCACGCTCGGCAGCCACGCGCGCGGCTTCCATCCCGGCCGGGCCGGCACCGACGATCACCACCTTGCGTTTCGGCCCGGTGGATTTCTCGATGATGTGCGGCACGCCCATGTATTCACGGGAGGTCGCGGCGTTCTGGATGCACAGCACGTCCAGGCCCTGATACTGACGGTCGATGCAATAGTTGGCGCCGACGCACTGCTTGATCTGGTCGATCTGGCCCATCTTGATCTTGGCGATCAGGTGCGGGTCAGCGATGTGCGCGCGTGTCATGCCGACCATGTCGACGTAACCGCCTTCAAGGATGCGCGTGGCCTGGTTCGGGTCCTTGATGTTCTGCGCGTGCAACACCGGCACCTTGACCACTTCCTTGATGCCGGCAGCCAGGTGCAGGAACGGCTCCGGTGGATAACTCATGTTCGGAATAACGTTGGCCAAGGTGTTGTGGGTATCGCAACCCGAGCCGACCACGCCGATGAAATCGAGCATGCCGGTGTCGTCGTAATACTTGGCGATCTGCTTCATGTCCTCGTGGGACAAGCCGTCCGGGTGGAACTCGTCACCGCACAGGCGCATGCCCACGCAGAAGTCGTCACCGACCTCGGCGCGCACGGCTTTGAGGACTTCCAGGCCGAACTTCATTCGGCCTTCGAAGGTGCCGCCCCATTCATCGGTACGCTTGTTGACGCGCGGGCTCCAGAACTGGTCGATCATGTGCTGGTGCACTGCCGACAGTTCGACGCCATCGAGGCCACCAGCCTTGGCCCGGCGCGCAGCCTGGGCGTAGTTGCCGATCACTCGCCAGATCTCTTCCGGCTCGATGGTTTTGCAAGTGGCGCGGTGCACCGGTTCACGGATGCCCGAGGGCGACATCAAGGTCGGCCAGTTGAAACCGTCCCAGCGCGAGCGACGACCCATGTGGGTAATCTGGATCATGATCTTGGCGCCATGCTTGTGCATGGCGTCGGCCAGATTCTGGAAGTGCGGAATGATCCGGTCGGTGGACAGATTGACCGAGCTCCACCATTCCTGCGGGCTGTCGATCGCCACCACGGACGAACCGCCGCAGATGGCCAGGCCGATACCGCCCTTGGCTTTCTCTTCGTAGTATTTGACGTAGCGGTCAGTGGTCATGCCACCGTCAGTCGCGTAGACCTCGGCGTGCGCGGTGCTGAGCACGCGGTTGCGGATGGTCAGTTTGCCGATCTGGATCGGCTGGAACATTGCTTCGAAAGCCATGGCACGGTCCTCGGCTTACAACGGCTTGACGATGAACAAGCCGTCATCGTGGCCCTCTTCGGAGCCTCCGTAGACTTGTTCGGCGACAGTACGGATCTTGCTGCCACGGGCTTCGAGAATCTGGTCCATGGCGCCGGCGAACCAGCCGGTGAACATGTAATCAACCTTGCGCCCGACCTTGCCGTAGACATAGACGAATGCCGAGTGCTCGAGCTTGACGCTGGCGGTGCCCTTGTCGAGGTCGATGTCCTGAATCTTGAACAGACCCCAGCCGCGCTGCGACAGGCGCTTCATGTAGTGCTCGAACACCGCGACGCCTTCCAGACCGTGGCATTCGGCTTCCTTTTCACACCAGTGCCAGGCGGATTTGTAGCCGGCCTTGTAGAGGATCTCGGCATAGGCTTCAGCGCCGAGCACTTCCTCGATGCCCATGTGGTTGTTGACGAAAAAGTGACGCGGCACATACAGCATTGGCAGGGCGTCGGAGGTCCAGACACCGGTCTCGCTGTCGACTTCGATAGGCAATTGCGGGGCGATCTTGGCCATGGAAACTTAACTCCAGAAAAATGATGGTTCAGTGTTGGCCGCGGCCCTCACCCCAGCCCTCTCCCGCAGGAGAGGGGGCAGATCGGCGGCGGTCTTGAGAAAGCGTTATTCGCCCCAGACGTTCTTAAGAACGCTTACCCAGTTCTCGCCCATGATCTTGCGCACCACACGCTCGCAATGGCCGCGCTTGAGCAGGGTTTCGGTGAGGTTGGGGAATTCGCCGACGGTGCGGATGCCCAGCGGGTTGATGATCTTGCCGAAGCTGGTCAGGCGGCGGGCGTAGCCCTTGTCGTGAGTCAAGTATTCGAAGAAGTCCTGGCCGTGACCCTGAGTGAAATCGGTGCCGATACCGATGGCGTCTTCGCCAACGATGTTCATGGTGTATTCGATCGCTTCGGCGTAATCGTCGATGGTCGAATCGATGCCCTTGGCGAGGAACGGCGCGAACATGGTCACGCCGACAAAACCGCCGTGGTCGGCAATGAACTTCAGCTCTGCATCGGATTTGTTGCGCGGGTGCTCTTTGAGACCCGACGGCAGGCAGTGCGAGTAGCAGACCGGTTTTTTCGATTCGAGAATGACTTCTTCGGAGGTCTTGGAACCGACGTGGGACAGGTCGCACATGACGCCGACGCGGTTCATCTCGGCGACGATCTCGCGACCGAAACCCGACAGGCCGCCGTCACGCTCGTAGCAACCGGTGCCGACCAGATTCTGGGTGTTGTAGCACATCTGCACGATGCCAACGCCGAGCTGCTTGAACACCTCGACATAGCCGATCTGGTCTTCGAAAGCGTGGGCATTCTGGAAGCCGAAGAGGATACCGGTCTTGCCCTGCTCCTTGGCCCGACGGATGTCGGCGGTGGTGCGCACCGGCATCACCAGATCGCTGTTCTCACGGATCAGTTTCTGGCTGGCAGCAATGTTGTTCACGGTCGCCTGAAAGCCTTCCCACACCGACACAGTGCAGTTGGCCGCCGTCAGACCGCCCTTGCGCATGTCTTCGAACAGCTCGCGGTTCCATTTGGCAATGATCAGACCGTCGATAACGATGCTGTCGGCGTGTAGTTCGGCTGGGCTCATCAGGCGTCCCCTTATTGGCAATTCATGCGCCGAATCGTCTGCCGGCGCTTTGGGGCCAGCATATGCCTCGGTGCCGGGGCGACCGGGTGCAAAAACGACAGGGGAATTGCCGAAAGCGTCAATCCGCGACAAAGGGTCGTCAGCCGCCCTCCTCGGCTGGCTGTTCAAGCCCGCACGCTTGCGCCAGAATCTGCCGCAGCCTGCACCTACCAACGGATTAGAGCGACCCCAATGAAATCGATCTTCCTCGCCCTGGCACTGATTGCGACCGGCGCCCACGCCGCCGAAGAATCCGAGAACAACCCGTGCGATGCGGTGGAAAACGACATCCAGACCCTGGAATGCTCCGCCTACAGCCGCAGCACCGCCGAAGACCTGCTCAAAGACAACTACGCCAGCCTCAGCGAACGCATGCAGACCGCCTACGGCAAGAACCCGACGCAACTGGCCGACATCACCGCCAAACTGAAAACCGCCCAGCAGCAGTGGCTGAAAACCCGCGATGCGGATTGCGCGGTGGAGGCATTCCCGGCCACGGCGGGGAGCAAGGCGTTTACCATTGCGCAGAATGATTGTGTCGCGCGGATGAGTGATGAACGGTCGGAGTTTTTGGAGTCGATCGGGCAGGAATAAACATACAAAGGATAAATCAATGATTCCTCATGAAGTGGTCAGCCATATGGTTGATGGCGCAACACCGATCCGCGCCTGGCGCGAATATCTCAACCTGACTCAGGAAGAAATGGCCAAGCGCATGGGCATCTCGCAACCGGCGTTTGCCCAGCAGGAAACAGTCGCCAAACCCCGCAAGGCCACCCGCGAGAAAATTGCCGCCGCGTTCGGCATCACAGCCAGTCAGCTTGAGCTGTAGGCTGCCCTCTTTATTCAAAGGAATTCCCATGAACATCTGCGGCATTGAAATCAAAGGCAGCGAAGCGATCATCGCCGTGGCGGCGCTCGACGGTTCGACGTTGAGCCACGTCCCTCTCGCCACGAAAAAGATTGCTCTGGATGACGATGACGAGGCGGCGAACGTGCGGCGGTTCGCGGCGCAGGTGGCGTCGTTTGTGCGGGAAAACTCGGTGGATCGGATCGCGATCAAGAAGCGCAGCAAAAAGGGCGAGTTTGCCGGTGGGCCGACGACGTTCAAGATCGAGGGCGTGTTTCAGTTGCTTGATGGCTGTGAGGTGACGCTGCTGTCGCCGCAGACGATCAATGCCCAGGCCAAGAAGCACAACTTTGAACTGCCGGGGACGTTGAACAAGTATCAGCATGAGGCGTACAAAGCGGCGTGCTCGGCGTTGGTGAAGAAGTAACCAAGAGCAAGATCAAAAGATCGCAGCCTTCGGCAGCTCCTACTTTGGAATGCATTTCCCTGTAGGAGCTGCCGAAGGCTGCGATCTTTTGACTTTCAGATCTGTGCGGTACGCCGGTCTTCGCGCGGGCAGCGGGCGAAACGTGCGCGATAGCTGCGGGTGAAATACGACGGCGATTCAAAACCGCAGGCAATGCTGACTTCGAGCACGCTCATATCGGTCTGGCGCAGCAATTGCCGGGCCTTCTCAAGCCTTAACCGCAGATAGAAGTTGCTCGGCGTATCGTTCAGGTGCAGCCGGAACAACCTCTCCAGTTGCCGCCGGGTCACCTTGATCGACTCCGCCAGTTGCAACGTGGTCAGCGGCGGTTCGCTGTGCTGTTCCATTTCGCCGATCACCTGCACCAGTTTCTTGTTGTTGATCCCGTAACGCGTGGCGACTTCCATGCGCTGGTGATCCTTGCGCGGGCGGATGCGCCCGAGCACAAACTGCTCGCTGACCTGAATCGCCAGTTGCGGGCCGTGGGCCTGGGCGATCAGGTCGAGCATCAGATCAATCGAGGCCGTACCTCCCGCCGAGGTGATCCGCCGGCGGTCGATCTCAAACAGTTCCTGGGTCACGCTGAGCTGTGGATAAGACTCCTTGAAGGCATCGATCGCCTCCCAGTGCAGGGTCAGGCGATGGCCGTCGAGCAGGCCTGCTTCGGCAAGGACGAAGCTGCCGGTGTCGATGGCGCCGAGGGTTACGCCTTCGTTGTCCAGCCTGCGCAACCAGTGCTCCAGCGTCGGCGTGATGAACTTCAGCGGTTCGAAGCCGGCCACCACCAGCAAGGTCGCGCCTTTCTTCAGCGGCTCCAGTGCCGCATCGGCGTTGACCGACATGCCGTTGCTCGCCAGTACCGCGCCGCCATCGGCGCTGAGCACATGCCAGCGGTACAACTCGCCGCGAAAGCGGTTGGCCACGCGCAACGGTTCGATCGCGGAAATAAAGCCGATGGCGGAGAACCCCGGCATCAGCAAAAAGTAGAAATCCTGGGACATGGGCGCACTCGGTTGGCGGGTCGCGTGGCTCGTTGATACGCCGATTATCGGCGGCGTTCAAGCGTGCAGGTCGCTACAGTGCAAATGCCAGTCGCCGCAGTGCGCTTTCACGGGTGCATAGCTGCGTAACTTGGCCTCACCGGCGCGCAGATGCCGGGAACCACAATAATCGAACTGCCGAGGAACCCGACATGAAACGACTGATCAGCAGCTGCGTTCTTGCACTCAGCGGTACCGCTTTCTTCAGCACCGGCGTGATGGCGGCCGAACCGGCCTCCTGCAAGAACGTACGCATGGGCGTGGTCAACTGGACTGACGTGATCGCCACCAGTGCCATGACCCAGGTCCTGCTCGACGGCCTCGGCTACAGCACCAAACAGACCAGCGCCTCGCAGCAGATCATCTTTGCCGGGATCCGCGATCAGCGCCTGGACCTGTTCCTCGGCTACTGGAACCCGCTGATGACGCAGACCATCACGCCATTCGTCGAGGCCAATCAGGTGAAAGTGCTCGAAGCACCGAGCCTGAAAGACGCCCGCGCCACCCTCGCCGTGCCGACCTATCTGGCTGACAAGGGCCTGAAAACCTTCGCTGACATCGCCAAATTCGAGAAGGAATTGGGCGGCAAGATCTACGGCATCGAGCCAGGCTCAGGTGCCAACACGCAGATCAAAGCGATGATCGCCAAAAACCAGTTTGGTCTGGGTAAATTCCAACTGGTCGAATCGAGCGAGGCCGGCATGCTCGCTGCCGTCGACCGCGCCGTACGCCGCAAGGAAGCCGTGGTGTTCTTCGGCTGGGCGCCGCACCCGATGAACGTCAACATTCAGATGACCTATCTGACCGGCAGCGAAGACGCCCTCGGCCCGAACGAAGGCATGGCCACGGTGTGGACGGTCACGTCACCGAAGTACGCCGAGCAATGCCCGAACATCGGCCGCCTGCTGACCAACCTGACGTTCACCGCCGAATCCGAGAGCCGGATGATGCAGCCGCTGCTCGATCACAAGGATGCCTTCGAGTCGGCGAAGCAGTGGCTCAAGGATCACCCCGAAGACAAACAGCGCTGGCTTGAAGGTGTGACGACTTTCGATGGCAAACCGGCTGCTGAAAACCTCCAGCTGACCAGCAAATAACCCTTTATTGAACCCCCCTCTCCCAGATGGGCGAGGCCACTGAAACACGCTTCGCAGCCCCGCCACGGGCTGCGGACAGACCCATCACGCCTGAAGGAAATGCACCATGAACCACGACGTCATCATCACCTGCGCACTCACCGGTGCTGGCGACACGACCGCCAAAAGTCCACACGTGCCGGTCACCCCGAAACAGATTGCCGCTGCCGCGGTGGAAGCGGCCAAGGCCGGCGCCACCGTCGTGCACTGCCATGTGCGCGACCCGCAGACCGGCAAGTTCAGCCGTGACGTGGCGCTGTACCGCGAAGTGATGGAGCGCATCCGCGAGGCGGACGTCGACATCATCGTCAACCTCACCGCCGGGATGGGCGGCGACCTGGAAATCGGCCCTGGCGAGAAGCCGATGGAGTTCGGCCCGAACACCGATCTGGTCGGTCCGCTGACCCGTCTCGCCCACGTTGAAGAACTGCTGCCGGAAATCTGCACCCTCGATTGCGGCACGCTGAACTTCGGCGACGGCGACACCATTTACGTCTCTACCCCGGCGCAACTGCGCGCCGGCGCCAAGCGCATCACCGAACTGGGGGTGAAGGCCGAGCTGGAGATTTTCGACACCGGGCATCTGTGGTTCGCCAAGCAGATGATCAAGGAAGGCTTGCTCGAAAACCCGTTGTTCCAACTGTGTCTGGGCATCCCGTGGGGCGCGCCGGCCGACACCACCACGATGAAAGCCATGGTCGACAACCTGCCCGCCGACGCGGTCTGGGCCGGCTTCGGCATTGGCCGCATGCAAATGCCGATGGCAGCGCAAGCGGTGCTGCTCGGCGGCAACGTGCGGGTCGGGCTGGAAGACAATCTGTGGCTGAACAAGGGTGTGCTGGCGACCAACGGCCAACTGGTCGAGCGCGCCAGCGAGATCCTCAGCCGCCTCGGTGCCCGCGTGCTTACGCCGGCCGAAGGTCGCAAAAAGATGGGCCTGACCCAGCGCGGCTGAACCTCACCCTTTCTCCCTGTGAACATAAATCTTGTGGTGAGGGGATTTATCCCCGATGGGTGGCGAAGCCGCCCCAAAACCTGACAACCCGGGGCATCAGATAGACCGAGAGCACTGGTTTTACGACTGCTTCGCAGCCGATCAGGGATAAATCCCCTCGCCACGAGAACAGAGTTTCCACAGGGATCACCGAACTCTCTCAGGAAATCACCATGCGCTTTATCACCGAAATCAAAACCTTCGCCGCTCTCGGCAGCGGTGTCATCGGCAGTGGCTGGGTCGCCCGCGCCCTCGCCCACGGTCTCGACGTAGTGGCCTGGGACCCGGCGCCCGGCGCCGAGGCGGCATTGCGCCAACGCGTGGCCAATGCCTGGGGCGCGCTGGAGAAGAACGGCCTGGCGCCCGGCGCTTCGCAGGACCGTCTGCGTTTTGTCGCAACCATCGAGGAGTGCGTGCGTGACGCCGATTTCATCCAGGAAAGCGCCCCGGAGCGGCTGGAACTGAAACTCGATCTGCACAGCAAGATCAGCGCCGCGGCCAAGCCCGATGCGCTGATCGGCTCCAGCACTTCAGGCCTTTTGCCAAGCGAGTTCTATGAGAGTTCGACGCACCCTGAACGCTGCGTGGTCGGGCATCCGTTCAACCCGGTTTATCTGTTGCCGCTGGTGGAAGTGGTCGGCGGCAGAAACACCGCGCCGGAGGCGGTGCAAGCGGCGATGCAAGTCTACCAATCCCTCGGCATGCGCCCGCTGCATGTGCGCAAGGAAGTGCCGGGTTTCATCGCCGACCGATTGCTCGAAGCGCTGTGGCGCGAAGCGCTGCACCTGGTCAACGACGGTGTCGCGACGACTGGCGAAATCGACGATGCGATTCGCTTTGGCGCCGGTCTGCGCTGGTCGTTCATGGGCACTTTCCTGACTTACACCCTGGCCGGCGGCGATGCCGGCATGCGCCACTTCATGTCGCAATTCGGCCCGGCGTTGCAGTTGCCGTGGACGTATCTGCCGGCACCGGAGCTGACCGACAAGTTGATCGATGATGTGGTCGATGGCACCACCGATCAGCTCGGTCGGCACAGCATTTCGGCGCTGGAGCGCTATCGTGATGACTGTTTGCTGGCGGTGCTCGAGGCGGTGAAAACCACCAAGGAAAAGCATGGAATGAGTTTCAGCGAGTAATGCGTATGACATGGTACCGCTGCCCTCACCCTAACCCTCTCCCGGAGGGAGAGGGGACTGACCGAGGTGTTTTTGCAAGCTACGCCGACTTGACCACTGCGTCGAACTCTGGACTTGAAAGGCTCGAAAATCGGCTCCCTTTCCCCCTCGCCCCCTTGGGGGAGAGGGCTGGGGTGAGGGGGTTGCTCTTGATCTTCACTCATCAACTGCGGAAACCGAAACCATGCCCCACCTCACCACCTACCAAACCACCATCATCCCCGACTGGGTCGACTACAACGGCCACCTGCGCGACGCCTTTTACTTGCTGATCTTCAGCTACGCCACCGATGCGCTGATGGACTGCCTCGGCATGGACAGCAGCAACCGCGAGGCCAGCGGCCACTCGCTGTTCACCCTCGAACTGCACCTCAATTACCTGCACGAAGTGAAGATCGACACTGAGGTGGAAGTGCGCACGCAAATCATCGGCCACGACAGCAAGCGCCTGCACCTCTACCACAGCCTGCACAAAATCGGCGATGAGCAAGCGCTGGCCGGCAATGAACAGATGCTTTTGCACGTCGACCTCGCCGGCCCGCGCTCGGCTCCGTTCAGCCCCGATACGTTGCATCGCTTGCAGGCCATCGTCGCGGATCAGACCGACCTGCCCGCTCCCGCTTACATCGGCCGCGTGATCGCGCTGCCACCCGCTCGGTAAATCCCCACTGCCAAGGAGCCGCCATGAACACCGCCGTTGCTGTTGCCGATTTTCGTACTTATCCGTTGATCAGCGCGCTCGGTGGCGTGCAGGGTTTGGCGGATCGCGTTGTCATCGAATGGGCTGACGGACGTGTCAGCCCGTTTCACCACCTATGGCTGCGCGACAATTGCCCGTGTGATCAATGTGTCTACAGCGTCACTCGCGAGCAGGTTTTCGAGAGCGTCGATGCCGCCGAGGATTTGCGACCGCTGGCCACGCGCATCGACAGCGATGGATGCCTGCGCATCGACTGGCAGGACGGTCACCTCAGCCGCTTCGACCCGGGCTGGTTGCGCGCACATGCCTATGACGATGAATCCCGCGCCGAACGCCTGGCCGGCAAACCGCAGCCGCGTTTGTGGCACAGCGATCTGCAGTTGCCGGTGTTCGACTACACCGCGCTGATGAACGACAACGCCGCGCTGCTGCAATGGTTGCTCGCCGTGCGCGACATCGGCCTGACCCAAGTGCGCGGCGTGCCCGCCGAGCCGGGCTCGCTAAAGCTCATCGCGCAGCGGATTTCCTTCATCCGCGAAAGCAACTTCGGCGTGCTGTTCAATGTGCAATCCAAAGCCGACGCCGACAGCAACGCCTACACCGCCTTCAACCTGCCATTGCACACGGATCTGCCGACTCGCGAGCTGCAACCGGGGCTGCAATTTCTGCATTGTCTGGTGAATGATGCCGAGGGTGGCGAGAGTATTTTCGTCGATGGTTTTGCGATCGCCGAGGCCTTGCGTCAGGAGGAGCCGCAGCTGTTTGAGGCCCTGTGTGAAATCCCCGTGGAATTTCGCAACAAGGACCGGCACAGCGACTATCGCTGCCTGGCGCCGATCATCGCTGTGGATGCGCTGGGCCGGGTGGCGGAGATTCGCATGGCCAACTTTCTGCGCGGGGCGTTCGATACGTCGGTGGCGCAGATGCCTTTGCTGTATCGAGCCTATCGGCGCTTTATTGCGATGACCCGCGAGCCGCGATTTCGGCTGATGCAGCGGCTCAAGCCGGGCGAGTTGTGGTGCTTTGACAACCGCCGCACGCTGCATGCACGCAATGCCTTTGATCCAGCGACCGGGGCGCGGCATTTTCAGGGCTGCTATGTCGACCGGGATGAGTTGTTGTCGCGGATTCTGGTGTTGCAACGTTGAACCGCGTCATCGTTCTTCGCGAGCAGGCTCGCTCCCACAGGGTACGCATTGCAAAGTGGGAGCGAGCCTGCTCGCGAAAGCGTCAGCGGGAACAACAAATCCCTGGCTGATTCACAAGAAAAAAAACTCCGATCAAGCCGTGACAGGATCGGAGCTGAGGAGGGTACTGTTGAGGAGCTGCCAGGCGAGGGTGACCAAACCTTCGTGAAGCGAGCTGGAGCCAGTGTGCCTAGTCGCCCATCCAGTCGGTTAGCCGAAAACGACCTGTTCATAGTCGTCCCGGCCACCGCGACAAAACGCCCTTGCCGCGTCCGGTCGGGGCCACCAGAATCGAGCCAAGACCTCCGTTGCCACAGAAGGATTTGCGTAATGATGTACGCCGATTTGATTGACCAGGAAGATCTGTTGGGCCAGCTCAAGGCCTTGGGTATTCAGGTGCCGAGCGGTACCACCGCCGAGCAGGCCTGCGAGTGTGCGGTGCGCGGCCTGGACAATGTTCGCGCATTTGAACTGCGCAAGATGGTCAAGGACATGTACACCAGCGGCGCCAGCATTCAGCCGGCGGTGCGTCAGGCGATCGACAAGCAATTGTTGCCGGCCCTCTCGGATTACCAGCAGTCCCACAGCGCCTGAGAAACCCCTTCGCGAGCAGGCTCGCTCCCACCTGACCGTTCCCACGCTCTGCGTGGGAACGGTCAGACTCGGTCTACAGCCTTACGCTGGCAAACGTCGACTCATTGCGCGCCTGACTCAGCGCCGACATCGGCCCCGAGAGCGGCGACATCACGATGGCCTGCGGCAGCGGCAGCATCGCTACCTGCTGGGTGGTGTTGGAGCCCACGCGTTCGTCACGCGGCGGGATGCCGAAGTATTCGCGGTAGCACTTGGAGAAGTGCGGCGTGGAGACGAAACCACACACCGACGCCACTTCGATGATCGACATCGGCGTCTGCTTGAGCAGTTGCCGGGCGCGGATCAGGCGCAGCTTCAGGTAATAGCGTGACGGCGAGCAGTGCAGGTATTTCTGGAACAACCGCTCCAGCTGTCGACGCGACACCGCGACATACACCGCCAGTTCATCCAGATCGATCGGCTCTTCAAGATTGGCTTCCATCAGCGCGACGATTTCCTGCAACTTCGGCTGGTTGGTGCCGAGCATGTGCTTGAGCGGCACGCGCTGGTGATCCTGTTCGTTGCGGATGCGCTCGTAGACGAACATTTCCGAGATCGCTGCCGACAGTTCACGACCGTGATCGCGACTGATCAGGTGCAGCATCATGTCCA
The DNA here is from genome assembly GCF_004307595.1 of Pseudomonas sp. Sample_23. Classification (NCBI taxonomy): domain Bacteria; kingdom Pseudomonadati; phylum Pseudomonadota; class Gammaproteobacteria; order Pseudomonadales; family Pseudomonadaceae; genus Pseudomonas; species Pseudomonas sp. Sample_23. Next base: position 81,453 of record NZ_RCNX01000053.1, read on the forward strand.
GCGGCGCGGTGCCGCCGGAGCTGGTGAAGCGGTTACGGTCGAGGGTGAACAAACGTGTGCTCATGGCCACGCGCGGGAAGGCTTCCTGCATCGCCGCCAGACATTCCCAGTGCACGCTGCAATCGAAGCCGTCGAGCAGACCGGCGCAGGCCAGTGCCCAACTGCCGGTGCACACCGCGCCAAGGCGCTTGGACTGGCGCGCCTGGCTTTGCAGCCACGAGACGTGTTCACGGGTTACGGTACGTTGAATGCCGATGCCGCCACAGACGATCACCGTGTCCAGGGGCGGGGCTTTGTGCATGGAGGCATCAGGAGTGATCTGCAGACCGTCACTGGCCCAGACCTGGCCGCCATCGACGGTGAGGGTGCTCCAGCGATACAGCTCGCGACCGGACAACTGGTTGGCCATGCGCAGCGGCTCAACGGCGGACGCCAGGGAAATCAGCGTGAAATTGTCCAGCAGCAGAAAGCCGATGGATTGAGGCGCACGGTTCTGGGGTTGGGCCCCGGAGTTGAACGACGTCATCGCGGTATCTCCTCACACAAAGCGGGTGGCGGCCTCAGGCGGAGGCTCTTGTTATTGCCCGCGTCTCACAGAGAAAGCAGGCTTTGTTATGACAGAGCAATTGCCGTGCCTGAAATTGGACGGCCATTCAATAACTCCTGAAAACGACCTCGCGACGCGTCTATACGAGACCTCGGAACACGCCATTTCGAAGTGCCATCAGGCGCCGCCAGAGCCCTGCCGCGCAGCCTGTGAGCAGATCGGTAGCACTTGTGGGAACTGGCCTGCAGCGGATTTGCACAGAGTGTCACCGCAAGCACGGACGACGGACGGTCGAGTAACGACCGACAAGTCACGACTGACAGTGACGCTTGTCTGATTGCGACGCGCCAAAAGGTGGCGTGGCTGGATCGGGGTGTTCTTTTGTCGAGCAGTTTTGACTGGTCTGGCACTCCACTCTGCCAGATCAACCTGTGGCGAGGGGATTTATCCCCTATCGGCTGCGCAGCAGTCGTAAATCCATTCACCAAAGTGTGTCAGGCAAAACTCGATTGCAGGATTTGGGACTGCTTCGCAGCCCAGCGGGGATAAATCCCCTCGCCACGGGTTCACGGTCAGCACTCAACCGCACTGACCGCCAAGCCACCGCGCGAAGTCTCTTTATATTTGTCATGCATATCGGCGCCGGTATCGCGCATGGTGCGGATCACCCGGTCCAGCGAGATAAAGTGCTGCCCGTCGCCGCGCAGGGCCATTTGCGCCGCGTTGATGGCTTTCACGGCGGCGATCGCATTGCGCTCGATGCACGGCACTTGCACCAGCCCGCCGACCGGGTCGCAGGTCAGACCAAGGTTGTGCTCCAGGCCGATTTCCGCCGCATTGCAAAGTTGTTCGGGCGTGGCGCCAAGAATCTCCGCCAGCCCCGCCGCTGCCATCGCGCAGGCCGAACCGACCTCGCCCTGACAGCCGACCTCGGCGCCAGAGATCGAAGCGTTCTTCTTGCACAGAATGCCGACCGCCGCCGCGCCGAGGAAATAGTCGACGACGTTGGCGTCGGTGACTGCCTCGCTGAATTTCATGAAGTAGTGCAGCACCGCCGGGATGATCCCCGCCGCGCCATTGGTCGGCGCGGTAACCATGCGCCCGCCGGCGGCATTCTCTTCATTGACGGCCAGGGCGAACAGGTTGACCCACTCCATCGCGCTCAGGGTCGAGCCGATGACGTTGGGCTTGTTCAGCTCTTGCAGGCTGCGATGCAACTTCGCCGCACGCCGCCGCACGTTCAGGCCGCCGGGCAGAATGCCTTCGTGCTTGAGGCCTTGCTCGACGCAATCCTGCATCGCCCGCCACAGTTTCATCAGCCCGGCGCGGATTTCTTCTTCACTGCGCCAGACCTTTTCGTTGGCCATCATCAGTTCAGCGACGCGCAGGTTGTGCGTTTTGCACAACTGCAGCAGCTCGACCGCGCTGGAGAAGTCGTAGGGCAATTCGGTGCGATCCAGATCGACCACACCACTGGACGCTTGCGCCTCATCAACGACGAAGCCGCCGCCGACCGAATAGTAGGTGTCCCGGTGCAGCTCAGCGAACTCGCCTTCGGCCACCAGCGTCATGGCGTTGGGATGGAATGGCAGGTTTTCATCGATCAGGCGCATGTCCCGCGCCCACACAAACGGCACCGACAGGCGACCATCCAATAACAACGTATGGGTTTCCCGCAGCGCCTGAATGCGCGGGCCGATCTGCGCCGGGTCGATTGCGTCCGGCCACTCGCCCATCAGGCCCATGATCACTGCGTTGTCGCTGCCGTGACCGATGCCGGTGGCGGAAAGCGATCCGAACAACTGCACCTCGATGCGCCGCACCTGTTCCAGCTGGTGCTTGCCGCGCAGCGACTCGACGAACAATGCGGCGGCGCGCATCGGCCCGACGGTGTGGGAACTGGAAGGGCCGATGCCGATTTTGAACAGGTCGAAAACGCTGATAGCCATTGCTGCGAAGCTCCTGAGAATACCGGTCCGGGCGGCAAAAGCGCCCGCTGGCGGAGCTGCTACGCTCAAGCTGCGATCCGCCGAATGCCGGCATCATCGGGCTTTTGTCGGCGCGCTCGGCGTCTGACACCGACGCAGTCATGTCCAGCAGCGTCGTTACGTTTTCGCCCCGCAAATACGCCGTTTTTATGCCGTTGAGCAGGTCATCGGGGGCGGAAAAAAGCTGTAAGCGACGTCACCGACACTGGAAGCGACCATCCCTGTACTGGATACGACCCTCCCTGTAGGCGTCAGATTTTCACTGGTACATGATCGGGATGACTCGATTGCAAGGCGCTGCGGTAGAGCTGTCGTCAGAACGCCACCAACCGCAACCCATAAGTGCGGTGGTCCACAGTCGGAACACTGCCAAAAAAAACACCAAGGAGTCCATCCATGAAAGGTTCCCCGTCGTTGTTGTTGGCCGCCCTGCTGAGTCTGCCGTTACTGGCGCAAGCCGCAGAACCGGCACAGTGCAGCCTCGTTAACTTCTCTGATGTCGGCTGGACCGACATCACCGCAACCACCGCCACCACTTCCGTTGTTCTCAACGCCCTCGGCTACAAGACCAAAACCACCATGATCTCCGTGCCCGTGACCTACAAGTCGCTGGCCGACGGCAAGAACATGGACGTGTTTCTCGGTAACTGGATGCCGACCATGGAGAACGACATCAAGCCGTATCGCGATGCCGGCACCGTCGACACCGTGCGCACCAACCTCAAGGGTGCCAAATACACCCTCGCCGTGCCGCAAGCCCTGTACGACAAAGGCCTGCATGACTTCGCCGACATCGCCAAATTCAAGAAAGAGCTCGACGGCAAGATCTACGGCATCGAGCCGGGCAACGACGGCAACCGGCTGATCCAGAGCATGATCGATAAGGACGCCTTCGGCCTGAAAACCGCTGGCTTCAAGATCGTCGAATCTTCCGAGGCCGGCATGCTCTCGCAAGTCGACCGGGCGCAGAAGCGCGACACCGCCGTGGTCTTCCTCGGCTGGGCACCGCACCCGATGAACAAGCGCTTCAAGATTCAATACCTGACCGGCGGCGACGACTTCTTCGGCCCCGATTTCGGCGCAGCCACCGTAGCGACCAACACCCGCAAGGGTTACGCCGAAGAATGCAGCAATGTCGGTCAGCTGTTGAAAAACCTGGAGTTCACCGTCGACATGGAAAGTGAACTGATGGGCAACATCCTCGACGACAAGATGAAGCCTGACGCGGCCGCCAAGGCCTGGCTGAAAAAGAATCCACAGGTGCTCGATACCTGGCTCGCTGGCGTGACCACCATTGACGGTAAACCAGGCCTGGAGGCCGTGAAAGCCAAGCTCGCGCCTTGATTTGAGGGGCACCGCTTATGCCGGGCAGGCGTGCCTGCCCGGGCTGTTAATTTCCTTGCATGCGGACGTTCACTACCATGCTGATTGATCAGAAAATACCTTTAGGCCAGTACATCGCGGGCTTCGTCGAATGGTTGACGCAACACGGCGCCAACACCTTCGACGCAATCGCCGTGACACTGGAAACGATGATCCACGGCGTGACGTTTGCGCTGACCTGGTTCAACCCGTTGGTGCTGATTGGCCTGATTGCCATCATTGCCCATCTGATTCAACGCAAGTGGGGCCTGACCGCGTTCGTGGTCGCCTCGTTCCTGCTGATCCTCAACCTGGGTTACTGGCAGGAAACCATGGAAACCCTCGCCCAGGTGCTGTTCGCCACCCTGGTCTGCGTGTTGATCGGCGTGCCGCTGGGCATCGTCGCCGCGCACAAACCGATGTTCTACACCATGATGCGGCCGGTGCTCGATCTGATGCAGACCGTACCGACCTTCGTTTACCTCATTCCTACCCTGACCCTCTTCGGGCTGGGTGTGGTTCCGGGCCTGATCTCCACGGTGGTGTTCGCCATCGCGGCGCCGATCCGCCTGACCTACCTGGGCATCCGTGATGTCCCGCAAGAACTGATGGACGCCGGCAAGGCCTTCGGCTGCTCGCGTCGCCAATTACTCTCAAGGATCGAACTGCCGCACGCCATGCCGAGCATCGCGGCCGGCATCACCCAGTGCATCATGCTGTCGCTGTCGATGGTGGTGATCGCGGCACTGGTCGGCGCCGACGGACTCGGCAAACCGGTGGTCAACGCACTGAACACTGCTGATATTGCGCTGGGCTTCGAAGCAGGCCTGGCAATCGTACTGCTGGCGATCATGCTCGACCGTATCTGCAAACAACCCGACGCCAAAGTAGGGGGTGACGCATGAGCATAATTCGCTTCGAAGACGTCGACGTAATCTTCTCCAAGGACCCGCGCGAGGCACTCAAGCTGCTCGATCAGGGCATGACCCGCAACGAGATCCTGAAGAAGACCGGTCAGATCGTCGGCGTGGAGAAAGCCACGCTGGACATCAACAAGGGCGAGATCTGCGTTCTGATGGGCCTCTCCGGCTCGGGCAAGTCGAGCCTGCTGCGCTGCATCAACGGCCTCAACACCGTGAGCCGTGGCAAGCTGTTCGTCGAGCATGAAAACCGTCAGATCGACATCGCGTCCTGCACGCCCGCCGAGCTGAAAATGATGCGCACCAAGCGCATTGCCATGGTGTTCCAGAAGTTTGCCCTGATGCCTTGGCTGACAGTGCGCGAGAACATCAGTTTCGGTCTGGAAATGCAGGGTCGACCGGAGAAGGAACGCAAGAAACTGGTCGACGAGAAACTCGAACTGGTCGGCCTGACCCAGTGGCGCAACAAGAAGCCTGATGAGCTATCCGGCGGCATGCAGCAGCGCGTCGGCCTCGCCCGCGCGCTGGCGATGGACGCCGACATTCTGCTGATGGACGAACCGTTCTCGGCTCTCGACCCGCTGATCCGCCAGGGTCTGCAGGATGAACTGCTGGAGCTGCAACGCAAGCTGAGCAAGACCATCGTGTTTGTCAGCCACGACCTCGATGAAGCACTCAAACTGGGTAGCCGCATCGCGATCATGAAGGACGGCCGGATCATCCAGTACAGCGTGCCGGAAGAAATCGTCCTCAACCCGGCGGACGACTATGTGCGCACCTTCGTCGCCCACACCAATCCGCTCAACGTGCTCTGCGGCCGCAGCCTGATGCGCACGCTGGACAAGTGCAAACGCATCAACGGCTCGGTGTGCCTGGATCCTGGCGGCGACTCGTGGCTGGACCTGGCCGAAGGCAACACCATCAAAGGCGCACGGCAGAACGGTTCAGTGCTGAACCTGCAGAACTGGGCACCGGGGCAAGCAGTGGAGGGCCTGGAGCGCAAACCGACGCTGGTGGACTCGAACATCGGCATGCGTGACGCGCTGCAGATCCGTTATCAGACCGGCAACAAGCTGGTGCTGCACGATAACAATCATGTGGTGGGGATTCTCGGCGACAGCGAGTTGTATCACGCGTTGTTGGGCAAGAATCTGGGGTAAACCCCGCAGATACAAAAACGCCGCGAGATTATCGCGGCGTGATCGTTCCCACGCTCCGCGTGGGAATGCAGCCCGGGACGCTCCGCGTCCCACAACAGCGGACGCAGAGCGTCCATTGATGCATTCCCACGCGGAGCGTGGGAACGATCATGCAAAAGGGGCTCAATCGAGCCCCTTTTGTTTTAGCTGTTTAGCTGTACACCCGGCCAAGAAGCTGCCGATGGCTTTCAAACTGATCCAGCACATCCCGGGTGATCTGCTCCGGGGTGAAGCCCATCAAGTCGTAATCCTGGCTGCCATTGTGCAGATACACCTCAGCGCGGTAATAACGCTGACGCGCTTCATCTGATTGCGCCGATTCGGTCGGGGTTGCCAGATAACCATCCAGGCTCACTTCGTAGACGAAAGGGTTGCCCTCTTCCATCTCGACCCGCACGCCCATGCAACGCTTGGCCTTGCCCAGCAGCGTCTGCACTTCAATGCCCTGATTGCGCAATTGCGCCGCTGCATCTTCCAGCGCCGGGGTGACGTGCTTGTCCATGAAGCGCTGCACCACCGATTGGCTCGGCTGCAGATCCAGTTGCGTCAGGCGCTCGCTGAAACCACGGCGCCCGCGCTCGGCCAGTTGCGCTTGCTCCTGTTCGATCTGCACGTCCTGGCGCATCGCCTTGTGCAGGCCGAACATGAAGCAGATCAGCACCACCGAAAACGGCAGGCCGGCCAGCACGACCATGGTCTGCATGGCTTCGAAGTTGCCGGCGAACAGCAGGCCGATGGTCACCAGCGTGATCACCACCGACCAGAAGATCCGCAGCCAGTGCGGCGCGTCTTCATCGACGTTGCCGCCCTTGCAGGAAAGATTCGCCATCATCACCGCACCGGAGTCGGCCGGGGTCAGGAACAGCACGAAGCCGACAAAGATCGACACCCCGATGACGACTTTCGACGCCGGGTAATGCTCAAGCAACTGATAGATCGCCATCGACGGCTGTTCCAGCGCCGTCTTGCCCAGTTCCACCGCGCCCTGGTTCATCACCAGATCCAGCGCCGAGTTGCCGAAGATCGACAGCCACGCCAAGGTGAAGCCCAGCGGAATCAGCAGCACGCCAGCAACCAGTTCACGCACACTGCGGCCACGGGAAATCCGTGCGATGAACATGCCCACGAATGGCGCCCAGGAAATCCACCACGCCCAGTAGAACAGCGTCCACAGGCCCAACCAGCGGTCGGACTTGGCGCTGTCGCCTTCATAGACGTACAGGTCAAAGGTCTTCAGCACCACGCCGTTGAGGTAGTCACCGATGTTCTGCACAAAGCCGTTGAGCAGGTGCAAAGTCGGGCCGAACAGCAGGACGAAAATCAGCAGGCCACTGAACAGCACGATGTTCAGGTTGGACAGACGGCGGATGCCGTTTTCCACACCCGACACGGCAGCGATGGTCGCCACGGTGCTCATGACGATGATGACGATCAGCAGGTTGGTGTTGCTGTGCTCCATGCCGAACAGGTTTTCCAGCCCGGACGACACTTGCAGCGAGCCAATCCCCAGGTTGGTCACCAGACCCAGCAGGGTCACGAACATGCCGAAGCCGTCCACCGCGTGCCCGGCCGCACCCTTGACCCAGCGCTCGCCGACCAGCGGATACAGCGCCGAACGCAGCGCCAGCGGCTGGTTATGCCGATAGGCAAAATACGCCACCGCCAGACCGACCAAAGCGTAGATAGCCCAGCCGTGCAGGCCCCAGTGCAGGAAGGTCAGTTGCACTGCCTGACGCGCGGCCAGATTGCTGGCCGAGGTGCCTTCCGGCGGATTGAAGTAGTGATCCAGCGGCTCGGACGCGCCGAAGTACAACAGCGAAATGCCGATGCCCGACGAGAACAGCATCCCCGCCCAGGCGCCGTAACTGAAATCCGGGGTGTCGTCCTTGCTGCCCAGTTTGAGTTTGCCGTACGAGGAAAACGCCAGACCGACCACGAACACCAGGTAGGCGGCGATCACCACCATGTAGTACCAGCCGAAGCTGCGCGACAACCAGGCCTGGGCCATGCCCAACACTCTGCCGGCCTCTTGCGGGGCGATGATCAGAATGGCGGTCAACAACAGAATCAGCGCGGTCGAGGTGTAGAACACCCAACCGTTGACCGTCACCTTCTCGGGCGGGGTCTTTATTAGCGAGGCAGAACTCATGGCACAAATGCTCCAGGCAGTGCGAGAGAAGAACACAAGGCATCACGGAACCCGACCAATCGGTTAGTTGGCAGCCGACCGGCGGGTGATATAAAGACACTCCGAAAAAAGCCCGAACCTGCCGAAATGGCGTTGCGTATTCGCTTTCGTGGCCAGAGGCGACGGACGTTCATCCGAAACCTGGCCCCGAGCGTCTTGCCCTTTCAACACGTCCTTCGAATCGCGAACAGCGCCATGCCCCGCGCAGGTTTCGAGCCGTTTCAGGTGTCGGTTTTTATCGTCATTACGCGTAGGAATTTTCTGTAGGCAGCGACGAATTGTCGCAGATCTTATTCTTTGTTGATTGAACGTTCAATCAAAACAAAATAGACTGGCCCTCAATCCGATCGGCGTCATTCGCCCCTCGGAAGGCCTAAGGAGATGTGCAAGATGCCCAAGGTCGGTATGCAACCCATCCGCCGCCAACAATTGATCGAAGCCACTTTGCAAGCGGTCGATCAGGTCGGAATGGGGGACGCCAGCATTGCGCTGATCGCCCGTTTGGCCGGTGTCTCGAATGGCATCATCAGTCATTACTTTCAGGACAAGAACGGCCTGATCGCCGCCACGATGCGGTACCTGATGACCGCCCTCAGCGAGAGCGTCACCGCGCGCCGTCAGGCGCTGGCAGATGACAGCCCACGGGCGCATCTGCAGGTGATCATCGAAGGCAACTTCGACGCCAGCCAGGTCAATGGCCCGGCAATGAAAACCTGGCTGGCCTTCTGGGCCACCAGCATGCACCAGCCGTCTTTGCACAGGTTGCAGCGGATCAACGATCACCGTCTGTATTCCAACCTGTGCTGCCAGTTCCGCCGTGTGCTGCCGCTCGAAGATGCGCGCAGCGCCGCCCGGGGTCTGGCAGCGTTGATTGACGGCTTGTGGTTGCGCGGCGCGCTGTCGGGAGACGCTTTCGACACGGCGCAGGCGCAACAGATCGCTTACGAATACATGGATTTCCAATTGGCCAAGAAGGTGAGCTAGAGCACACAGAAAATGCTCGGCCCCTGAACTCCACCGCAGCGTCATCGCGGTGGTCAACGCCAACCACCAATGCACTTGCGAGGACACTATGGCCCGTTTCGAACTGCAAAAACTCTACATCGATGGCGCGTACACCGACGCCGGCAGCGACGCCACCTTCGAAGCCATCAACCCGGCGAACGGTGAAGTCCTCGCACTGGTGCAACGTGCGACCAAAGACGACGTCGAGCGCGCTGTGGTCAGCGCCGAAAAGGGCCAGAAAATCTGGGCCGCGATGACCGCCATGGAGCGTTCGCGCATCCTGCGTCGCGCCGTCGACATCCTGCGCGAGCGCAACGATGAGCTGGCTGCGCTGGAAACCCTGGACACCGGCAAATCCTTCTCCGAAACCAAGTACGTCGACATCGTCACCGGCGCTGACGTGCTGGAATACTACGCAGGCCTGGTGCCCGCCATCGAAGGCGAGCAGATTCCGCTGCGTGACACCTCTTTCGTTTACACCCGTCGCGAGCCGCTGGGCGTGGTCGCCGGTATCGGCGCGTGGAACTACCCGATCCAGATCGCGCTGTGGAAGTCCGCTCCAGCCCTGGCCGCCGGTAACGCGATGATCTTCAAGCCAAGCGAAGTCACCTCGCTGACCACCCTGAAACTGGCCGAGATCTATACCGAAGCCGGCGTGCCGAACGGCGTGTTCAACGTCCTGACCGGCAGCGGCCGCGAAGTCGGTACCTGGCTGACCGAGCACCCGCGCATCGAGAAAATCTCCTTCACTGGCGGCACCGACACCGGCAAGAAAGTCATGGCCAGCGCTTCGGCTTCGTCGCTCAAAGACGTGACCATGGAACTGGGCGGCAAGTCGCCGCTGATCATCTGCGACGACGCCGATCTGGATCGCGCCGCCGACACGGCGATGATGGCCAACTTCTACAGCTCCGGTCAGGTCTGCACCAACGGCACTCGCGTGTTCGTACCGGCGCACCTGAAAGCCGCTTTTGAAGCCAAGATCGTTGAGCGCGTTGCCCGCATCCGCGTTGGCAACCCGGAAGACGAAAACACCAACTTCGGCCCGCTGGTCAGCTTCCCGCACATGGAAAGCGTGTTGGCTTACATCGCCAAGGGTAAAGAAGAAGGCGCACGCGTGCTGTGCGGCGGCGGTCGTCTGACCGACGGCGAATTCGCCAAAGGCGCGTTCGTTGCGCCAACCGTATTCACCGACTGCACCGACGACATGACCATCGTGCGCGAAGAAATCTTCGGCCCGGTGATGGCGATCCTCTCCTACGAAACCGAAGAAGAAGTGATCCGCCGCGCCAACGACACCGACTTCGGCCTGGCCGCCGGTATCGTTACCAAGGACCTGAACCGCGCCCACCGCGTGATTCATCAACTGGAAGCCGGTATCTGCTGGATCAACGCCTGGGGCGAGTCCGACGCAAAAATGCCGGTCGGCGGCTACAAGCAGTCGGGTGTTGGCCGTGAGAACGGGATCAGCTCGCTGAACAACTTCACCCGCATCAAATCGGTACAGGTCGAGCTGGGCGATTACGTCTCGGTGTTCTGATCAGCTAGCTGATCAGCTGCAAGCGGCAAGTTTCAAGCTGCAAGTAAAAGCAGTTTGGGCTTGCCGCCCTCCCCGATTTCGAAGCCACCGCTCGCTGCTTTTCCTTGCAGCTAGAAGCTAGTGGCTTGTAGCTCCCGCAGGAGAATTTATGACTCAAGAATACGACTACATCATCATAGGCGCCGGTTCCGCAGGTAACACACTTGCCACCCGTCTGACTGAAGACGAAGGCGTCACCGTTCTGCTGCTCGAAGCCGGGGGGCCGGACTACCGCCTCGACTTCCGTACCCAGATGCCCGCCGCGCTGGCCTTCCCGCTGCAGGGGCGTCGCTACAACTGGGCCTACGAAACCGATCCAGAGCCACACATGGACGGTCGCCGGATGGAATGCGGTCGCGGCAAGGGCCTTGGCGGCTCTTCGCTGATCAACGGCATGTGCTACATCCGTGGCAACGCCATGGACTACGACGGCTGGGCGAAACTGCCGGGCCTGGAAGACTGGTCGTACCTCGATTGCCTGCCGTATTTCCGCAAAGCCGAAACCCGTGACATCGGCCCGAACGATTACCACGGTGGCGACGGCCCGGTCAGCGTGACCACGCCGAAAGCCGGCAACAACCCGCTGTTCCACGCCATGGTTGAAGCCGGCGTGCAGGCCGGTTACCCGCGCACCGAAGACCTCAACGGTTACCAGCAGGAAGGCTTCGGCCCGATGGACCGCACCGTGACGCCGAACGGCCGCCGTGCTTCCACCGCCCGTGGCTACCTCGACATCGCCAAGAAGCGTTCGACCCTGACCATCGTTACCCACGCGCTGACCGACAAGATTCTGTTCGAAGGCAAGCGCGCGGTCGGCGTGCGTTACCTGATCGGTGACGCTGAAGAATGTGTTGAAGCCAAGGCGCGCAAGGAAGTCCTGCTGTGCTCCGGCGCCATCGCTTCGCCGCAGATTCTGCAGCGCTCCGGTGTCGGCCCGGCGAAACTGCTGGAAAGCCTCGACATCCCGGTGGTCCACGATCTGCCGGGCGTCGGTGAAAACCTGCAGGATCACCTTGAGCTGTACCTGCAATACGCCTGTACCCAACCGGTTTCGCTGTATCCATCGCTGCTCTGGTACAACCAGCCGGCGATCGGTGCCGAGTGGCTGTTCAACGGCACCGGCATCGGCGCCAGCAACCAGTTCGAGGCCGGCGGTTTCATTCGTTCGCGTCCGGAATTCGAATGGCCGAACATCCAGTACCACTTCCTGCCGGTGGCGATTAACTACAACGGCAGCAACGGCGTGAAAGAACATGGTTTCCAGGCGCACATGGGCTCCATGCGCTCGCCGAGCCGTGGTCGCATCCAGGTCAAGTCCAAGGATCCGCGCCAGCACCCGAGCATCCTGTTCAACTACATGGCCACCGAGCAGGACTGGCAGGAATTCCGCGACGGCATCCGCCTGACCCGCGAAATCATGCAGCAACCGGCACTCGACGCGTTCCGTGGTCGCGAAATCAGCCCGGGCATCGACGTGCAAACCGATGAGCAGCTCGACAAGTTCATCCGCGAGCACGCCGAAACCGCGTTCCACCCGTCCTGCTCGTGCAAGATGGGCACCGACGAGATGGCCGTGGTCGATGGCGAAGGTCGTGTGCACGGCATGCAGAGCCTGCGCGTGGTCGATGCTTCGATCATGCCGATCATCACCACCGGCAACCTCAACGCACCGACGATCATGATGGCCGAGAAAATCGCCGACAAGATCCGTGGCCGCAAGCCGCTGCCGCGCAGCAACGCTGCTTATTACGTCGCGAACGGCGCGCCGGTCAAAGGCAAGCCGATGCGGGATATTACCCCTGCGGCTCAGTAAGACGTAATACCGAGGCGCGACCTTCGCGAGCAGGCTCGCTCCCACATTGGAATGCATTTCAACTGTGGGAGCGAGCCTGCTCGCGAAGGGGCCCTCAGATTCAGCACAAATTCCCCCGCTGCACAGTAAATCCCCCTACACCCCCTCTTCACTTGATCCTACCCCCACGCAGGCCTACTCTAGACCTCGCGCAACCGTTTCACCCCTCCCCGCTGTCGCCATGCCGCTACTCCATTACAAGGAGGTTCTCGAATGTTCGATTTCCACCCCCAGCTCAAGCAGCGCTTTGCTGCCTTGCGCACGGGCGCTGAATTTTTTTCCCTGCGGTATGTGCGCGAGTCCGGGCAGTTTCTGTCGGTGCGCAAGAACGTCGCCGAACCGCCGAGCCTGAGCCGCGATGAAGGGGCGATGCTCACCGTACGTGTCAATGGCGTCGAAGCCTATGCGGCGACCAATGACCTCTCGCAACAAGGCCTGCAAGCCGCCCTCGAGCGCGCCGAACAACAGGCCCGCCGGCTCAAGCCGCACGCCTTGCTCGATCTGCGCGAGCAGACGCTGTCCAGTGACCGCGCGGATTATTTTTCACCCAACCTCGAACAGCCCTTCCCGTCCCTGAGCGAATGCTTCGATCTGCTCGGTGCGGAATCCGCCTCGGTGCCCAAGGATGAGCGCCTGGTCAATTGGCAGGTGAGCATCGGCATCACTAACGTCGAGCAGATCTACCTGAGCAGCGCTGGCGCTGAATTACGCCAGGCCCAGCGCTTCGTCTATCCGAGCCTCGACGTCACCGCCTACGACGGCAACGACAGCCAGACCCGCAGCCTCGGCCGCGAGAACTTCGGCCAACAGGGTGGCGCCGACGTCATCAGCCGCTGCGGCCTGGTCGGTGCCGGTCCGCAAGTCGCCGAACAGGCCCTGCAACTGCTGCTCTCACCGAACACCCCGCAAGGCCCGCGCGACCTGCTGCTGATGCCTGATCAGATGATGCTGCAGATCCATGAATCCATCGGTCACCCGCTGGAGCTCGACCGCATCCTCGGCGATGAGCGCAATTACGCCGGCACCAGTTTCGTCAAGACCAGCGATTTCGGCAGCCTGCAATACGGCTCGAACCTGCTCAACGTAACTTTCGATCCAGGCATTCCCGAAGAGCTGGCGAGCTACGGCCATGACGACGACGGCACCGCGGCGAGCAAACAATTCCTGATCCGCGACGGCCTGTTGCTGCGGCCATTGGGCGGGGCGCTGTCGCAATATCGCGCCGGCCTCGATGGCGTTGCCAACAGCCGCGCCTGCGGCTGGAACCGGCCACCGATCGACCGCATGGCCAACCTCAACATCGAGCCGGGCGATCAGACGCTGGAGCAGATGATCGGTGGTATCGAGCACGGCATCCTGATGAGCACCAACCGCTCGTGGTCGATCGACGATGCGCGCAACAAATTCCAGTTCGGCTGCGAATGGGGCCAGTTGATCGAGCATGGTGAACTTAAAGGCGTGGTGAAAAATCCCAACTACCGGGCCATTTCCGCGCACTTCTGGAAGAGCCTGCGCGCCGTCGGCGATGCCAACACCGTCAAGGTGCTGGGCACGCCGAACTGCGGCAAGGGCGAACCGAACCAGGTGATTCGCGTCGGCCACGCTTCGCCGGCCTGCGTATTCAGCAACATTGATGTGTTTGGGGGAGACGCCTGATGAGCATTTCGAAGCGTCAGTCCGACGCCTTCAAGGTCATGGTCAACTGGCTGCGCGACAGCGTGCGCGAGCCGGAACAGTTCACGCTCAGCTACGCCGCCGAAGCCTCGGCGTTCGTGCGCTTCAATCACGCCAAGGTGCGCCAGGCCGGGCAAGTACAACAGGCCAACGTCGGCCTGAAACTGATCAACGACGGTCGCCACGCCGACCTGCAGATCACCTTGTCCGGGGATCAGGAAGCCGATCTGCAACGCCTCGCCGAGGGCCTGCAGCAATTGCGCGAAACCCTGCCGCTGCTGCCGCAGGATCCGTACCTGCTGCTCAATCACAACAGCTGGCAGAGCACGCACGTACAAGCGCATCCGCTGCCGGACACCGAAGATGTCGTCGGGCAAATCTGCGCTGCCGCTGAAGGTCTGGATCTGGTCGGTTTTTATGCTGCCGGCCCGATCAGCCGCGGTTTCGCCAGCTCCGCCGGCGCATTCGGCTGGCATGAAGCCAACAGCTTCAATTTCGACTTCAGCCTGTTCCACGAAAACGGCGAAGCGGTGAAGGCCAGCTACGCCGGGCACGACTGGAGCGACGAGGGTTTCGCCCGGCGTTTCGCCCAGGCCCGCGAACAGCTGGAGTTTCTCGGCCGACCGTTACGCACTTTGGCACCGGGACAGTACCGCGCCTATCTGGCACCGGCGGCACTGGAAGAAATCATGGGCATGCTCAGTTGGGGCGGGTTCTCGGCGCAATCGATCGCCAGCAAGAGCAGTCCGTTGCAGAAACTCTACGTCGGCGATCAGGCGTTCAGTCCGCTGGTGTCGCTGGATGAGAAAGTCAGCGAATCCCTGAGCCCGGCGTTTTCCGCCGAGGGATATCCGCGCAGCGATCTGCGTCTGATCATCGAAGGCCGGGCCGGTGATCAACTGGTCGGCTCGCGCAGCGCCGCCGAATATGGTCTGGCGGCGAACGGTGCGGGTGGCGGCGAGATGCCCAGCGCATTGAACATGGCCGCCGGTGATCTGTCGCAAGCAGAGATCCTCAAGCAGTTGGGCACCGGGCTGTACATCAGCAACCTGTGGTACCTGAACTACTCGGATCAACCGGCGGCGCGCATGACCGGCATGACCCGCTTCGCGACCTTCTGGGTCGAGAACGGCGAGATCCAGGCGCCGGTCAGCACCATGCGTTTCGACGACAGCGCCTACAACCTGCTCGGCTCGCAGTTGGAAGCGTTGACTACCGAGCGTGAATTGCTGCTGTCGGCGAGTACGTACAGCCAACGCAATACCTCGTCGTCGCTGCTGCCGGGGGCGCTGGTCAGCCGGTTGACCCTGACCCTCTGACAGCGATCGTTCCCACGCTCCGCGTGGGAATGCAGCCCGGGACGCTCCGCGTCCCAGCCAAAAGCGGACGCAGAGCGTCCGTTGAGGCATTCCCACGCAGAGCGTGGGAACGATCATCAAACAGACCACAAGAGGTTCCATGCCCAACCGCCCGCCTCTCGACGCCATCACCGCCCGCTGGTTGCCGTGGGTCGTTGCCATCGCGTTCTTCATGCAGTCCCTCGACGGGACCATCCTCAACACCGCGCTGCCGGCCATGGCCAGCGATCTGGCCGAAGACCCGTTGCGCATGCAGGGTGTGATCATCGCCTACATGCTCACCGTGGCCCTGCTGATCCCGGCCTCCGGATGGATCGCCGACCGCTTCGGCACCAAGAAAATCTTCTTCGGCGCCATTCTGCTGTTCAGTTTCGGCTCGTTGCTGTGCGCGTTATCCAGCAGCCTGAGCATGCTCATCGGTGCGCGGGTGATTCAGGGCCTCGGCGGTGCACTGATGCTGCCGGTCGGGCGGCTGGTGGTGCTGCGTGCCTACCCGCGCTCGGAACTGGTGCGGATCATGGGTTTCATCACCATTCCCGGCCTGCTCGGCCCGCTGATCGGCCCGACCATGGGCGGCTGGATGGTGGAATACGTGACGTGGCACTGGATCTTTCTGATCAATCTGCCGGTCGGGGTGATCGGTTGTTATGCGGTTTGGAAGTTCATTCCCGACCTGCGCGGCACGGAGCGCACGCGCTTCGATAGCCTCGGTTTTCTGCTGTTCGGCGCAGCGATGATCCTCATCACCATTGCCATGGAAGGCCTTGGCGAACTGCACCTGCCGCACCTGCGGGTAATGTTGCTGCTGTTCGCCGGCATGGCCTGTCTGGCGGCGTACTGGCTGCGCGCCGGGCACATCGAAAACCCGTTGTTCGCGCCGTCATTATTCAAGACTCGCACCTTCGCCGTGGGCATCCTCGGCAACCTGTTCGCGCGACTGGGCAGCGGCGCCCTGCCGTTTCTGGTACCGCTACTGCTGCAAGTGGCCTTGGGTTACTCGCCGTCGCAAGCGGGGATGAGCATGTTGCCGCTGGCCGCTGCAGCGATGATCGCCAAGTGGGTCGCGCGTCCGCTGATCGAACGCCTCGGCTATCGCATCGTCCTCACCGGCAACACGCTGGCGCTGGGGATCATGCTGGCGAGCATGGGTCTGGTCAGCGAACAGACGCCGTACTGGCTGCTGCTGTGCCTGCTAGCCGTGCTAGGTGCGATCAACTCGCTGCAATTCACCGCGATGAATACGGTGACGCTGATCGACCTCGACGATGCCAGCGCCAGCAGCGGCAACAGTTTGCTGTCGGTGGTCGCGCAGTTGTCGCTGAGCCTCGGCGTGGCCTGCGCCGGTGCGCTGCTTGGTGGCTTCACTGCGAAGGTCGGCAACGATGGCGTGGAAACCGTGCTCGGCGCGTTCCAACTGACCTTCGTCACGGTCGGCGTGATGGCGATGCTGGCGGCGACGATTTTCTCGCAGCTGTCCAAGGAAGACGGGCGCCGGGCGAAACGGCCACAGGAGCACATCGAACACTGATTGTGCTGGAGGACATCTGTGGCTGCTGAAGGACTTCCGTGGCGAGGGGATTTATCCCCGCTGGGTTGCGCAGCAGCCCCAAAAAGGTTGGATGCGGTCAGCCTGATGAATTGAGGTGGCAGGTATTGGGGGTGCTGCGCACCCCATCGGGGATAAATCCCCTCGCCACAGATAAATCCCCTCGCCACAGGTAATCCCTGCCTCGGGTTCAATCGCTGTTCGTCCAGAACTGTCGAGGAAACCGGCACGGGGCTGCTACACTGCGCGACATTTTGTTTTGCAGGCCAGTCCCGTGACCACCATCGCCACCGCTTTTAATACTCTGCCGCTGTCCGCCGCCATGCTGGCTAACCTCGAATCACTCGGTTATGCCCAGATGACGCCGATCCAGGCGCAGAGCTTGCCGGTGATCCTCAAGGGGATGGACCTGATCGCCCAGGCCAAGACCGGCAGCGGCAAGACCGCCGCGTTCGGCATCGGCTTGCTCAACCCGATCAACCCGCGCTACTTCGGGTGCCAGGCGCTGGTGATCTGCCCGACCCGCGAGCTGGCCGACCAGGTGGCCAAGGAAGTCCGTCGTCTGGCCCGCGCTGAAGACAACATCAAGGTCCTGACCCTGTGCGGTGGCGTGTCATTCGGCCCGCAGATCGCTTCGCTGGAGCACGGCGCGCACATCATCGTCGGCACTCCGGGGCGCATTCAGCAGCACCTGCGCAAGGGTTCGCTGGTGCTCGACGGCCTGAACACGCTGATCCTCGACGAAGCCGACCGCATGCTCGACATGGGGTTCTACGACGCCATCGAAGACATCATCATCAAGACCCCGGAGCGCCGGCAGACTCTGCTGTTCTCCGCGACCTACCCGGTGGGGATCAAGCAACTGGCCTCGAAATTCATGCGCGATCCGCAGACCGTCAAGGCTGAAGCCTTCCACGACGACACGCAGATCGAGCAACGCTTCTACGAGATTTCCCCGGAAGAGCGCATGAGCGCGGTGACCAAAGTCCTGCACCACTTCCGTCCGGCGTCCTGCGTAGCGTTCTGCTTCACCAAGCAGCAGGTTCAGGAAACCGTCGATCACCTGACCGCCAAAGGTATTTCCGCCGTCGGCCTGCACGGCGATCTGGAACAGCGTGACCGCGATCAGGTGCTGGCGATGTTCGCCAACCGCAGCACCTCGGTGCTGGTCGCCACCGACGTCGCCGCCCGTGGCCTGGACATCGATGCGCTGGACATGGTGATCAACGTCGAGCTGGCGCGCGATTCGGAAATCCACATCCACCGCGTAGGCCGCACCGGTCGCGCGGGCGAGAAAGGCATCGCCATCAGCCTGGTCGCGCCGTCCGAAGCTCATCGTGCGCAAGCCATTGAACAGTTGCAGAAAGCGCCGCTGAACTGGGATCAGATCGACAACCTCAAGTCCCAGGGCCTGGCACCGCTGCAACCGCCGATGACTACCCTGTGCATCGGCGCTGGCCGTAAAGACAAAGTGCGCCCGGGCGACATTCTTGGCGCACTGACCGGCGAAGCGGGCATTCCCGGCGCGCAGGTTGGCAAAATCGCCATCTTCGATTTCCAGGCCTACGTCGCTGTCGAGCGCACCGTGGCCATGCAGGCCTTGCAGCGCCTGAACGACGGCAAGATCAAGGGCCGCTCGTTGCGCGTGCGTATTCTCTGACCTGATCGTTCCCACGCTCTGCGTGGGAATGCATCCCGTGACGCTCCGCGTCACATAACAACGGACGCAGAGCGTCCATGGCGGCATTCCCACGCAGAGCGTGGGAACGATCATTGTGTGAGGACACCGTTTTGCGCTCTACCGAAGTCGTGATCATTGGCGCTGGCGCCGCCGGCTTGATGTGTGCCCTGACCGCCGCCGGGCGCGGGCGTCAGGTGTTGCTGCTCGACCACGCGAACAAGGCCGGCAAGAAAATCCTCATGTCCGGCGGTGGCCGCTGCAATTTCACCAACATGTACACCGAACCGAGCAATTTCCTCTCGCAGAATCCGCATTTCTGCAAATCGGCGCTGGCGCGTTACACCCAGTGGGATTTCATCGGTCTGGTCGGCAAACATGGCGTGCCGTACCACGAGAAGAAACTCGGCCAGCTGTTCTGCGATAACAAATCCAGCGACATCCTCGGCATGCTCCTTGATGAATGCGATCAGGCCGGCGTCGAGCTGCACCTGGACACCTCGATCCAGACCATCGAAAAAACCGACAGCGGTTATCTGCTCGACACCACACTCGGTCAGGTTCAGTGCCAGTCTCTGGTGATCGCTACCGGAGGCCTGTCGATCCCGACTCTCGGCGCTACCGGTTTCGGTTATCAAGTCGCCAAACAGTTCGGCCATGAACTGCTGCCGACCCGCGCCGGTCTGGTGCCGTTCACCATCACCGATCAGCTTAAGGAACTCTGCACCGAATTGTCCGGGACGTCGGTGGATTGTCTGGTCAGCTGCAATGATCAGAGCTTTCGCGAGAACATCCTCTTCACTCACCGTGGCCTCAGCGGCCCGGCGATTCTGCAGATCTCTTCGTTCTGGGAACCTGGCGACACGGTGGAAATCAACCTGCTGCCGGATCACGACGCGGCGAGCTGGCTGCAAGAGCAAGTCGCCGAGCGTCCGAACAGCGAGCTGAAGACTTTGCTTGGCGAGATCTACACCAAGAAGATGGCCAATCTGCTGGCGGACAACTGGTTTGTCTCCAAACCGATGAAGCAGTACACCCACGCTGAACTGGCGGAGATTGCCGAGAAGCTCGGCAGCTGGAAGGTTGTGCCGGCGGGAACTGAAGGCTATCGCACGGCTGAGGTGACCCTGGGCGGCGTCGACACCCGCGAGGTGTCGTCCAAGACAATGGAATCGCTGAAAAGCCCGGGCCTGTACTTCATTGGTGAAGTGCTCGACGTCACCGGGCACCTGGGCGGCTTCAATTTCCAGTGGGCTTGGGCCTCTGGTTACGCCGCCGCGCAGTACGTTTAACTCAAGGCCAAATACAAAACCCTGTGGGAGCGAGCCTGCTCGCGAATGCGGTGTACCAGTCGACATCAATGTTGAATGACACTCCGCTTTCGCGAGCAAGCTCGCTCCCACAGTGGTTTGTGGTGTAAGTAAAAGGAACACTTTTTGCTGTCAGATGTGCTCGGCGCCATTGCGTCGGCGTCATTACTGGCTCAATTTAGCGGCATCGCCTCGGAAGGCCTTCGCACTTCATGTCCTCGACCTCGTTTCGTCAGTCTTTGCGGCGCCTGTGGGCGCTGGATAAATTCAGCTACAGCGTGCGGGTATTCATCGCCCTGACCGGCAGCATGGCGCTGTGCTGGTATCAGGATGAAATGGGCCTGCTGATCCCGTTGTTCCTCGGCATCATCGCCAGCGCCCTGGCCGAGACCGACGACAGTTGGCAAGGTCGTCTCAACGCTCTGGCGGTGACACTGGTGTGTTTCAGCATCGCCGCGCTGTCGGTGGAATTGCTCTTCCCCTACCCGATCATTTTCGCCGTGGCCCTAGCGCTGGCCAGTTTCGGCCTGACCATGCTCGGCGCACTGGGCGAGCGTTACGGTGCGATCGCGTCGGCGACGCTGATTCTCTCGGTGTACACGATGATCGGCGTCGATCAGCGCGGCGGCGCGGTTACCGATTTCTGGCATGAACCGATGCTGCTGGTCGCCGGCGCGGCGTGGTATGGCCTGCTCTCGGTGCTGTGGCAGGCGCTGTTTTCCAATCAACCGGTGCAGCAGAGTCTGGCGCGGCTGTTCCGTGAACTGGGCCTGTACTTGAAGCTGAAATCCTCGCTGTTCGAGCCGGTCCGACAGATGGATGTCGAAGCCCGGCGGCTCGAACTGGCGCAGCAGAATGGCCGGGTGGTCGCCGCCCTGAACACGGCCAAGGAAATCATCCTGCACAGGGTCGGCAACGGTCGACCGGGCTCGAAAGTCAGCCGTTATCTGAAGCTGTACTTCCTCGCGCAGGATATTCACGAACGCGCCAGCTCTTCGCACTACCCGTATAACGCGCTGGCCGAGGCGTTCTTCCACAGCGACGTGCTGTTCCGCTGCCAGCGCCTGCTGCGCCAGCAGGGCAAGGCCTGCCGGGCCTTGGCCGAATCCATCCAGATGCGCCAGCCGTTCATCTATGACGCCAGTTTCGCCGAAGCCCTGAACGACCTGCATGCCTCCCTCGAACACTTGCGCATCCAGAGCAACCCGGCATGGCGCGGCCTGCTGCGCTCGCTGCGCGCACTGGCGGCCAACCTCGGCACCCTCGACCGCCTGCTCAGCGATGCCAGCAACCCCGATGCCCTGGCGGACGCCACCGACAGCAGCCTGCTCGACCGCTCACCGCGCAATCTCAAGGACGTATGGATTCGCCTGCGTACGCAACTGACGCCGACCTCGCTGCTGTTCCGCCATGCCCTGCGCTTGCCGCTGGCACTGAGCATCGGCTACGGCATGGTGCACCTGATTCACCCGTCGCAAGGCTACTGGATCATCCTCACCACGCTGTTCGTCTGCCAGCCGAACTACGGCGCCACCCGGCGTAAGCTCGGCCAGCGGATCATCGGCACGGCCATTGGCCTGACGGTGGCGTGGGCGCTGTTCGATCTGTTCCCCAACCCGGTGGTGCAATCGTGCTTCGCCATCGCTGCCGGTGTGGTGTTCTTTACCAACCGCACCACCCGCTACACCCTGGCGACGGCGGCGATCACCATCATGGTGCTGTTCTGCTTCAATCAGGTCGGCGACGGCTACGGGCTGTTCCTGCCACGGCTGTTCGATACCTTGCTCGGCAGTTTGATTGCGGGTCTGGCGGTGTTCCTGTTCCTGCCGGACTGGCAGGGCCGGCGCCTGAACAAAGTGCTGGCCAACACCCTGACCTGCAACAGCATCTACCTGCGCCAGATCATGCAGCAATACGCCGCCGGCAAGAGCGACGACCTCGCCTATCGCCTGGCCCGCCGCAACGCCCATAACGCCGACGCGGCGCTGTCGACGACACTGGCGAACATGCTCATGGAACCGGGGCATTTCCGTAAGGAGGCGGATGTCGGCTTCCGCTTCCTGGTGCTGTCGCACACCCTTCTCAGCTATTTGTCGGGGCTCGGCGCGCACCGTGAAACACAGTTGCCAGCGGAGGTGCGCGAGCATCTGATCGAAGGCGCCGGGGTGAAACTGGCGACCAGCATCGACGAAATCGCTCAAGGCCTTGCGAGCAAGCAGCCGATTGCAATTCAGAGTGATGAAGAAGAAGCGCTGGCCAATGAGCTGGAACAGATGCCGGATGAAATCGATGAAGGGCAGCGGTTGGTGCAAACGCAGTTGGCGCTGATTTGCCGGCAGTTGGGGCCGCTTCGGACATTGGCGGCGCATTTGATCAAGGACACTGCCGAAATCAGCGGCGCCTGAGACGACGCGTTCGCGAGCAGGCTCGCTCCCACAGGGTATGCATTTCAAATTGTGGGAGCGAGCCTGCTCGCGAAGAGGTCATCAGCCACAAAGAAAATGCCGGATCACCCTTCACATTCCATGCCGCCGCAATAACTTCTCATAAGTCCCGTCAGCCTTCATCGCTGCAATCGCCCGGTCAAACCCGGCGACGATCTGCTCATGCTGCGGATTCTTCAGGCTGACCAGAATATGCAGGCTGTTCTCACTCAACGGCTTGGGTAAAAACTCCACCGAATTGCGCACCTTGGCCGATTCCCGGGCCAGGTAATACTTCGCCACGTACTCATCCTCCAGGGTCAGCTTGACCCGATCCGCCGCGAGCATGCGCACGCCCATGGCGAAGTTGTGCACGGGCACTTTCTGCATCGCCGTGTCGGCATCGAACGGGGCGGAATAGGCGTACCCGCGCACCACCGCAATCGGATAGGTGTGCAGTTGCTCGAGGCTGTTGTATTCAATGGGTGCGTCTTTACGCTTGAGGAAGCGGATGCGATTGATCAGGTACTCACCGGAAAACTGACCGATCTGCGTGCGTTCGTCGTTGTACCAGGCATTGACCAGCACGTCGTAACGCCCCTCGCCAATCCCCAGCAATGCTCGCGCCCACGGCACTTGTTCGTAACCGCTGGCATAACCGGCGCGAGCCAGTGCGGTGCTGACAATGTCGGTGGCCAGGCCACCGTTGACCAGTGCATCGTCGGTAAATGGCGGCCAATTATCGAACGCCAGCCGCAGCTTCTGCGCCGCAACATCCTGGCCGAGCACCAGCAGTCCGATCAAAGCAACGGCTTGAAGCAATCGCAGCATGCTTGAACATCCTCAGCGGGCAACCGCCCGACGTGGTTTCACGTCAAAACCCAAGGCCCCTTACCGGCAAAACCCAAGCATTGAACATTAGCTCATGGGAGCCAGTGGACAGTGCTCTTGAGCAGATTACACAAAGTCGCAGCCAGCGCGAGAAAGGAATAGTGGCATTTTGACCTTTATCACAGACTGTTGCGCCATACAGACATACGGCGCTGCTGCGCTTAGTATCGGGCGACATGGTCAAGGAATCGAAAAATGACAATCGAGTGGATCTGCAAACATCATCGCGATTTGGGCAAAGAGCAGTTGTATGCCCTGTTGAAGCTGCGCTCTGACGTATTCGTGGTCGAACAGAAATGTGCTTATCCAGACCTCGACGGCCAGGATCTGGAGGGCGATACCCATCACCTGATGGGCTGGGAGGATGATCAGCTGATGGCTTATTTGCGCCTGCTCGACCCGGAATCCCAGGGCGGCGACGTGGTGATTGGCCGCGTGGTGACCGCGTCCGCCGGCCGTGGCAAAGGGTTGGGCCACGCGATGATGGAACAGGCGCTGAAGCAGGCCGAAAAGCACTGGCCGCAGGTGCCGATCTATCTGTCGGCGCAGGCACACTTGCAGGGGTATTACGGCAGGTACGGGTTTGTCGCAGTCGGCGAGGAATATCTGGAGGATGACATTCCGCACATCGGCATGCGTCGGTCCTGAAGGCCCTTTCGCGAGCAGGCTCGCTCCCACAGGGAATGCATATCCATTGGGGGAGCGAGCCTGCTCGCGAAGGCGTCAGAACCGTCGGCGCAGGAATCAGGGGTATTCAAGCACTGCCTTTATCTGCCGCAAATTGCGCTCGATCCAGCCGCAATCAATCGCTCCCCACTCACGAATCCGATAGCGCCCGGCATGATTGCGCGCGCCCTCTTCCTGCTCGAACTCACAGATGATGTCCAGATCGGCCAGCGCGGCAATCGTGTCCTGCGCCGTGCGTCGCGGCATGCCGGTGACTTCGGTCAGCGTCGGCACACTCGGCGCCAGGCCGCTATCGATCAGATAAGCCACGTACAAACGGCGATAGAAACTGCTCTTGGTCTTGCTGACGTCCATCCACACCTTCCTGATTGGTCAAGCCTGCATATCCCGCCACGTCAGGTACACACGCAGATCGAACTCGATCTGGTGATACCCCGGCAGCATGTGCTCGCACAGTTTATAGAACGCCTTGTTGTGATCCGATTCCTTGAAGTGCGCCAGCTCGTGCACCACGATCATCTTCAGAAAATCCGGCGCGGCGTCCTTGAACAGCGCGGCGATGCGGATTTCCTTGTTGGCCTTGAGCTTGCCGCCCTGCACCCGCGACACCGTGGTGTGCAGACCGAGCGCGCGGTGCGTCAGGTCGAGGCGGTTGTCGAACAGCACTTTGTCGATGGCCGGCGCATTGCGCATGTACTGCTGCTTGAGATCCAGCGCGTAGCTGTACAAGGCCTTGTCGCTCTGCACGTCGTGTCGCCCTGAATAGCGCTGATTCAGGTATTCACCCAGGCGCCCTTCGGCAATCAGTTGGCGCACCTGATCCTGCAATTGTGCGGGGTAGGCCTGGAGGTACTTCAACACAGTCATGGACGAGCGACGCGGTTCGAAAAAGGTCCGCCAGTGTAGCGAATTCAACCGGGCAACGCGCTCCAGTCAAACGGTTCAACGAAGCTGACCGCGTCTTCGGCGATCAACGGCCGCGCGACGAGGAAGCCCTGCACGTATTCGCAACCATGGGTTTGCAGCCACTGATATTGCTCGAGGGTTTCCACTCCTTCGGCAATCACCAGCAGACCGTATTGCTTGCACAGATCGATGACCATGCGCACCAGCGCCGCATCACGTGGCGAGTCCGGCAAGCGCGCGATCAAGTGGCGGTCGAGTTTCAGCGTATCCAGTTCGAGATCGCGCAGATGCGCCAGCGAGCACGGCCCCGAACCAAAATCATCCAGCGCCACGCGCACCCCGAGATGACGCAGCAGCCGCAGTTGCTTGCGGGTTTCGTCCGGGTTTTGCATCAACGCTTCTTCAGTGACCTCGACTTCCAGTTGCCGCGGTTGCAACGCATGGCGTTCCATGACTTGACGCAATTCAGTGACCAGATTCGGCAGGCCGAACTGGGTGTTGCTCAGGCTCACGCCGAGCACCAGATCTTCGGCGAACAAGGTTTCCCAGGCTTTGCGCTGGCCGGCGCCACGGTGATAGATCCAGCTGCCGAGGCGACTGATCAAGCGCGCCTCTTCCAGCAACGGCAGAAACAACCCCGGCGGCACATCGCCGACGCTCGGATGCTGCCAGCGCAGCAACGCTTCGAACCCACGGATCTGTCCGCTGCCGATCGCCACTTGCGGCTGATAGACCAGATTGAAATCACGATTCTCGATGGCCTCGCGCACACTGTCTTCAAGCATCAGACGCGAGCGTGCGCGACCGTTCATTTCGTGATCGTAGAAGCGATATTGCTGGCGCCCGGCGCGCTTGGCCTCGTACATAGCGATGTCCGATGCGCGCAGCAAGCCGTCGAGATTGCGCCCGCAATCGGGATAAGTGGCAATGCCGATACTGGCGCCGAGAACGATATCCAGACCTTCGATCTGCTGACACACCGACACCCGTTCGATGAGTTTTTCAGCAACCTTCGCTGCTTGCTCGGGAAACTCCAGATCCAGCAGCGCGGTGAATTCATCGCCGCCCATGCGCGCGAGAATATCGAACGGCCGCAGGCACGCCTTCAGTTGCTCGGAAACCCAGCGCAACACGCGGTCGCCGGCGTCATGGCCGAGGGAATCATTGACCCGTTTGAAGCCATCGAGATCGAGGTAGAGCAGCACCCAGCTGCTGTCGCTGCGTTCCCCGCGCAACAACAGGTTTTCCACGGTCTGGTAGAACCCGCGCCGGTTGAGCAGCCCGGTCAGCGGATCGGTTACCGCCTGGAATTCCAGTTGCTGGTGCAAGTGACGCACCACCGACATGTCCAGCACCGTCACCACCATCGCGTGCTGCTCCGAGGGCAGCGGCGCGCAGGACAATGCCACCGGCACTTGCTGCCCGGGCGCCGTGCGCAGCAACGCATCATGCAGGCGCAGGGTTTCACCGCGCTGGTAACCGGCGTAGAACTCGGAATCGGCCCACAGGGGAATGTGTGGCTTCTGCAGGAAATCGAGAAACTCCTTGCCTTCCAGATCCTTCACCGGCGCATTGAGCAGTCGCGAAATCGCCGGGTTGGCAAAGCGGATCACGCCGTCCTCGCTCAACACCAGAATGCCTTCGGCGGCGTTGTCCAGCACCGAGGCATTGAAGGCGCGCGCCACTTCCAGGTCATGACTGAGGCGTTGCAGGGCACGGCGATTGCGCTGGTGCTCGAGCAGCGCCTGGACCTTGGGCTTGAGGATTTGCGGATCGAACGGCTTGAACAGGTAATCCACCGCGCCGCTGGCATAGCCCTTGATCACGGCGTCCTGGGATTGCTCGTTGGCGGTGAGGAAAATGATCGGTGTCAGGCGCGTACGCTGACTGCCGCGCATCAACCGTGCGACCTCGAAACCGTCCATGCCGGGCATCTGCACATCGAGCAGGACCAGGTCGATGTCGTGTTCGAGCAAAAGGTTCAGCGCCTCGAAACCCGAGGCGGCGGTCATCACGTGCCAATCCTGACGCTGCAGCAACGCGCGCATGCTGATCAGATTTTCGGGGTAATCATCGACGATCAAAAGGACCGAGCTGCCTTCACCTGGCTGGGGTTGCGCGCATTCCATGCTGCTTCTCTTATCGGGACCGGTTGCCGGCAAAACCATAGACGTACTGAGCCTTCACTCTAGACGCGGATCGGTGAAAGCAGAAGCTGTCATCCCGCCATCATTTAAACAATGCTCAACCCAGCCGACTAACGGTCACCGCTACAGCCCCCGAAAACCGGGCGGGATGGCATTTCGACAGGACTTTGACGTCAAGTAATCGCCGGGCGGGCATTAACAAAAATTGCCGCTACGCTTATAAAGACGCCCGAAAACGCGCGGGCTAGAGCTTCTGGCACCGGCGTTCCGGATGAATTGATTGGAAGAACCGTCATGATCGACCTCGCAACCTGGAACCTCAGCGTTCCTGTTGGCAGCCCGCCGTACACCGTCGAAACCTCAAAACTGGTGGATGGCTTCAAGGATCAGTACTTCCATTCCGACACCGGCACCCTGTTCTTCTGGTCCCCGGTGACTGGCTCGAAAACCGAAAACGCCATCTACCCGCGTACCGAACTGCGCGAAACCTATAGCAACGGCACCCTGCGCAACTGGTACTACCCGGACGCCGACAACCTGCTGCGCGCCACCCTCGCGGTGAACAAGGTGCCGAGCTCGGGCAAGATCGTCATCGGCCAGATCCACGCGTACGAGAGCCAGCGGCCGATGGTCAAGCTGGAATACCAGTACAAGGAAAAAACCCAGACCGGCAATCTGGTGATCAAAGTGCGCATGCGCCCGGACGACGCCGAAAGCCGCGTCATCACCCTCGCCACCGGCGTCAAGCTTGATCGTGAATTCAACTACCTGATCCACCTAAGTCCCGGCGGCGCACTGGGCGTAAGTGCGGCGGGGTATCAATGGGACTCACAGATCAGCGCGACCTGGCGCGACAAGCCGCTGTATTTCAAGGCTGGGGTGTATGTGCAGGACAACACCGGGTATACCAGCGAAGGTGGGCAGGTGACGTTTACCAAACTGGATATTGATCACGACAAGTAGCGCAAATCCTACTGTAGGAGCTGCCGGAGGCTGCGATCTTTTGATCTTGTTTTTGATTCTAAAAAGACAGAATCAAAAGATCGCAGCCTTCGGCAGCTCCTACCTTTAAACAGCGCTGTTTAGAGCTGTCAGCGGTTACTTCCGGATGCCTACAACAGCTTGCGTCGTTGCCTACCACTACGCCAGAATTCGCCGGCTTGTGCGCCTGGCGGGCCATCGGTAACTTGATTCGTGTCACTGATTCCCGGTGATCGGGTTTAGTAGCCCGCGGTTTCAAGCGTGATGCACAAGCATCTGTCAGTCGGGGATTTCGATTCCTGCGCTTGATGGCAGCTGTGCGCAGGGCACCTTCGGGTGCGCCGGCTTGCTCGAAACCCCGGTCTACTAACCTGCGTACAGTTGCCTCCACTTTGATTAGTAGCCAGAGCGGAGGCACTCCAATCAGGTTTCGAGCAAATGACTAAATCAACTCCACATCCGCCGGCCACCGACCCGGCCTCGCCATACGAATCCCTCGACTCAAAAAAACTCAACGACGCCGCCGAACGCGCCCTCGACCACTACCTCAATCCCGCCGCCCTTATCATGGCTAGCACCAACGAACCCGAGCCCATGTACTTCGCAAACCCGAAATACAACACCGAATCCCTGCTGGCCAACGCCAGCGAAACCTTGGGCTCAGCCAGCGTCATGCTCAACAACTTCGCCGCGATGCTCGACCACTCGCATCGCAAAACTGCGCTGGGGATCGCGCAGGTCGTCATGCTCGGTGAACTGGCAGTAAATCAGGCACTGGATCACGTTGAACTGAAGGAGTAATCACTGATAAAGGACTCTTCGTCGGAAAATCTTCCAAACTTCCCTTACAGGTGCCATTCAGCTAGCTGTGCCCTGTGAAGTGCAGTCTGGAGAAGGCGGCGCCAGCAGCGTGGAAAAAGGGTCTGAGAGATTGAGTAGACGCATACGCGTGCGAGCGGACTTATAGTGAGCAAATGTAGCGTTTACGCCACATTTAACTTTGAAAGTTACAGAGACAGTGCATGGATTACGTTCTATTAATGAGCCGCCTCGCCGCCCAATTACGCATAAGGCGTAGGGAGCGCGGACTAACGCAAGCGCAACTCGCCGAGCTCGCGAGAGTGACGCGAAACAAAGTCATCGCTATAGAGAAAGGCACCCTTTCTGTGGACATGAACGCCTATGCACGTGTTATTGCCGCTCTGGATTGCGAGCTCACCGTCAGTCCAGCAGTCATGCCCACGCTTGAAGAGGTAGCGGAAATATTTGTTTAACTACGCCCACAAAGAAACCCGCCTCGGCGGGTTTCTTTTTAATCAGCTCAACACTCAGGCTCAGTTGACCTTGGCGTTCAACTCACCCTTCAGATAACGCTGGTACATCGCTTCCAGCGAGATCGGTTTGATCTTCGAGGCATTACCGGCAGTACCGAACGCTTCATAACGAGCGATACATACATCGCGCATTGCTGTCACGGTGGCGCCGAAGAATTTACGTGGGTCGAACTCGCTTGGGTTGGTGGCCATCAGGCGACGCATCGCACCGGTCGATGCCAAGCGCAGGTCGGTGTCGATGTTGACCTTTCGCACG
Organism: Pseudomonas sp. Sample_23; assembly: GCF_004307595.1. Lineage (NCBI taxonomy): Bacteria > Pseudomonadati > Pseudomonadota > Gammaproteobacteria > Pseudomonadales > Pseudomonadaceae > Pseudomonas > Pseudomonas sp. Sample_23. The sequence goes on from NZ_RCNX01000053.1 coordinate 111,284, forward strand.
CCGTGCTTGATGCCTTCGACGATTTCTTCAACCGGGACGCCGTAGGTTTCTTTGATGTCGCCGCCGTACTGGTTGATGATCGCCAGCCACTCTTGTGGCACGGAGGACGAACCGTGCATCACCAGGTGGGTGTTAGGGATGCGCTTGTGGATTTCCTTGATGCGGTCGATCGCCAGCACGTCACCGGTCGGTGGCTTGGTGAACTTGTAGGCGCCGTGGCTGGTGCCGATGGCGATGGCCAGGGCATCGACCTGGGTGCGTTTGACGAAGTCAGCGGCTTCTTCCGGGTCGGTCAGCATCTGGCTGTGATCCAGAACGCCTTCGGCGCCGATGCCGTCTTCTTCACCGGCCATGCCGGTTTCCAGCGAACCCAGGCAACCCAGCTCGCCTTCTACCGAAACGCCGCAGGCGTGGGCCATGGCGACGGTTTGTTGGGTGACGCGGACGTTGTAGTCGTAGTCCGTCGGGGTCTTGCCGTCTTCGCCCAGCGAGCCGTCCATCATCACCGAGCTGAAGCCCAGTTGAATCGAACGCTGGCAGACGTCAGGGCTGGTGCCGTGGTCCTGGTGCATGCACACCGGGATGTGCGGGAATTCTTCGATCGCCGCCAGGATCAAGTGACGCAGGAATGGCGCGCCGGCGTATTTGCGGGCGCCGGCCGAAGCCTGGACGATCACCGGGGAGTCAGTCTTGTCAGCGGCTTCCATGATGGCGCGCATCTGCTCAAGGTTGTTGACGTTGAAGGCTGGAACGCCGTAGCCGAACTCGGCTGCGTGGTCCAGCATCTGGCGCATGCTGATAAGTGCCATTGTGTGTGTCTCTCCCGGTTGAGGGTCGTTGATCGTGCCAGCCTGCCGGAGCGGCGGCGGCTATTCAAGTTAATGCAGATCGGGGGTTGAGGCCCGGTCTGGTGATTCGGTGTTACCAAAACTGTGTGAACAACAGAGAATCCCTGTGGGAGCGAGCCTGCTCGCGAAAGCGGTCTGACAGACACTGCATCATCGACGGCAAGATTGCTTTCGCGAGCAGGCTCGCTCCCACATTTGGATCTCTGTACACCAATTCAATCGTGTTACTCGGCCTTGCAACCACGGCCAATGAGGTCATTGGTGGCGACCCAGTACACCAGGCCCTCGTCACCCTTGACGTGAAACGCCAGCATGCCATCGCTGTACAGCGTGCCAGAGGCGCCCGGCTCTTCTTTCAGGCGATAGACCTGATCACCGCCGCCGAGGCGAACGTCGACTTCCTTCTGTCCGGCATCGGCGTAACGCCACAACACCTTGGCCTGACTGTCGCAGGTCCAGGTCGTCCAGTCGTCTGCCGGGGCCGACGACTGAAACAGGCTCAACTGCGCGCAACCACCCAACAATGCCAACGCCGCAATGGCGATCAAGCCTTTCATCCGTGTTCCTCGACTGACGACGCATGCCGCCAGCCCTGAGTTAAAGAGTCAGACCCGTCAAGGACAACCATGTTCCTTGACCGGGGTTTGCGTCTCGTATTTGTCCAGGCCGTCCGGACCCGAGCGCTTGTTCAGCACCGGGTTGGTTTCGGCCTGCCAGTCGGCTTGATAACAGCCCTTCTGCGGTTCGCTCGGTGCTGGCGTCGCGTCAGCCTTCGGGGTGCTCCCGCAGGCCGCCAGCGTACCGGTCAGCAACAACAGCGCTAACGACTTGACCATGTGAACACTCCTTTGCCTGGCCAAACGGGCGGCCTCAGGCCTTGGCCCGGCTTTCCAGGACTTCAACGGCAGGCAGCACCTTGCCCTCGACGAATTCGAGGAACGCGCCACCACCGGTGGAAATGTAGGAGATCTGCTCAGCCACGCCATATTTATCGATCGCCGCCAAGGTGTCGCCACCGCCGGCAATGGAGAATGCCGAGCTTTCGGCAATGGCCTGGGCCAGCACTTTGGTGCCGTTGCCGAACTGATCGAACTCGAACACGCCGACCGGGCCGTTCCACAGAATGGTTTTCGACGACTTCAGCAGCTCGGCGAAATTGGCCGCGGTTTGCGGGCCGATGTCGAGAATCATGTCGTCAGCCGCAACATCAGCGATCAGCTTCACAGTCGCTTCAGCGCTTTCGGCAAATTCCTTGGCGACCACGACGTCAACCGGCAACGGCACGCTGACTTTCGCCGCGATTTCACGGGCGGTGTCGAGCAGGTCCGGTTCGTACAGCGATTTGCCGACCGGGTGACCGGCGGCAGCGAGGAAGGTGTTGGCGATGCCGCCACCGACGATCAGTTGATCGCAGATCTGGCTCAGGCTGTTGAGTACGTCGAGTTTGGTCGAGACCTTGGAGCCGGCAACAATGGCCGCCATTGGCTTGGCCGGTGAGCCCAGGGCTTTGCCCAGTGCGTCCAGTTCAGCGGCCAGCAACGGGCCGGCAGCGGCGACTTTGGCGAACTTGGCGACGCCATGGGTCGAACCTTCGGCGCGGTGAGCAGTACCGAAAGCGTCCATCACGAACACGTCGCACAGGGCCGCGTATTGCTGGGCCAGATCGTCGGCGTTCTTTTTCTCGCCCTTGTTGAAGCGCACGTTTTCGAACAGCACGATGTCGCCAGCCTTGACTTCAACACCACCGAGGTAATCAGCCACCAGCGGCACTTCGCGCCCGAGCGCTTTGCTCAGGTAGTCGGCGACAGGTTTCAGGCTGTTTTCGGCGGAGAACTCGCCTTCGGTAGGACGGCCCAGGTGCGAGCAGACCATCACTGCCGCGCCTTTTTCCAGGGCCAGCTTGATGGTCGGCAGCGAAGCCAGGATGCGCGCGTCGCTGGTGACAACACCGTCCTTGACGGGGACGTTGAGGTCTTCGCGGATCAATACGCGCTTACCTTGCAGATCGAGGTCGGACATCTTCAACACGGTCATGGGTCGCACTTCCTACGGTTTTTTTGAAGTTGCTGTTTGCAGATAGTGGTCTGCAACGTCCAGCATTCGGTTGGCAAAACCCCATTCGTTGTCGAACCAGGCCAGGATGTTCACCAGTTTGGGGCCGGAAACACGGGTCTGACTGGCATCGACGATGGCCGAATGTGGGTCATGGTTGAAATCACAGCTGGCGTGCGGCAACTCGGTGTAGGCCAAAAGGCCTTTGAGCGGGCCGCTGGTGGCGGCTTCGCGCAGGATCCGGTTGACCTCATTGGCGTCAGTCGCGGTGGCGGTCTGCATCGTGATGTCGAGGCAGGACACGTTGACTGTCGGCACGCGCACGGCTTTGGCCTGAATTCGTCCGGCAAGTTCCGGCAGCAGGCGCTCGATACCACGCGCCAGACCAGTGGACACCGGGATCACCGACTGGAACGCCGAACGCGTGCGGCGCAGGTCTTCGTCATGATAGGCGTCGATCACCGGCTGATCGTTCATTGCCGAGTGAATGGTGGTGATCGACACGTAATCCAGACCGATCGCCTGATCGAGCAGACGCAGCAGCGGCACGCCGCAGTTGGTGGTGCACGAGGCGTTGGACACCAGCAGTTCATCGCCGGTCAGGCAGTCCTGATTGACGCCGTAGACGATGGTGGCGTCGACATCCGCTTCGCTGGCCATCGGCTGCGAGAACAGCACGCGCGGCGCGCCGGCATCGAGAAATCGTTGGCCATCGGCACGGGTGTGGTAAGCGCCGGAGCATTCCAGCACCAGATCGACGCCTAGCGACGCCCAATCGATACCTTCAGGGGTGGCACTGCGCAGGACCTTCACGCAGTCGCCATTGATATGCAGACAATCGCCCTCAACCCGCACTTCGCCGGGAAAGCGGCCGTGGGTGGAGTCGAAGCGTGTCAGGTATTCGATGCTGGCCATGTCGGCCAGATCGTTGATCGCGACAATTTCAAACCCGGCCTTCGCGCCGCGCTCGAACAACGCCCGCAAGACGCAACGACCAATGCGGCCGTAGCCGTTGAGTGCAACTTTGTAGGGACGCGGTTGAGGCATGGGGTTCTCGATTACCGTGGTGAATCATGCAGTGCGATATTGCCTGAACCAACGCTTTCGCGAGCAGGCTCGCTCCCACATTGGAATGCATTTCCCTGTGGGAGCGAGCCTGCTCGCGAAGGCGTCAGCCCGGACAACACAACTGTCAGATTTAGTCTTCCAGCAGCTCTTCAGCCTGACCCAAGATGTTTTCCAGGGTAAAACCGAACTCTTCGAACAATGCCGAAGCCGGCGCCGACTCACCGTAGGTGGTCATGCCGATAACGCGACCTTCCAGACCCACGTACTTGAACCAGAAATCGGCGTGGGCCGCTTCGATGGCGATACGTGCGCTGACCTGCAACGGCAGAACCGATTGCTTGTACTCCGCATCCTGAGCATCAAACGCGCTGGTGCAAGGCATCGAGACCACGCGAACCTTGCGGCCCTGCTCGGTCAGTTTGTCGAAGGCTTGAACCGCCAGACCGACTTCCGAACCGGTGGCGATCAGGATCAGCTCAGGCTCGCCTGCGCAATCCTTGAGCACATAACCGCCACGGCTGATGTTGGCAATCTGGCCAGCGTCGCGTTCCTGATGTTGCAGATTCTGCCGGGAGAAGATCAGCGCCGAAGGGCCGTCCTTGCGCTCCAGCGCGTTTTTCCAGGCCACCGCCGATTCCACGGCGTCGGCTGGACGCCAGGTATCGAGGTTCGGCGTGCTGCGCAGGCTGGTCAGTTGCTCGATCGGCTGGTGCGTCGGGCCGTCTTCGCCCAAACCGATGGAGTCGTGGGTGTAGACGTGGATCACGCGTTTCTTCATCAAAGCCGACATGCGTACGGCGTTGCGCGCGTATTCCATGAACATCAGGAAGGTCGCGCCGTAAGGCACCAGACCGCCGTGCAGGGCGACGCCGTTCATGATCGCGGTCATGCCGAACTCGCGCACGCCGTAGTACATGTAGTTGCCGCTGGCATCTTCAGCGCTGACGCCTTTGCAGCCTTTCCACAGGGTCAGGTTGGAGCCGGCGAGGTCAGCCGAACCGCCGAGCATTTCCGGCAGCAGCGGGCCGAAGGCGTTGAGGGTGTTCTGGCTGGCTTTACGGCTGGCGATGGTTTCGCCCTTGGCCGCGACTTCGGCGATATAGGCCGAGGCTTTTTCCGAGAAGTCGGCCGGCAGTTCGCCGCTCAGACGACGGATCAGCTCGTTGGCTTCAGTCGGGAACGCAGCGGAGTAGGCGGCGAAACGCTGATCCCACTCGGCTTCGACCGCGCGGCCAGCTTCTTTGGCGTCCCACTCGGCATAGATCTCGGCCGGGATTTCGAACGGGCCGTGGTTCCAGTTCAGCGCCTGACGGGTCAGGGCGATTTCCGCGTCACCCAGTGGGGCGCCGTGGCAATCTTCCTTGCCCTGCTTGTTCGGCGAACCGAAACCGATGGTGGTCTTGCAGCAGATCAGCGTCGGTTGAGCGCTCTTGCGCGCAGTTTCGATGGCGGTCTTGATCTCTTCCGGATCGTGGCCGTCGACGTTGCGGATCACCTGCCAGTTGTAGGCTTCGAAACGCTTCGGCGTGTCATCGGTGAACCAGCCTTCGACTTCACCGTCGATGGAAATGCCGTTGTCATCGTAGAAGGCAATCAGCTTGCCCAGGCCCAGCGTGCCGGCCAGGGAGGCGACTTCGTGGGAAATGCCTTCCATCATGCAGCCATCACCGAGGAACACGTAGGTGTGGTGGTCAACGATGTTGTGGCCGGGACGGTTGAACTGCGCGCCCATGACTTTTTCAGCCAGAGCGAAACCGACGGCGTTGGCCAGACCCTGACCCAGCGGGCCGGTGGTGGTTTCGACGCCCGGGGTGTAACCGAATTCCGGGTGGCCTGGAGTGCGGCTGTGCAGTTGACGGAACTGCTTGAGGTCGTCGATGGACAGGTCGTAGCCGGTCAGGTGCAGCAGCGAGTAGATCAACATCGAGCCGTGGCCGTTGGACAGCACGAAGCGGTCACGGTCGGCGAACGACGGGTTGCTCGGGTTGTGCTTGAGGTAGTCGCGCCACAGCACTTCGGCAATATCTGCCATACCCATAGGGGCACCGGGATGGCCGCTGTTGGCTTTTTGCACGGCATCCATGCTGAGGGCACGAATGGCGTTGGCACGCTCACGACGGCTAGGCATCGCTGATCTCCTGGGTGTGAATAGACTGAAACGGAAAAAAGGAGGGCATTTTCCCTCACCCATGCGCCTCGGGGCAATGACAGATAGTCATCGGCAGGCGTTTTTCCAATCGATAGCACAGGTTTCGCTTGGTGAAACCTTTCCGCTATTCGTTTGTAGAGACTGCCGTCCGCCGAGAAGTGCCATTTATCGAGCAATATCAAAACTTTTTGATATTGACCTTGCGATGCCTTGCCCCCGTCTCTAGACTGCCAGCCCTATGAACTTACGCGTGCCTTCCATTCGCCATGACGATTGCGACGAGCTGGCGGCCCTGTGCAAGGCCGGCGGCGATCCGCTGCGGCTGAATGTATTGCGCGCGCTGGCCAACGATTCGTTTGGCGTGCTGGAGCTGGCGCAGATTTTCGGCATCGGCCAGTCGGGCATGAGCCATCACCTCAAGGTGCTGGCGCAAGCCGACCTGGTGGCGACACGCCGTGAGGGCAACGCAATTTTTTATCGTCGCGCCCTGCCCCACAGTGGATTGCTCGGCGGCAAGCTGCACGCGGCGTTGTTGGAAGAAGTCGACGATCTGGATCTGCCTGATGAAGTGCAAGCACGCATCGAGCAGGTTCATGGTCAGCGTGCCGCCGCCAGCCGGGACTTTTTCGCTCGGGTCGCGGAAAAATTCCGTGCCCAGCAGGACTTGATCGCAGGCCTGCCGCAGTACCGTGACAGCGTGCTGGCCCTGCTCGACAAACTGAACTTCGATGGTGCAGCCACGGCCATTGAAGTCGGCCCCGGCGATGGTGCTTTTCTGCCGGAACTGGCCCGTCGCTTCGGCACCGTAACCGCGCTGGACAACAGCCCGGCGATGCTCGAACTGGCGCGTCAGGTATGTGAACGTGAACAGCTGGCTAACGTCAGCCTGCAATTGGCCGATGCATTGAACGGCACAAGCCTTCAAGCCGATTGCGTGGTGTTGAACATGGTCCTGCACCATTTCGCCGCCCCGGCCGATGCGCTCAGGCACATGGCCGACTTGCTGCAACCGGGCGGTAGCCTGCTCGTGACAGAGTTATGTAGCCACAACCAGAGTTGGGCCAGGGAGGCCTGCGGTGATCTCTGGTTGGGGTTTGAACAGGACGATCTGGCCCGTTGGGCCACCGCTGCGGGACTCGTTCCCGGGGAAAGCCTCTATGTAGGCTTACGTAATGGTTTCCAGATCCAGGTTCGCCACTTTCAGCGACCGGCTGGCGACACTCACCATCGGTAAATTCAGGAAAACATCGAGATGAGCGAATACTCCCTCTTCACCTCCGAGTCCGTGTCTGAAGGACATCCGGACAAAATCGCCGACCAGATTTCCGATGCGGTGCTGGACGCCATTATTGCCCAGGACAAACATGCTCGCGTGGCTGTGGAAACCCTGGTCAAGACCGGCGTGGCCATCGTTGCCGGTGAAGTGACCACCAGCGCCTGGGTCGACCTGGAGCAGATCGTTCGTGACGTGATTTGCGACATCGGCTACACCAGCTCCGAAGTCGGCTTCGACGGCGCCACCTGCGGCGTGATGAACATCATCGGCAAGCAGTCCCCCGACATCAATCAGGGTGTTGACCGTGCCAAGCCTGAAGATCAGGGCGCCGGCGACCAGGGCCTGATGTTCGGCTACGCCAGCAACGAAACAGACGTTTTGATGCCAGCACCGATCACCTTCTCGCACCAGCTGGTGCAGCGTCAGGCTGAAGCACGCAAGTCGGGCCTGCTGCCTTGGCTGCGTCCGGATGCCAAGTCGCAAGTGACCTGCCGTTACGAAGGCGGCAAGGTTGTCGGCATCGACGCTGTGGTGCTGTCGACCCAGCACAACCCGGAAGTGTCGTACAAAGACCTGCGCGAAGGCGTGATGGAGCTGATCGTCAAGCACGTACTGCCTGCCGAACTGCTGAGCAAGGACACCCAGTTCCACATCAACCCGACCGGCCAGTTCATCATTGGCGGCCCGGTAGGTGACTGCGGTCTGACCGGCCGCAAGATCATTGTCGACAGCTACGGCGGCATGGCCCGTCACGGCGGCGGCGCGTTCTCCGGCAAGGATCCATCGAAGGTTGACCGTTCGGCTGCCTACGCTGGCCGTTACGTGGCCAAGAACATCGTTGCGGCCGGCCTGGCCGAGCGTTGCGAGATTCAGGTTTCCTACGCGATCGGTGTGGCCCAGCCTACGTCGATCTCGCTGAACACCTTCGGCACCGGCAAGATCAGCGATGACAAGATCATCAAACTGGTGCGTGAAGTGTTCGACCTGCGTCCATACGCAATCACCACCATGCTCGACCTGCTGCACCCGATGTACCAGGAAACCGCAGCCTACGGCCACTTCGGTCGTGCGCCGCAGACCAAGACCGTTGGCGAAGACAGCTTCACCACGTTCACCTGGGAAAAAACCGACCGCGCCGACGCCCTGCGTTCTGCCGCTGGCCTGTAATACCCTGGCTGCATGAAAGCCCCGCACGGTTTGCGCCGTGCGGGGCTTTTTCATGCCTGACAGATTCTTGGGATCCGTGTGGGAGCGAGCCTGCTCGCGAAGGCGCCCGCCCCGGCAACACCAGCTCCCCTGCCCCGAAACAGTTCGCAAAAAAGCCGCGCAACGTTCTTCAGATCCTCACCTACCCTTCAAGCATCACCCCCCGAGCAAGGACGCTCACAATGCTCTTCACACTGCGCCTGTTGCTGGCCTTCCTGCTGGCACTCATCACCCTTGTCAGCCAAGCCAACTGCCCGAACTGGGATCTTTCCCAAGCCCAACGCGAAATCACCACCCTGCAAAACCAGATCGACCAATGGGACGACGCCTATCACCGCGAAGGCCGTTCATTGATCAGCGACGAACTCTATGACCAGTCCCGGCTGCGGCTGAAAGAATGGCAAGCCTGTTTCAATCAACCCTCATCCCCGCAGCCGTTGCACACCGCGTCCGGCCCGGTCACCCACCCCATCGCCCACACCGGTCTGGACAAGCTGCACAAAGCCGAAGACGTCGCCCACTGGTTACGCGATCGCCAGAACGTCTGGGTGCAGCCCAAGGTCGACGGCGTGGCTGTCACGCTGATCTACCGCCAGGGAATATTGCAGCAGGCGATCAGTCGCGGTGACGGGGTCAACGGCCAGGACTGGACCGCCTCCGCGCGCAGGATCGCAGCCATTCCGCAACGGTTGAGGCAGCCACGGGATCTGCTGGTACAGGGCGAACTCTATTGGCGCCTGAACGCCCATGTTCAATCACAGTCCGGCAGCGTCAATGCCCGCGCCACCATCGCCGGGATGATGGGACGTAAAACACTCGATGTTGAACAGGCCGCCGGGATCGGCCTGTTTGTCTGGGACTGGCCGCAAGGTCCTGTGCGGCTGCCGGAGAGATTGTCCGAACTCCAGGCATTGGGATTCGCTGCAACCGAAACCTATACACAGCCCATCAACCGATTCGAGGACGCGCAAAAATGGCGTGAACACTGGTATCGCTCGCCACTGCCCTTTGCCAGCGACGGCGTGGTGCTGCGTCAGAGCCAACGGCCACCTGCCGAACGCTGGCAGGCTCGCGCGCCGTATTGGGCGATCGCCTGGAAATACCCGTTCGCCCAGGCATTGGCCGAAGTGCGCAAGGTCAGTTTCAAGATCGGCCGCACCGGGCGGATCACGCCGGTGCTGGAACTGCTGCCCGTCAGACTCGATGACCGCGAGATCAAACGGGTCAGCGTCAGCTCGCTCAAGCGCTGGCAAACCCTCGACATCCGTCCCGGCGATCAGGTGGCAATCAGTCTGGCCGGGCTGACCATTCCGCGCCTCGACAGTGTCGTGCTGCGCACCAGCGAACGGGCAGACATCAGCATTCCCGATGCCGGCGATTACCACGCCCTGAGCTGCTGGCAGCCGACGCCGGGGTGTGAAAGCCAGTTTCTCGCGCGTCTGACCTGGCTCAGTGGCAAGCAGGGCCTGGCCATGCAGCATGTCGGTCGCGGCACCTGGGAGAAACTTTTGGAAACAGGCCGTCTGAAACACCTGCTGGATTGGCTGACCCTCGATGCGTCAGAGCTTGCTAACATTGCCGGCCTCGGCGAGCGCAGCAGCGCACGTTTGATCCAGAGTTTTGAGGGCGCGCGGCAACAGCCGTTCGCTCGATGGTTGAAAGCGCTGGGCATGCCGCCGACCGGACAGGCACAACTGGACGATTCGTGGCAGGCCCTGGCACAACGCGACACTGAACAATGGCAGGCAGAAGCCGGCATCGGCCCGGGACGCGCGGCGCAACTGAGCGCATTCTTTCGCGACCCGCAGGTACTGGCTTTGAGTGAAACCCTGAAAGCCGCCGGAATCGACGGCTTCTGAACCTGCAATCCCCGCCCGGCGGGAACCCAACGGCCGGCCAGACGCTCCAACAGCGCAGTGCCCTCCCACCCCGATTGCCTTTGCACATGGAGCTTTTATGAAATTTCTCGCACCGCTCGCCCTGCTTACTCTTTGCGGCGTCATGGCCGCCCCGGTCATGGCCGAAGAAGACGGCCCGGGCCTGACCGGTTGCGCTGCCAAGAAGCAGGGCATCATCAATCAGATCGAACAGGCCAAGTCGCGCGGCAACATGGAGCAGCAGGCAGGCCTGGAAACCGCACTGCGTGAAGTCAATGAACACTGCACCGACGCCGGGCTGAAAAAAGAACGTGAGAACAAAGTGCTTGAGGCCAAGCATGAGGTGAGCCAGCGTCAGGCGGACCTCGACAAGGCCATGAAGAAGGGCGATCCGGAGAAGATCAACAAGCGCAAGGAAAAGCTCGCCGAGTCGCGCAAGGAACTGCAGGAAGCGCTGGACGAGATCGATAAGTAACCGAAGCCCTTTGGGGAGGGGATTTATCCCCGTCCGACGGCGAAGCGGTCGCAAATTCGGCTGGTCGGGTCCGACTGAAAAAACTCGGCTGTATGGTTTTGGGGCTGCTTCGCAGCCCATCGGGGATAAATCCCCTCGCCACAAGGTACTCAGCAGCTTCAGGAATCAATGATCGCGAAACTCTTTATGGCAAGCACTGCAGGCATCTTCAACTTTCTGCACTGCCGGCCCAAGATTGCTGGCCTTGTACGGCTGAACCTGACTGGCGACCACCAATTCACCGGTGGCTGTCTCGAGGGCGCGGGCCAGTTCCTGAAAACGCGCCTGTTTCTGCCAGACATCATCTTTGGCGCTGGTGTGATCTTCCTCGCGCACCTGCGGAAAATGCTTCCACGGCTCATGGGCCAACTCATCAAGTCTGACCGCGCCCTCGGCGAATTTCGGCCCGTCGAAGGCGATGCGCCCACGCAACATGCCGCCGAGGTCTTCGCTGGTCTTGAGCATCTGCTTGAAGATGGCCTTGCGTTGACCCAGCGGCGAATTCGGGTCGACACCGCCACAGGCGGACAAGGTCAGGCAGGCCAGCAATACAACAGCAATGGGTTTCAGAGTCATGGTGGCTTCAGGTCGCGGAAATCGGCGGCCAGTATCCTCGGCTCACCGCCAAACACCAATAGCCCTATTAAAAATACGGGTTGGTCGAGCGCATGGAGCACTCGACCAACCGGCACAGGAATCACTCCATGAACAGCCGCTTCACGGCCTGGCGTCACCCGCTTATCGTCACCCTTCCACTGCTCGCCATCCTCGCCGGTTGCACAGGCGGCGACAGCGCCAAACCAAAAACCCATGCGCTGGCTACCTATTCCAGCGCGGCATGGGAAGCCTTGCCAGCGGTATCCGATAGCGATCTGGTCGCCGGTTTCGGCTCGTGGCGCAGCGCCTGCACACGACTCAAAGCCGACACAGTCTGGGGGCCGACCTGCGCTGCGGCGGTGAATGTGCCGCAAAGCGCCGCCGAGATTCGTGCATTCCTCAAGCAGAATCTCGATGTCTACGGCCTGCGCGCCGAGAATGACAACCCCAATGGTCTGATCACTGGCTACTACGAACCGGTGTACCCCGGCAGCCTGACGCCCACCGCAACGGCGAACGTGCCGGTGTACGGTGTGCCGGAAGACATGATCATCGTCTCGCTCGACAGCATTTACCCGGAATTGAAGGGCAAGCGCCTGCGCGGTCGCCTCGAAGGTCGCGTGCTCAAGCCTTACGACGACGCGGCGACCATTGAATCCAAAGGCGTGAAAGCGCCAGTGGTCGCCTATCTGACTGACCCGATGAATCTGCAATTTCTACAGATCCAGGGCTCGGGCCGGATCCAGACCGAGGACGGCAAACAGTTGCGCATCGCCTACGCCGATCAGAACGGCCACCCGTACCGGCCGATCGGTCGCTGGCTGGTCGAGCAAGGCGAGCTGAAGAAAGAAGACGTGACCATGAGCGCGATCAGCAACTGGGCCAAGGCCAACCCCACGCGCATTCCGGAACTGCTCGCCAGCAACCCGAGCTACGTGTTCTTCACCCGCAACCCGGACAGCAACGAAGGCCCACGCGGCTCGCTGAACGTGCCGCTGACCGCCGGCTACAGCGCGGCGGTGGATCGCAAGGTGATTCCGTTGGGCAGTCTGTTATGGCTGTCGACCACCAAACCGGATGGCACCCCACTGGTGCGCCCGGTCGCGGCGCAGGATACCGGCGGCGCGATTGCCGGTGAGGTGCGCGCGGATCTGTTCTGGGGCACGGGTGATGCGGCCGGGCAACTGGCCGGGGACATGAAGCAGCAGGGGCAGATCTGGATGCTCTGGCCTAAAGGACAAGAGTTGCCGCAAGTGCCGCAGGTGGCGGATACACCGAAGCAAAAGTCTTAGGTTCTTCGTAGTCTGATCCATCGCTTTCGCGAGCACGCTCGCTCCCACATCTGAAATGCATTTCCATGTGGGAGCGAGCCTGCTCGCGAAGAGGCCGGCAGCAATAGCCGATAATCAGATCGACACAAAGAAGAACGAAGCAATCAGCCCCATCCCGATAAACCACACCACCGAACGCAGTGCAGCCCAGTCAGCCAGGTAGCAGATGATGTACAGCAGGCGACTGGTGATAAACAGCACGGCCAGCACATTGACCGTCACCAGCTGCGCAGTGCCGACCAGGTGCGCAACGATCACCGCAGCGGCAAACGCAGGCGTTACTTCAAAGCTGTTCAGTTGCGCGGCGTGGGCGCGACGGGCGACGCCATCGACGCTGTCGAGAAAGTCCCGTGGATCATAATTGTCCTTGAGGCGGAAACCGCCGGTGGCCTTCGCCACGATCGTGCATACGTACGGCAGGAAAATCGCGACCAACACACACCACAGAGCCACTGTCATAACGTCGTCCTTTTTTCGATTGGAGAAATTGGCGAGCGATCAGAAATTCATCACCAGCATGCCGATCAGCACCTGCCCACAGGCTAAGAGCCGCGCCCGGCAGAAAGGTTCTTTCAGCTGGATATAACAAGGCACTTCCAGCGCGCCGTCGATTAGTCAGATTATTGATTCGTCATGTGTCAGCAGCTGTTTATACTGCAACCCACCACGCCGTACTCAGCTGCACACCAAAAAATTCCAATAAAAGCTGCCTGCTCCGCTTTCTTCGAAAACGGTCGCTGGCACGCGTATGCCTGATCAAAGCGTCAAGACTACCGACAGAGACCTTGCGCATGCCCCTCGCTTTGCTTGCACTCGCCGTTGCCGCGTTCGGCATCGGCACTACCGAATTCGTCATCATGGGCCTGCTGCCCGACGTCGCCCGCGATCTGGCGGTGAGCATTCCTCACGCCGGGCTGCTGATCACCGGTTACGCCCTGGGCGTGGTGTTCGGCGCACCGATCCTGGCGATCGGCACCGCCAATATGCCGCGCAAAGCGACATTGCTGGGCATGACGCTGATGTTCATCCTCGGCAACGTGCTCTGCGCGCTGGCACCCAACTACGCGACGCTGATGGCGGCGCGGGTGGTCACGGCGCTGTGTCATGGGGCGTTTTTCGGCATTGGCTCGGTGGTTGCCGCCGGCCTGGTGGCGCCGAACAAACGCGCGCAAGCCATTGCCATGATGTTCACCGGCCTGACCCTGGCCAACGTGCTCGGCGTGCCACTCGGCACAGCGCTTGGCCAATACGCTGGCTGGCGCTCGACCTTCTGGGCGGTGTCGGTGATCGGCATTGTTGCGGCGCTGGCGCAGTGGTTGTGGCTGCCAAAACACATCGCAATGGACAAAGCCAACCTCGCCAGCGAATTCAAAGTGCTGGGCAAGGCCAACGTGCTGCTGGCGCTGGGCATGAGCGTGCTGGCCTCGACCAGCCTGTTCAGCGTGTTCACCTATATCGCACCGATCCTGCAAGACATCACTGGCGTCAGCCCCCACGGCGTGACGGTGATGCTGCTGTTGTTCGGCGTCGGCCTGACAGCGGGCAGCATGCTCGGCGGTAGTCTGGCCGATAGCCGCTTGCTGCCGTCACTGGTCGGCGTTGCGCTGGCAGTCGTGGTGATTCTCGCGGCGTTCAGCCAGACCAGCCGTTCGGTGATTCCGGCGGCGATCACTCTGGTGCTGTGGGGAATTTTCGCTTTTGCGCTGTGCCCGATTCTGCAGTTGCTGATCATCGATCAGGCGCATGAAGCGCCGAATCTGGGTTCGACGCTGAACCAGAGCGCGTTCAACCTTGGCAATGCCGCAGGCGCCTGGATCGGCGGACTGGTGGTTGCCAGCGGCGCGGATCTGGCGGACCTGCCGTGGACCGGGGCGCTGGTCGGCGTGCTGACGGTGCTGACGGCGCTGTTGTTCATTTACCTGCAACGTCGGCGGGCGAGTGCGGTCAATGTGACTGGCTGAGACCTCTGCGACTAACCACCTGTGGCGAGGGGATTTATCCCCGTTGGGCTGCGCAGCAGCCCCAAAACCTTCGATCGGGTTTTGTCAGGAATTATCGATAAGCCCGATTGCGACGGCTTCGCCGCCGAGCGGGGATAAATCCCCTCGCCACAATGAACTGTGGTGTGTCCCATGTCGCTGTTTGCCCATCAAACCCCTGCGTCCAACCTCCGGTCGCGCTCCATTCACTCTCCATCCAAAGGACCCCGGATGCTTGAACTCGTCGCCGCTTTCATCTGCCTCACCACCCTCCTGACCTTCGTCAATTTCCGCTTTATCGGCCTGCCGCCGACCATCGGCGTGATGGTTACCGCCCTGCTGTTCTCACTGCTCCTGCAAGGCCTCAGCGTCCTCGGCTTTCCCGGCCTCGAAGACCGCGTGCAGCAACTGATCGGCCAGATCGATTTCGGCGATCTGCTGATGAACTGGATGCTCTCGTTCCTGCTGTTCGCCGGCGCCCTGCACGTCAACCTCAATGATTTGCGCAGCTACCGCTGGCCGATCGGCCTGCTGGCGACCTTCGGCGTGTTGATCGCCACCGTGGTGATCGGCAGCCTGGCCTTCTACATTTTTGCCCTGTTCGGCTGGCACGTGAGTTTCCTCTACTGCCTGTTGTTCGGCGCGCTGATCTCACCGACCGACCCGATTGCCGTGCTCGGCGTACTGCGTACCGCCAACGCTTCGAAACCACTGAAAACCACCATCGTCGGCGAATCACTGTTCAACGACGGCACGGCGGTGGTGGTCTTCACCGTGCTGCTGGGCATCGCGCAACTGGGCGAAACCCCGACCGTCAGCGCCACGGCCATGCTCTTCGTCCATGAGGCGATCGGCGGCGTGTTGTTCGGCGGGCTGATCGGTTATCTGGTCTATCGGATGATCAAAAGCGTCGAGCAGCACCAGATCACCGTCATGCTGACCCTGGCCCTGGTGATCGGTGGCTCGGCGATGTCCACCGAGTTGCACGTCTCGGCACCGATCGCGATGGTGGTCGCCGGTCTGATCATCGGCAACCTGGGGCGCAATCTGGCGATGAACGACATGACCCGGCGCTATCTGGACGGTTTCTGGGAGTTGCTCGATGACATGCTCAACGCGCTGCTGTTTGCGCTGATCGGCATGGAGCTGTTGCTGCTGCCGTTCAACTGGCTGCACATGGCCGCCGCAGGTCTGCTGGCGGTGGCGATTCTGTTGTCGCGCCTGCTTACCGTGGCGCCGGCGATCCTGCTGCTGCGGCGCTGGCGCTCAGTGCCGGCCGGCACCATCCGCATCCTCACTTGGGGCGGTTTGCGCGGCGGTGTTTCGGTGGCCCTGGCGCTGGCCCTGCCGCTGGGCCCGGAGCGCGATCTGCTGCTGAGCATCACCTACATCGTCGTGCTGTCGTCGATCCTGCTGCAGGGCCTGACCATCGGCAAACTGGTCAAGCACGCGACGCGCAACGAGCCGGCCAGCGTGGCTGAGCCAGCCCACCACTGATCATTTCTTGATCGACTGCGGATCGGGCTTAACAGCCTGATCCGCAGATTCCTTCGGCGCACCGCTTTCACTGCGAATCTGCGCATGGCTGATCAGCGCGAAGATGAAGCTGCCGCCAATGATGTTCCCCGCCAGCGTAGGTCCGGCGAACACCGCCCAGAAATCACTCCACGGCAACTCGCCAGCAAACACCAGATACGACACTTCCGCCGATCCGACAACGATATGGGTGAAGTCGCCCAGCGCCATGAAGTAGGTGATGAGGATGATGATCCACATCTTCGCGCTCTCCATGGACGGGATCATCCAGACCATGGTGGCGATCATCCAGCCGGAGACGATGCCCTTGGCGAACATCTGACTGGCGCTATGCTCCATGACCTTGCGGCCGATTTCGAGGAAGGCGACGTCGGTTTTGCTGTCGAAAATCGGCAGTTCCAGCATCACGTACGCCACCAGAATCGTCCCGCAGAGGTTGCCGACCAATACCACTGTCCACAGACGGATCAGGCGCAGGAAATTCTTCAGCGTCGGCCTGGTCATCACCGGCAGCACGGCGGTCAGGGTGTTTTCGGTGAACAGTTGCTGGCGCGCGAGGATGACCGCGAGGAAACCGGCGCAGTAGCCGAAACTGGCGATCACCTTGAATTCGTCGCCATCGGGCAGGCGCGAATTGAGCAATCCCATGCCCATCAGCGACAGGCCCATGGTCAACCCTGCCGCCAGCGCCGACCACCACAGCGCGGCAATGCTGCGCTCCAGTTCCTGATCGCCCTGGGTGCGGATGATTTCATGCAGAACGGCCGCGCGCGGCGGCTGGCTCTTCTCGACTTCATGCTGCTCCTTGGCCGAGAGGTCGGGGGTCTTGTCGCTGGTGGGGGTGGTCATGGCGTGGCAACCGGTGGGGGGCGATGTAGCTACGACCGTTGCGCTTCATGGCTGTTCAGTGGTCAGGCGAATCTCCGCTGAATTGGCAACCGCTTTCGCGAGCAGGCTCGCTCCCACAAGGATCACGCTGTACCTGTGGGAGCGAGCCTGCTCGCGAAGAATGCGCCGCCGATCTTATTGAACGGCCTCGTCATCCTTGAACTGGTCTTTCACATATTTGATCTCGGTCCGCCCGTGCGGCGCCGGCAGGCCGTCTTCGCCGAGGTTGACGAACACCATCTTCTCGACGGTCAGGATGCTCTTGCGGGTGATCTTGTTGCGCACTTCGCAGGTCAGGGTGATCGAGGTGCGGCCGAATTCGGTGGCGGTGATGCCCAGTTCGATGATGTCGCCCTGGCGCGAGGCGCTGACGAAGTTGATTTCCGAGATGTACTTGGTCACCACACGCTGGTTGCCCAGTTGCACGATGGCGTAGATCGCAGCTTCTTCGTCGATCCAGCGCAGCAGGCTGCCGCCGAACAGGGTGCCGTTGGGGTTGAGGTCTTCGGGTTTAACCCATTTGCGGGTGTGGAAATTCATGTTCACTCCTGAGCGCTTGCCGAAAGATGCGCCCATCTTGGCAGACTGCTCAGTCAGGCTCCAGGCAGCTGCGACTATGGTCGCCATTGGCGATCTTCATCTGGCCGACAGAAACCCTTTGGAAGATCAGCCCGGGCGGCTATAATCGCCCCCGTTTCAAAAAACGGTAACGTTCACTGGCTACCGTTTTCCCGCCACCTGTCCGAGGGGCGCTGCAGCAGGTTCGACCTGTCAGGCTCGGATGGGGCGTTGACCGGCTCACGCCGGACACTAAACGCACAACGGCGCCCATTCGCATACATTACGAATGGAGGCTCTTCATGAGCGCTGTCAACACGCCTGCCGATTTTACCGATTACAAAGTTGCCGACATGTCCCTGGCTGCCTGGGGCCGTCGCGAAACCATCATCGCCGAATCGGAAATGCCTGCCCTGATGGGTCTGCGCCGCAAATACGCTGCCGAGCAGCCGCTCAAGGGCGCGAAAATCCTCGGCTGCATCCACATGACCATTCAGACTGCCGTGCTGATCGAAACCCTGGTTGCCCTGGGTGCCGAAGTACGCTGGTCGTCCTGCAACATTTTCTCCACTCAGGATCAGGCCGCTGCCGCTATCGCTGCCGCCGGTATCCCGGTGTTCGCCTGGAAAGGCGAGACTGAAGAAGAGTACGAGTGGTGCCTGGAGCAGACCATCCTCAAGGATGGCCAGCCATGGGACGCCAACATGATCCTCGACGACGGCGGCGACCTGACCGAGCTGCTGCACAAGAAATACCCGCAAGTGCTTGATCGCGTTCACGGCGTGACCGAAGAAACCACCACCGGCGTACACCGTCTGCTGGACATGCTGGCCAAGGGCGAGCTGAAGATCCCGGCGATCAACGTCAACGACTCGGTGACCAAGTCCAAGAACGACAACAAGTACGGCTGCCGTCACAGCCTGAACGACGCGATCAAGCGCGGCACCGACCACCTGCTGTCCGGCAAGCAAGCGCTGGTCATCGGTTACGGTGACGTGGGCAAGGGCTCGGCCCAGTCCCTGCGTCAGGAAGGCATGATCGTTAAAGTCTCCGAAGTTGACCCGATCTGCGCCATGCAAGCCTGCATGGACGGTTTCGAACTGGTGTCGCCGTTCATCGACGGTATCAACGACGGTTCCGAAGCGAGCATCGACAAAGCGCTGCTGGGCAAGATCGACCTGATCGTGACCACCACCGGTAACGTCAATGTTTGCGACGCGAACATGCTCAAAGCCCTGAAGAAGCGCGCCGTTGTCTGCAACATCGGTCACTTCGACAACGAAATCGACACCGCTTTCATGCGCAAGAACTGGGCATGGGAAGAAGTGAAGCCACAGGTGCACAAGGTTCACCGCACCGGTGCCGGCAGCTTCGACCCACAGAACGACGACTACCTGATCCTGCTGGCCGAAGGCCGTCTGGTGAACCTGGGCAACGCCACCGGTCACCCGAGCCGCATCATGGACGGTTCGTTCGCCAACCAGGTTCTGGCACAGATCTTCCTGTTCGGCCAGAAATACGCCGACCTGTCGCCAGCGCAGAAAGCCGAGCGTCTGACCGTTGAAGTGCTGCCGAAGAAACTCGACGAAGAAGTGGCCCTGGAAATGGTTCGCGGCTTCGGCGGCGTGGTCACCCAACTGACCAAGCAACAGGCTGACTACATCGGCGTCACCGTCGAAGGCCCGTTCAAGCCGCACGCCTATCGCTACTAACAGGCGCTGAATGCTCGCTCTCCCTGTGGGAGCGAGCTTGCTCGCGAAGGCGGCTTATCATTCAACATCCGTGTTGTCTGACCCAGCGCTTTTGCGAGCAGGCTCGCTCCTACACCGGATTGCAGCGCCTCGAGGTACTTGTTTCCAAGGGTATGACCATGTCCCAAGACCGTCGCTACAGCTTCGAGTTTTTCCCGACCAAGACCGATGCCGGGCAAGAAAAGCTGCTCGCCACTGCCCGTCAGTTGGCCACCTACAACCCTGATTTCTTTTCCTGCACCTACGGCGCTGGCGGTTCGACCCGTGATCGCACGCTCAACACCGTGTTGCAGCTGGAAAACGAAGTCAAAGTACCCGCCGCTCCGCACCTGTCGTGCGTCGGTGACAGCAAGGACGACCTGCGCGGCCTGCTGAACGAATACAAGGCTGCCGGCATCAAGCGCATCGTTGCCCTGCGTGGCGACCTGCCGTCCGGCATGGGCATGACCAGCGGTGAGCTGCGTCACGCCAATGAACTGGTGGAATTCATTCGTGAAGAAACCGCCGATCATTTCCACATCGAAGTCGCCGCTTACCCGGAGATGCATCCGCAAGCGCGCAACTACGAAGACGATCTCGCCAACTTCGTGCGCAAGGCAAAGGCCGGTGCCGACAGCGCGATCACCCAGTACTTCTTCAACGCCGACAGCTACTTCTACTTCGTCGACCGTTTGCAGGCGCTGGGCGTGGATCTGCCGATCGTGCCGGGGATCATGCCGATCACCAACTACAGCAAACTCGCACGCTTCTCCGATGCCTGCGGTGCGGAAATTCCGCGCTGGATCCGCAAGCAACTGGAAGCCTACGGCGATGACACGCGAAGCATTCAACGCTTTGGCGAACAAGTCGTCAGCGAAATGTGCGAACGCCTGCTGCAGGGCGGCGCACCGGGGCTGCACTTCTACTCGATGAACCAGGCCGAACCTAGCCTGGCCATCTGGAACAACCTCAAGCTGCCGCGCTGAAGGTTTTCCATGCGATAAAAAAGGCCCTCACCGGGCCTTTTCACCGAAAAGCACAAATGGAATATTGTTGTCGATGATCTGCGCGCAAACAAAAACACGCCCTCAACTGGTCTATCTGGTTTTCGGTGCCGAGACTTACCATCAGGAAGCTGTTTTCAGCATCGCCAGTGCTCTGGCGTGGTTGCGCGAGACGCCGGATGCCGCGATCGATATCCAGGTCTTCAGCGACAATCCGCAACCCTATGCGCATCTCCCCGTGCGCGTTCGCCCTCTGGACGCCGAAACGCGCCAGAAATGGAGCGAGCCCCACGGTTATCATTTCCGCATCAAACATGTCGCGTTGCGCTCGGTACTTGAAGAGCATGAAACGGCGCTGTTGATCGACACCGATACATTTTTCCACTGCTCGCCGCTGAAACTGTTCGAGCGGGTGCAGCCCGGCACCCTGCTGTGCAATGACTACTACGCCCGCTATGGCGACAACAAGATGAGCCTGCTCTACCGCACGCTGTCGGCAACCCTGCTGGACAAAGGCCTGACTGACGATCACATGCGCCTGCTCAACTCCGGCGTCATCGGCTTGCACCGGCAGGACGCTCACGTGCTGGACCGCTCCATCGCTTTGATTGATGAGCTGTTCCCGTCGGCACAGGGCGCCTACACCCTCGAAGAGTTCTGCCTGTCAGTGGCTGCCTATCGCACGCTCGACGTCAACAAGTGCCCGGATCTGATTCACCATTACTGGAGCCGCAAGCACTTGTTCAGGGCCAAGGTTCAGGCCTGGGTCGCCAAACATGGCGACAACCCGACCGGCGAGGCTGCACTGGACGACACCCGACGTGTATCACCGCAACTGCCTCGACCACCGCGCCTGCAGCGGATGTTCTACAAGCTCGTCACGCTGCTGCTGCCGGCGCATCTGCGTCAGTTCATTCGCGAAATCCTTTACGGCTGCTATGAACATCCCAACGAGTTCGATCAGGCGTGTGCAGCGGTCTGGTGGGACAAGGCGCTGGAAAACCAGCAGCAACGCATTGGCAAGCCGGTTTGCAGGCACTTGCTCAGGGACTGGTTCAGTCGCGGCCTGGTCAAGCGGATCTTGGGTGCGCGCCACGCCAAGGTCCACCAACACCTGCTGAAAACCGCAAGCAAATAAGGCCATCACGGCCATTGCGCCCGGGGTCTGCGCGAAACATGCATGCCAGAGCTTCTCATCAGGCGTTTCGCGTACTAACCTCAGGCCATGCCCCTTATTGCCCAACTGCTGAGCGTTATTATTCTGACTTGCCTGAGCGTCGCCGCTCGGGGGGAGAAGTTGCGTATTGTCACCGAGCCGTGGGCGCCGTACGTCTACGAACAGGGTGGCAAGAACCTTGGTCTTGACTACGAAACCACCGCCATCGTGTTCCAGCGTCTGGGCATTGAAGTGGAATGGCAGTTCCTGCCGTGGAAGCGCTGCCTGTCGATGCTCGAGACCGGCCAGGCCGACGGTGCGCTGGACATCTTTCACAGCGCCGAACGCGACGCCACCCTGCTCTATCCCAGCGAACCTTTGTCCGACGTCGAATTCGTGATGTTCTACGCCAATGAGCGGCCGCATCCTTTCAACACCCTCGAACAACTCAAAGGCCTGACCATCGGCACCTCGCCGGGTTATCTGTACAGCCCTGACTTCAGCCAGTCGGACCTGTTTGTTCGTGAGCCGGCACCGACCCATGAAGCCAATTTCGGCAAACTGGTGCGCGGGCGGATTGACCTGCTGATTACCGATCGCCGCGTCGGTCAGCATTTGCTCGATGAGCTGAATATTCGCGATCTGATCACGGAAAACCCGACGGTTATCAGCCGTCAGAGCCAGTTTCTTGCGGTTCGGCGCAATGCCGGTATGGACTTGCTGGTGCAGCGTTTCGGCGCCGAGCTCAAGCGTTTCAAGCGCGAACCGGCCTACGCCGAGCTCAGCGCGCGCTATGGTGCCGCACCTGTTGATGGCGCACCAATGCGCCCGGCCACGGCCGGCGGCAAAACCGTTGAGCAGCAGGAAAGCAGCGCGCAGTGATTGCTCTGTTATACTCCGGCGTTCCCGCCAGGCTCACGCCCGGACGCCCGGAACCGTAACAGGCCTCTCGACCCGCTACAGCGCAGCTTCCAGCCCGCGCGAGCGCTCCTGACGTGCCTTCGGAACCGCCGCTGGACCGGACGGGATTGCGTCCTCTTAAACGTGATTCGCGCCAGGCAAGACTCCCATTGGGCCAAGCCCTAACTAAAACAGGATTACTCATGTCCTTTGCTTCCCTCGGTCTCTCCGAGGCTTTAGTCCGTGCCATCGAAGATGCGGGCTATACCGAGCCTACTCCGGTGCAACAGCGGGCCATTCCCGCCGTGTTGCAAGGTCGCGACCTGATGGTGGCGGCTCAGACAGGTACCGGTAAAACCGGCGGTTTCGCCCTCCCGATTCTGGAGCGGTTGTTCCCCAACGGTCACCCGGACAAATCCCAGCGTCACGGCCCGCGCCAACCGCGCGTGCTGGTCCTGACCCCGACCCGCGAACTCGCGGCCCAGGTGCACGAGAGCTTCAAGATCTACGCCCGTGACCTGAAATTCGTCAGCGCCTGCATCTTCGGCGGCGTTGGCATGAACCCGCAGGTCCAGGCCATGTCCCGTGGCGTCGACGTCCTCGTCGCCTGCCCAGGTCGCTTGCTCGACCTCGCCGGCCAGGGCAGCGTCGATCTGTCCCACGTGGAAATTCTCGTTCTCGACGAAGCCGACCGCATGCTCGACATGGGTTTTGTCCACGACGTGAAGAAAGTCCTCGCACGTCTGCCGGCCAAGCGTCAGAACCTGCTGTTCTCGGCGACTTTCTCCAAAGACATCACCGACCTCGCCGGCAAACTGCTGCACAATCCGGAACGCATCGAAGTGACGCCGCCGAACACCACGGTCGAGCGCATCGAACAACGCGTGTTCCGCCTGCCGGCCAGCCACAAACGTGCGCTGCTGGCGCACCTGATCACCGCCGGCGCGTGGGAACAGGTACTGGTCTTCACCCGCACCAAGCACGGCGCCAACCGTCTCGCTGAATACCTGGACAAACATGGCCTGCCGGCGGTGGCGATCCACGGTAACAAGAGCCAGAACGCGCGCACCAAAGCCCTGGCCGACTTCAAGGCCGGCGAAGTACGCATTCTGGTTGCCACCGACATCGCTGCCCGTGGCCTGGACATCGATCAGTTGCCGCATGTGGTCAACTTCGAGCTGCCGAACGTCGATGAAGACTATGTGCACCGTATCGGCCGTACCGGCCGCGCCGGTCGTTCCGGCGAAGCGATCTCGCTGGTCGCGCCAGACGAAGAGAAGCTGCTGAAAAGCATCGAGCGCATGACCAAGCAGAAGATTGCCGACGGCGATCTGATGGGCTTCGACTCCAGCACCATCGAAGCCGAGAAGCCGGAAGCCCGCGAGCGTCCGGACATCCGCAACCCGCGCAATTCCCGTGGCCCACGTGGCGACGGCCCGAATGGCGGCGGCGGTGGCGGCGGTCGCAAGGACAAAGGCAAAGACAAGGGCAAGGAAAAGCCGGCCGCTGAACGTGGCGAGCGCCCTGCCCGTCAGCAGAAACCGCGTGAAGGCACGCCGAGCCGCGAACAGCGCCCGAGCCAGCCACCGCGTGCAGCGGCTGATCGCGCTCCGGACGAGTTCCTCGACGACGATATCGATAACTTCGGTAACCGCGTTGACTACGTGCCGAAGGCCGCTCCTGCCGGCGGCCGTGGCCGTCGTCCGGGCGCACCGGCGCAAGGCGCAGGCGCACCACGCGGTGGTCAGCCTCAGGGCCGTCAGAACGGTCCGCGCAACAGCAACGGCTCGAGCACCGGCACGCCACCGGCCAAACGCAGCGGCCCGCGCAATGGCGCTCCGCGTGACGGTCAGGGTCGTCGTGACGAATCCGCGCCGCGCAACCGCCGTCCGGCCCGTGACGATCAGCCTCGCAGCGAACCGGCCGTACAGAACCCGCGCAGCAACGGTCCGAAGATCATGCACAAGGAATCGAAAGCCGACCGCTTCCCGACGCCTGAGCAGCTCGATCAACTGCCAAGCCGCCCGCGTGGCGAGAAACCAGCACTGCTGACCCGCAATCGCTGAGTTTCAAGCCGCAATGAAAAATGCCCCGGCTCGAAAGAGCCGGGGCATTTTTTTACCTCGATATCTCTGCCACACCGCAATACCCCTGTGGGAGCGAGCCTGCTCGCGAAGGCGGCGGGTCAGTCAGCAATGATGTTGCCGGAATGACCGCTTTCGCGAGCAGGCTCGCTCCCACAGGGGATGTGTCGCAGGCAATAAAAAACGCCCCGGGCCTTTTGACCAGGGGCGTTTTATTGTGGCGAGCGAAAGTTATTTAACTTTCACACCTTCCAGCGAGATATCCAGATCTGCAGTTTGCGAGGTTGGGCCTGGGCCCTTGATCCCGAAATCGTTCAGATTGAGAGTGGTCTTGGCGTTGAAGCCAGCGCGCTCGCCGCCCCATGGATCCTTGCCTTCGCCGTTGAATGTGGCCTTGAAGGTCACAGGCTTGGTCACGCCGTGCAAGGTCAGGTCGCCGGTCACGTCAGCAGTCTTTTCACCGGTCGATTTAACGGCGGTGGAGACGAACTTGGCATCAGCAAACTTGCTCACGTCGAGGAAGTCTTTGCTGGCGATGTGCTTGTCACGTTCAGCATGGTTCGACCACAGGCTGGCAGTTTTCACATCCACAGAGATCTTGCTGGCTTCAGGCTTGGCCGAATCCCAAGAGAAAGTACCGTCGAAATCTTTGAAAGTACCGTGGATGAAGCTGTAACCCAGGTGGCTGATTTTCCAGTCAACGAAGGCGTGCTGGCCTTCCTTGTCGATTTTGTAGTCCGCAGCCATGGCCTGACCAGCCGAGAGCAGTGCAGAACCGATTGCCAGAGCGGCCAGAGTCTTTTTCAACATGCTTTCTTTTCCTTTGAGTCGAGGTTGAATTTCAGGCTTTGCGACCGAGCATTCGAGTGAGGGTCGCATCACGATCGATAAAGTGGTGCTTCAATGCTGCCAACGCATGGAGACCGGAAAAAATTACCAGTGCCCACGCCAGCCAGAGATGAATCACCCCAGCGGTATCTGCCTGATCCGGTAGTCCGGAGAGCAGTGCAGGAACTTCAAACAGGCCAAACACCGGGATCCCGACACCGTCTGCGGTGGAAATCAGGTAACCGGCAATCATCACAGCGAACAGCGCCAGATACAGAAACCCGTGGCCGAACTTGGCGCCGATACGGGTCATGCGGCTGTAGCTTTGCAGCGTTGGCGGCGGTGGGCTGATGAAACGCCACACCACTCGCAACACCATCACCGCGAGCAGCACCAGACCGATGCTCTTGTGCAGATCCGGCGCGTCTTTGCGCCAGGTGCTGTAGTAATCCAGCCCGACCATCCACAGACCCAGCGCAAACAGCCCGAAGACCGCCAGCGCCACGCCCCAGTGCATGAAGATGCTGACCCAACCATAGCGCGAAGAAGAGTTACGTAGCTGCATTGCCCAAATCCTGTGAGAACTGCGAACCAAGACTAGCGAGTTATCTATCGAATTAAAGCGGAAAATTTTGCTTTGAAATATCGAGAAATACGATCAAGAGTCTGCGAGCGAGGTGTTAAGGAAGGATTAAAGGCGATCTCAGGATAGGGCGCTTGAACAAATGAACGGTTTTGATATCGGGCGCCTGCGCAAACCCAAGCAAAAGTGGCTGAGGAAACTGCCGAACGGGACAGAGTTCTTCAAGTGGGAGTTTTGACTGACCAGCCATTCATGGCCGATCAGTTATGAAGTACTGCCGGCGGTTGCAGGCATTCGGCACTGTAGGGGTCTATGTGGCACTTGTGCGCCAGTTCAGAACCATAGCCGCCGGGGAAAAATTGCCCGTTGCTACATCCGGAAAGTGCAATCGAAACCAGTATCGCGATAAGCGTTTTCATAGCATGCCCCCAATTTTTTCCAGCATAAAATTGGCGCGCTGGCAGCCGCTATCACCTCATTCCGAGCATCTTGTGGGAAGGCTCCGGTACGCCGGTAAGTCCCGTAACCGGATGACGAAGGACTGAACCGCAGGGCAAAAAAAACGCGACCCGAGGGCCGCGTTTTCATGTGAACAAAGCCTTACTGCGCCTTGGTCTCGGTCGTTGCAGCAGGCTTGGCCGCTGGTTTCTTCGCCGGCTCAGCCTTTTTCGCTGCCGGTTTGGCCGCCGGCTTTTTCGTTTCGGTTTTGGCTGCAGGCTTCTTCGCCGCTGGCTTGGCCGCTGCTTTTTTCGCCGGCTCGGCTTTCACCGGGGCCGCTGGTTTCGGTGCTTCCACCGGCGCTGGCGCAGGTGCCGGGGTCGGTGCAGGCGCTGGAGCGGCCGGAGCAGGTGCTGGCTCTGGCGCTTTCGCAGGCTCAGGCTTTTTCTCGTCATCCGAACCGCCGAACAGGTTGCTGAAGAAGTTGCCCTTCTTCGCCGCCACGGCACCCGCCGCGCCTGCAGCTGCTGCAGCCGGAACCACTTTGACCGGTTCAAAGGACTTGCCTGCCGCCAGATCTTCAACCTGGCTGGCCGCGCGCTGGCCGGTGCGCAGTGCGCCTTCCAGGGTGCCCGGGTACAAGGTGTCGGTGTGCTCGCCGGCGAACGCTACGCGTTGCAGCGGACGTTCCCACAGGCGCCAGAACTTGCTGATCTGGCCCGGGCCGTAAGCCAGGTAGGCGCCGCCCATCGACGGGTCGGTGCTGTAGCGGCGGATTTCATAACCGGTGAACGAGCCACGGGCCTGTGGATAAAACGCGTGCAGGCGGATCAGCACCTGATCGACCATCTGCTTGTCGCCGAACGCCTGCATCACACGGGCGTTATCGCCGGACAGGTTGATCACCACATTGGCGCCGCCCTTCAGCGCCGGCTCGATCCAGAGCATGCCTAAACCTGCGTTGCTGTAGATCTCGCCGGACATGCGCGATTTGCTTTCCCACACTGGCGTCTTGAACTTCAGCATGATCTGGTCGCGCCAGCCGTAGTTGGTGCCCTTGATCGCCGCCAGATGCTGGGCATCCAGCGCCGGGGTCAGCGAGATCTTGTTCAGTGCGCGCAACGGCACCGCCAGCACCACGTAGTCAGCCTGATAGCCGACGCTGCCAACTTTGACGGTCACGCCGTCCTTGTCCTGGATGATGGCCGAGACCGGCGAGCTGGTCTTGATGGTCTTGATCTGTTTGACGAAGGCCTGGGCCAGGACCTGGCTGCCGCCGACCAGACGCGAGGCGCGCAGGTCGCGGTCGGAGACGCCGCGATAGACGCGGTTCTGCTGAGCGAAATACAGCAGCGACAGACGCGAAGGTTCGTCGTAGTGGGTGCGGATGTCCTGGTTGATCAGCTGACGCGCGGTAGCCGGCAGGTTCTGCTTGTCGAGCCAGCTCGATACGGTGATCTGATCCAGCGCGTGCAACGTACTGGTCGCGGCCGGGTTCTGCGGGTCGTCGATCGAGCGCGCCAGATCGTCGAGGGTTTTCTGGTAGCGCTTGAGCGCATCGGCGGTGGCTGGCTGCTTGGTGGCCAGATCAGCGGCGGAAAAATAATCGCCGTCGATCAGATAACCCGGCGTACGCACGAATTCCGGCGCCGGCGTGGTGCCGAGCTTGAAGGTCGACACGTACTTGTTCAGCACCGGCTGAGTCTTGTCGTTGCCGATCCACTCGCTGGTGGCCATGCCCGAGCGCCCGCCCAGGCTCGGTTTGGCTTCCAGCAGGGTGACCTGCCAGCCTTTGTTCTGCAGTTCGTAAGCGGCGGTCAGACCCGACAGGCCACCGCCAATCACGATTGCGGTTTTATCCTTGGCCAGCGCCGTAACGCTGAACAGCCCCAACATCACCAGCGCACAGGCGCGCAGCCAACCGACAGACATTCAGCGAACTCCGGAAAAACATGTGGGAAAAAGCAGTTTTGCGAGTCAGACGACTCAAAGAACCGCGAAGAATACGTTAGCCATCAAAACGCCGCCAGCGACGTCTATCGGCTCAGACAAAGTAGCTCAATCGACACAATGGGTTGTTCCCGCGCGATGCATTGCATAGGCTTGCGCGATTGTTCGCCCGCGCCTGACGCGAGCCGCCTCGAGGAGACTGTAAATGGGCCTGAATAACCAGTGGATGCAACGCGATCTTGCGGTGTTGTGGCATCCCTGCACCCAGATGAAAGACCACGAACAGCTGCCGCTGATCCCGATCAAGCGCGGCGAAGGCGTCTGGCTCGAAGACTTCGAAGGCAAGCGCTACCTCGACGCGGTCAGCTCGTGGTGGGTCAACGTGTTCGGCCACGCCAACCCGCGCATCAACCAGCGCATCAAGGATCAGGTCGATCAACTCGAACACGTGATTCTTGCCGGTTTCAGCCATCAGCCGGTGATCGAGCTGTCCGAGCGTCTGGTGAAAATGACCCCGGAAGGCTTGAACCGGGTGTTCTACGCCGATAACGGTTCGTCCTGCATCGAAGTCGCGCTGAAGATGAGTTTTCATTACTGGCTCAATCGCGGCCAGCCGAACAAGAAGCGCTTCGTCACCCTGACCAACAGCTACCACGGCGAAACCATGGCAGCGATGGCGGTCGGCGATGTGCCGCTGTTCACCGAGACCTACAAAGCCCTGTTGATGGACACCATCAAAGTGCCGAGCCCGGATTGCTATCTGCGCCCGCAAGGCATGAGCTGGGAAGAACATTCGCGCAACATGTTCGCCGCCATGGAACAGACGCTGGCAGCGAATCATGACAGCGTCGCTGCAGTGATCGTCGAGCCGTTGATTCAGGGCGCCGGCGGCATGCGCATGTATCACCCGGTGTACCTCAAGCTGTTGCGCGAGGCCTGCGACCGCTATGGCGTGCACCTGATCCACGATGAAATCGCCGTCGGCTTCGGCCGCACCGGGACGATGTTCGCCTGCGAACAGGCCGGCATCCGCCCGGACTTCCTCTGCCTGTCCAAAGCCCTGACCGGCGGCTACCTGCCGCTGGCCGCGTGCCTGACCACCGACGAGGTCTACAGCGCCTTCTACGACGACTACCCGACCCTGCGCGCCTTCCTGCATTCGCACAGCTACACCGGCAACCCGCTGGCCTGCGCTGCGGCACTGGCGACGCTGGATATCTTCGAGCAGGACAACGTCATCGAGAACAACCAGGCGCTGGCTCAGCGCATGGCCTCGGCGACGGCGCATCTGGTCGATCACCCGAACGTCTCCGAAGTGCGCCAGACCGGCATGGTCCTGGCGATCGAGATGGTCAAGGATAAAGCCACGAAAGAGGCCTACCCTTGGCAGGAGCGTCGTGGCTTGAAGGTGTTCCAGCATGCGCTGGAGCGCGGTGCGTTGTTGCGGCCACTGGGCAGCGTGGTGTATTTCCTGCCGCCGTATGTGATCACCCCGGAGCAGATCGACTTTCTGGCCGAAGTGGCCAGCGAAGGCATCGACATTGCTACGCGTGACAGCGTCAGTGTTGCGGTGCCGAAAGACTTTCACCCGGGATTCCGCGACCCGGGCTGATTCGCCTTGCTTGAGATTTGCGGTGGCTGGACTGCCGCTTTCGCGAGCAGGCTCGCTCCCACAGGGGAATGCATTTCAAGTGTGGGAGATTCTATGATTATCCTCAAGCGATAACTGCCCCTTTCGATTGATATT
>NZ_RCNX01000084.1:0-6171 GCF_004307595.1 Pseudomonas sp. Sample_23
AGTACCAGTACGTGCCGAATCCGACGGGGTGGGTGGATCCGTTGGGGTTGACGTCCAATTGCCCACCGCCGAATAAGCCTGGGTGTGAGGTTCCGGGTGGGATTGGTGGGGCTAAGGTGGATGATGGTGAACCTGCGCTGCCGAAGATGACTGCTCAGGAGCGTCGGGCGAGGATTGATGAATTAGCTGAAGAAAACGCATACCGACGTTTGCATGAAATGGAGAATCCACAAAATGGAGAGCATTTTCTGGAAAAGCACGGCGCCCAAACAACACTTCGGTCGCAATTTGAAAGGATTATGACAGGAAAGAATCCAACGACTGGCGTTGTAGAGACCTACACCGGCGGATCACACCATGGAGAACCTAAAATCCCAAGCGCGGCTACTCATTTTTTCAGCCATAGAGATCAGCTGAACGCTATCTATAGAGCAAAACTTATATTCCGTCAGACTAATCTTCAAACATCTAGAAGGCCTATGGACATGGGAAAGATAATTGGGGAAGGTTATACCAGAGACGGCATTTATGGGCAGCAGAGGAAAGCTGTGGTTATTCTAAGAGCTAATGGCGATACCGTGACTTCATATGCGGACTTTGAATGATGAAAAAAACGTATGAAATTGTAGATATAAAAAACTTATTGTTTGTTTTTGATATAGAAAATACTACTGATGTCCAGAGGGAACGATTAATAGTTGAGAAAAATGTAAACGATTCATGTCAGTTGAAAGAACTTTTCGATACTGTGTTAAGGCCTGAATTTTATGAGTACACAGATGCAGAACAAAAATCGCTGATAAATACTGTCGATCATTTTTTGAAAAGAAACGACAATTTCGACCTTGTATTTAATCGAATGACAACTTATTTCGACGAAGAAATTGCCGATAGGTCCAGTTTCATGAGGCTTCTATTGGAGTGCTTAAAAAAGTATCGGGATGAAACCGGCTGTGGCTAAAAAACTGCATTCTGGAGTGGCGCCAGGCAAGTAAGCACGCACTCTATTACGGCGAGTTTAACCGACTAACTGTGATGCCTTTGGTGGCGCCGAAGCATCGAGCAAATACACACTAAACCCCACAACCCCCTTCGCATGATGCTTAGCCTGCGAAGCCATCTCCGCAAGCTGGCTGGCATCAAGCGTTGCGCAAGCTTCAGGCCGCAGATGCACCACCCCAATCGATAACGACAACAACGCAAACTCCTGCCGCACACCCTGGCGATTCGGCGCAATAAAACATCCTGCCTCAAGGTGTTCAGGCCGATAGAAGCGGCGGCATTGGTTTTGGAAGTCGTCGAGCAGTTGGTTGAGGCGTTTGCGCCAGTCTTCGGGGCCGAGGACGAGGAGGAAGTCGTCGCCGCCGATGTGGCCGACGAAGTCGCGGGTGGGGTCGATGCGTTCGTTGAGGCATTGGGCGAGGCAGAGCAGGACTTCGTCGCCACGGCCATAGCCGTAGATGTCGTTGAAGGGTTTGAAGCTGTCGATGTCGACGTAGCAGATGATCGACTCGCGGGCCTGTTGCAGCAGGCGGGTGAGGCATTGCTGGATCGGTACGTTGCCCGGGAGCAAGGTGAGGGGATTGGCGTAGCGTGCTTGCTGGATTTTCAGTTCGGTGATCAGTTTCAGCACGTCGATCACCCGGCCGAGGCCGAGGTAACTGCCGTTGAGTGTGATGATGAAGTCTTCTTCGATGCGCTGGCGGGCGCGGCTGGTGATCAAGCGGCTGACTTGCTGCAGCGACTGGCTGATTTCCACGGCGAGGAAATCATCGTTCATCAGGCGGCTGATCGGTTTGCGCGCGAACAGATCGGTGGCGAACGGTTTGAGCAAGGCGTCGGACAGGGAATGGCGGTGAACGATGCCGCAGGGCTGGCCCTGTTCGTCGAGCACGGCGAGCGAATTGAGGTTGGCCTGGCGGCGAAAGGCTTCCAGCACGGTGGCGGTAGGTGTACCACGCTGCACGGCGGGCTGGTCGTTGAGCAGGGCGCTGAGGTCGCTGCCTTCGTCATTCAGCGCGACAGCGCTGCTATCGTGTTTGGGCATCAAGGCGCGAGCGTCGCGGGACGGATGTTCCTGAGGGCGGCCGAGCAGGTAGCCCTGCACCAGGTCGACGCCCATTTCAGTCAGCACCGCGAGTTCTTCCGGCAACTCGATGCCCTCGGCAATCACCTGCGCGCGGGACGCTTTGGCGATTTGCAGGATCGAGCCGACAAACTCTCTTTTCAACGCATCCTGATGAATGCCATCAATGAAATGCCGGTCGATCTTCACGTAATCCGGACGCAATTCCGACCACAGGCGCAGGCTCGAATACCCTGCACCCAAGTCGTCCAGCGCAATGGAAAAACCCATCGCCCGATAGTGATGCAGAGCGGTTTGCAGCAACTGAAAGTCATCGATCGGGGTCTGCTCGGTGAGCTCGATGACCACCTGGCTCGGCGCAATGCCCAAGTCCTGCAGCAGTTGCAACGTTCGTCCGGGTTGGTGCGCGGCTTCGAGCAAGGATTCTGGAGACACGTTAAGGAACAGCTTGCCCGGCAGTTGCTGCTCATTGAACCGGCGACAGGCGCTTTGTCGGCAGGCGATCTCCAGTTCGCTCAATCGGCCAGCCTGTCGCGCCACGGCGAACAGTGCAATCGGCGAGTGAAGAGGGCTGTTGGACGGGCCACGGGTCAGGGCTTCGTAACCGAGAATGCGGCGTTCGGAAAGACAGATGATCGGCTGGAACAGGCTGTGTAAACCGCTTTGAGTCAGGATCGAGCTCAACGCGCTCAGCTGTTCGGTCGTGGTCATGGCAGTCTCTGGCGATAAAAAAAGGACCGGGAGCGCTTGCTCCTGGTCCTTTATTGCACGACAGAATGATGACTGTTTGATGACGATCCGGGGATCGTCAGCACTAAATTGCCATCACTTACTTCTTGGCCACCTGATTGCTCAGTTTCAGGTAATCCAGCAGCACGCGCCCGGTTTCGCTCAGGTAGGCATCGTCTTCTGGTTTGACCTTGTCCGGCTCGGCAGCGGCCAGTGCGTCTTCGTCTTCTTTCTTCAGCTCTTTGAGCGGTTCTTCGCCTTTGGCCTTGCGACGGATGTTCTCCATCGCCAGTTGCTTGGCGTCGATGTCGGCGTGCTGGGCACGACGATCGGCTTCGTTGAGGCTGACGGTTTTTTCTTCCATCAGTTTCTGCGCCAGGGCCAGCTTGTCGCGGATGAACACGAACTCGGCATCCTTGTTGGTGCGCGCATCATGTTCGGACTTCAACTGGGCGAGGAACGGCTTGAACGGATCGGCCGCTGGTTTGATCGCCGCGCGGATGGTGTCCCACGGCATGGCTTCCGGCAGGGCGCTTTCACCGATTTCCTTGGTGTCGATCAGCGACGGGTAGTCGATGTCCGGCAGCACGCCCTGATGCTGGGTGCTCTGCCCGGAGACACGATAAAACTTGGCCAGGGTCAGTTTCAGTTCGCCATGGTTCAGCGGCTGAATAGTCTGCACGGTGCCTTTGCCGAAGGTCTGACCACCGATGATCAGCGCGCGGTGGTAGTCCTGCATGGCGCCGGCGAAGATTTCCGAGGCCGAGGCGGACAGGCGGTTGACCAGCAGCGCCATCGGGCCTTTGTAGAACGCGCCCGGGTTTTCATCCTCAAGCACGTCGACACGGCCATCGGCATTACGCACCAGCACGGTCGGGCCCTTATCGATGAACAGGCTGGTCAGCTCGGTGGCTTCCTGCAAAGAGCCGCCGCCATTATTGCGCAGGTCGATGACCACGCCGTCGACTTTGTCCTTCTGCAGCTCGGTCAGCAGCTTCTTGACGTCGCGGGTGGTGCTCTTGTAATCCGGATCGCCGGCACGGAAGGCCTTGAAGTCGAGGTAGAAGGCCGGGATCTCGATCACGCCGAGTTTGTAGTCCTTGCCGTCCTGTTTCAGGCTGAGAATCGACTTCTTCACGGCCTGGTCTTCGAGCTTCACCGCTTCACGGGTGATCGGCACGATCTTGGTGGTCTGGTCGTTCGGCGCATTGCTCGCCGGGATCACTTCCAGGCGCACCACGGTGCCTTTCGGACCGCGAATCAGTTTGACCACTTCGTCCAGGCGCCAGCCGACCACGTCGACCATCTCTTTATTGCCTTGGGCAACGCCGATGATCTTGTCGGCCGGAGCGACCTGCTTGGTCTTGTCCGCCGGGCCTGCCGGCACCAGACGCACGACTTTCACTTGATCGTTGTCGCTCTGCAACACGGCGCCAATGCCCTCGAGGGACAGGCTCATGTTGATGTCGAAGTTTTCCGCGTTATCCGGCGACAGATAATTGGTGTGCGGGTCGTAGGACATGGCGAAGGTGTTGATGTACGCCTGGAAGATGTCCTCGGCACGAGTCTGATCGAGGCGCGCCAGTTGATTCTTGTAGCGCTTGGTCAGGGTTTCCTGGATCTGCTTCGGGTCTTTGCCGGCGATCTTCTGGCGCAGCACTTCGTCCTTGACGCGTTTGCGCCACAGGTCGTCTAGTTCCGCGGTGGACTTGAGCCAAGGCGCGTCCTTGCGATCGATCAGCAAGGTCTCCTTGGTGTTGAAGTCCATCTTGTCGACGCCTTTGTTCAGCTCGGCAAGGGCGAAGTCCAGACGCGCCTTGACGCGGTCCAGATAGCGCTTGTAGATGGTGAACCCGGCGTTGAGGTCGCCGCTTTTGAGGAAGTCGTCGAACTGCGTCTTCCACTTGTCGAATTCGGCGATATCGCTGGCCATGAAATAGCTGCGCGACGGGTCGAGCAGCTTGATGTAGCTGTCGTAGATGATCACCGAGCGCGCATCGTCGAGCGGCGGCTTGCTGTAGTGGTGACGCTTGAGCAACTCGACGACGTTCAGGCTGGCGATGACTTCATCGCGATCAGGCTGCAACTTGTCCCAGCTGTTGGCTGCGAATGTGGTGCCCGACACCGGCAACAGACCGATACCGATGAAAAGAGCGAGGGCGGTGCTGGGGAGCAGATGCTTCATGCTGATTCGACGCGGGGACAATTGATAACGCATATTAGGCCGTCTTTGAAGTCGCCGGTTCTTTGAGAGCCGGTCGCATAATGCAAAAAGCCCGGCGCTACAGCTTCGGGCTCAGTCCAGACTCACTATGGAGGCAGTGTGAAGGCATTGCAAGGCGTTGAAGGTCAAGTGGCATGGGTTGAAGAGCCGAGTCCTACCTGCGATGTAGGACAAGTCCGCATCCGGGTGGCGGCAGCCGGCCTCAATCGCGCCGATTTATTACAGAAGGCAGGGCTTTATCCGCCACCACCCGGGGCCAGCCAAGTGCTTGGTCTTGAGTGCTCCGGGGTGATCAGCGAAGTCGGTGCGGGCTCGTCCTGGCAGGTCGGCGACCGGGTTTGCGCCTTGCTGGCCGGGGGCGGCATGGCCGAAGAGGTGGTCGTCGACGGACGGCACGTGCTGCCGGTGCCCGAAGGTGTTTCGCTGATCGAGGCGGCGGCATTGCCCGAGGTGTACGCCACCGTCTGGCTGAATGTGTTTCAACTTGCAGCGTTGAAGCCCGGTGAGAAAATTCTCCTGCACGCCGGCGCAAGTGGCATCGGTTCAGCCGCCATTCAGCTGTGCAAAGCCTTCGGTAACCCGTGCTGGGTCAGCGTCGGTTCCGCCGAGCGCCTGGCTTACTGTGAAGCGCTGGGTGCGCAGGGCGGCGTGGTGCGTACCGATGATCTGGAGAGCCTGCGCGACTTCGGCCCGTTCGACGTGATTCTCGACCCGGTGGGCGGCAATTATTTAGCATTGAACCTCAAGCTGATGGCGCTGGACGGACGTTGGGTGCTGATCGGTCTGATGGGCGGGCGCGAGGCGAAACTGGATCTGGCGCAGGTGTTGGCCAAGCGTGTGCAACTGCTCGGTTCAACGTTGCGTAGTCGTGGCGATCAGTTCAAGGCCGATCTGCTCAGTGACCTGGGCCAGCATGTCTGGCCGCTGTTTGCCGAGGGCCGCTTGCGTCCGCAATTGGCCAAAGCGTTTGCGGTGAAGGATGCCGAAGCAGCGTTTGCCGAACTGGCGAGCAATACGGTGGCGGGCAAGTTGGTGTTGGTGATCAATGAAGGTTTGAGCTGACAGCAAAACAAGGTCAAAAGATCGCAGCCTTCGGCAGCTCCTTGTATGTTCCCCACACACCAGCATGAAT
>NZ_RCNX01000045.1:0-5966 GCF_004307595.1 Pseudomonas sp. Sample_23
CATTCTGCTTGTAAGGCAGACGCTCTCCCAGCTGAGCTAATCACCCTTCGCTTCGTTACGGGGCGCATTATGCCACAGGTTTTCGTAAAGTGCTGATTTAATTAAATATTTTTCAAAAAAATCTGAAAACCGGTGAAACGATACACCCCGCGGGTACAACCTTGAGACAGAAAAAAACCCGCTTCAGCGGGTTTTTCCGTGGCGACCTGGCGTTCAGTGGTCCAGGTTACCGAATATGGCGCAGCGGACGGGACTCGAACCCGCGACCCCCGGCGTGACAGGCCGGTATTCTAACCGACTGAACTACCGCTGCGCGTAACACTTGAAACGAATGGTGGGTGATGACGGGATCGAACCGCCGACATTCTGCTTGTAAGGCAGACGCTCTCCCAGCTGAGCTAATCACCCTTCGCTTCGGTGTGGCGCGCATTCTACGGAGCACCCCAACCTCTGGCAAGCACTTTTTTAAATAATTTTCCGAGGCCTTCCAAAGGCTTAGAGAAGGGTTGGCCTATGCCCCGGCGAAGACAATAATGCCCCCCTTTGTATAAAGGAGTGACTCGCCCCATGTGGTTCAAGAACCTGCTGATCTATCGCCTGACCCAAGACCTGCCTGTCGATGCCGAGGCGCTGGAAACTGCACTGGCGACCAAACTGGCGCGGCCGTGTGCAAGCCAGGAGCTGACCACTTACGGTTTCGTTGCGCCGTTCGGCAAGGGCGAAGATGCGCCGCTGGTACACGTCAGCGGCGATTTCCTGCTGATCTCTGCGCGCAAGGAAGAACGTATTCTGCCGGGCAGCGTTGTGCGTGACGCGGTCAAGGAAAAGGTCGAAGAGATCGAGGCCGAGCAGATGCGCAAGGTCTATAAGAAGGAACGCGACCAGATCAAGGATGAAATCATCCAGGCGTTTCTGCCGCGCGCGTTCATTCGTCGTTCGTCGACCTTCGCCGCGATCGCGCCGAAACAGGGCCTGATCCTGGTCAACTCGGCCAGCCCGAAACGTGCTGAAGACCTGCTGTCGACCCTGCGCGAAGTGATCGGCACCCTGCCCGTGCGTCCGCTCACCGTGAAAATGGCACCGACTGCGGTGATGACCGAGTGGGTCACCACGCAGAAAGCCGCCGACGATTTTTATGTACTGGACGAGTGCGAACTGCGCGACACCCACGAAGACGGCGGCATCGTCCGTTGCAAGCGCCAGGACCTGACCAGCGAAGAAATCCAGCTGCACCTGAGCACCGGCAAAGTCGTCACTCAGTTGTCGCTGGCCTGGCAAGACAAACTGTCGTTCATGCTCGACGACAAGATGACCGTCAAACGCCTGAAATTCGAGGATCTGTTGCAGGATCAGGCGGAACAGGACGGTGGCGACGAAGCCCTGGGCCAACTGGATGCCAGCTTCACCCTGATGATGCTGACCTTCGGCGACTTCCTGCCGGCACTGGTTGAAGCGTTGGGTGGGGAAGAGATGCCGCAGGGGATCTGACACTGACGAGTATTTAACCTGTGGGAGCGAGCCTGCTCGCGAATGCGGTGTGCCAACAACATTAATGTGTCTGGCTCACCGCTTTCGCGAGCAGGCTCGCTCCCACAATGTTTTGTGGTGTAACCAAAAATAAGGATCAAGCCATGCGCGCACTGGCTGCACTCAGCCGCTTTGTCGGCAATACCTTCGCTTATTGGGTTCTGATATTCGCCGTCGTGGCCTTCCTGCAACCGGCGTGGTTCATCGGCCTGAAAAGCGCGATCGTACCGCTGCTGGGTCTGGTGATGTTCGGCATGGGCCTGACCCTCAAACTCGACGACTTCGCCGCCGTCGCTCGCCATCCGTGGCGGGTGGCGCTGGGCGTGGTTGCGCATTTCGTGATCATGCCCGGTGTGGCGTGGTTGCTCTGCCAGGTGTTTCACCTGCCGCCGGAAATCGCCGTCGGGGTGATTCTGGTCGGTTGCTGCCCGAGCGGCACCTCTTCGAACGTGATGACCTGGCTGGCACGCGGTGATCTGGCGCTTTCCGTGGCGATTGCCGCGGTCACCACCCTGCTCGCCCCACTGTTGACCCCGGCACTGATCTGGCTGCTGGCCTCGGCGTGGTTGCCGGTATCGTTCATGGAGCTGTTCTGGTCGATCCTGCAAGTGGTGCTGTTGCCGATCGTTCTCGGCGTGGTCGCGCAGCGGCTGCTCGGCGACAAGGTGCGGCATGCGGTGGATGTGTTGCCGCTGGTGTCGGTGGTCAGCATCGTGATTATTGTCACCGCCGTGGTGGCGGCGAGTCAGGCGAAAATCGCCGAGTCCGGCTTGCTGATCATGGCCGTGGTCATGCTGCACAACAGCTTCGGTTATCTGCTCGGCTACTTCACCGGGCGCCTGTTCGGCCTGCCGCTGGCTCAGCGCAAGTCGCTGGCACTGGAAGTCGGCATGCAGAATTCTGGCTTGGGGGCCGCGTTGGCCAGTGCGCACTTCTCGCCACTGGCGGCGGTGCCGAGCGCGCTGTTCAGCGTCTGGCACAATATTTCCGGAGCACTGCTGTCGACGTACTTCCGGCGCATGAGCGAGAAGGAAGACCGCGACAACCTCGCGCAACGGGCTGCCGATTGAGGCTGAAAACTTGATCCCCGGGTTAATGCTCGTCACTATATTGCGCAACGCGGGGACGACCCTGCGGCTCGATCGAGTCATTCATCTGGGGACGACCCCGTCAATCGATGGAGGTCCTGCATGTCCTGGATCATTCTGTTTTGCGCCGGCCTGTTCGAAGTCGGCTGGGCCGTCGGCCTGAAATACACCGACGGCTTCACCCGCCCGCTCCCCACTGCCCTGACCGTTGCCGCCATGGCCATCAGCCTTGGTTTGCTCGGTCTGGCGATGAAGGAATTGCCGTTGGGTACGGCCTATGCGATCTGGACCGGTGTCGGTGCCGTGGGCACGGTGATCGCCGGGATCATTCTGTTTGGTGAATCGATGGCGTTGATTCGGCTGGTCAGTGTGGCGTTGATCGTCACGGGTTTGATTGGCCTTAAAGTCAGCGCTTAAGCCGATACCGTCTTCGCGAGCAGGCTCGCTCCCACGTTCAACCGCGTTCCGTCATTGGAACAGGGTCAACTGTGGGAGCGAGCCTGCTCGCGAAGGGGCCTTTTGATACACCGACTATCTAACAGATCCGCGCAACTCCCCCACCAACACCTGCAACTTCGCCGGCTCGGTCCCTTCGGTAATCGCCGGCCCCGCCACCAGCGTCACCCGCGACCACAAGCGATGGAACAAGCCCTTGTTCGGATCGCGACTGAAGAAACTCCCCCACAATCCTTGCAACGCCAGCGGAATCACCGGTACCGGGGTCTCTTCGAGAATCCGCGTCACGCCGCCACGAAACTCGTTGATCTCGCCATCGGCGGTCAATTTGCCTTCTGGAAAGATGCACACCAATTCGCCGTCCTTCAGATACTGGGCAATGCGCGTGAAGGCTTTTTCGTAGATCTGGATATCTTCCTGGCGTCCGGCGATAGGAATCGCGCCCGCCGTGCGAAAGATGAAGTTCAGCACCGGCAGGTTGTAGATCTTGTAGTACATGACAAAGCGAATCGGCCTACGCACGGCACCGCCGATGAGCAAGGCGTCAACGAACGACACGTGGTTGCACACCAACAGCGCCGCGCCCTCGTCCGGGATCGCTTCAAGGTTGCGGTGCTCGACGCGGTACATGGAATGGCTGAGCAGCCAGATCATGAAGCGCATGCTGAATTCCGGAACGATCTTGAAGATGTAGGCGTTGACGCCGATATTCAGCAGCGACACCACCAGGAACAGTTGCGGGATCGACAGTTTGGCGACGCTCAACAACACGATCGAAACAATCGCCGACACCACCATAAACAGCGCGTTGAGAATGTTGTTGGCGGCAATCACCCGCGCCCGTTCGTTTTCAGCCGTGCGCGACTGGATCAGCGCGTACAGCGGCACAATATAGAAACCACCGAAAATGCCCAGGCCAAGGATGTCGATCAACACCGCCCAGGTGTGCACGAAGCCCAGCACGGCAATCCAGCTATGGCCGGTGACGCTGTCCGGGATCCCACCGGAATGCCACCACAGCAACAGGCCGAACACGGTCAGGCCAAACGAGCCAAAGGGCACCAGTCCGATCTCGACTTTGCGCCCCGAGAGCTTCTCGCAGAGCATCGAACCCAGCGCGATGCCCACCGAGAACACGGTCAGGATCAGCGTGACCACGGTTTCGTCACCGTGCATCCATTCCTTGGCGTAGGCCGGGATCTGCGTCAGGTAAATCGCCCCGACAAACCAGAACCACGAGTTACCGACAATCGAGCGCGACACCGCAGGCGTCTGGCCCAGACCGAGTTTCAGCGTCGCCCAGGACTGGCTGAAGATATTCCAGTTCAGGCGCATTTCCGGCGACGAGGCCGCCGCGCGCGGAATGCTGCGGCTGGCCAGATAACCCAGCACGGCAATGCCGACGATCGCTGCGGAGACTACCGGCGCGTAGTGCTCGGTCGACATCATGATCCCGGCGCCGATGGTGCCGGCGAGAATTGCCAGAAACGTGCCCATTTCCACCAG
Organism: Pseudomonas sp. Sample_23; assembly: GCF_004307595.1. Taxonomy (NCBI): domain Bacteria; kingdom Pseudomonadati; phylum Pseudomonadota; class Gammaproteobacteria; order Pseudomonadales; family Pseudomonadaceae; genus Pseudomonas; species Pseudomonas sp. Sample_23. The sequence goes on from NZ_RCNX01000045.1 coordinate 4,578, forward strand.
ACCATTGCCGCCGACCAGTTCATCGTCGCGCAAGGCCTGTGGCAGGATCGAATACTTCACCGGGCCGAACAACGCCGAGTGAGTGCCCATGGCGAACAGTGCCACCAGCATCAGCGACAGATGATCGAAGAGGAAGCCGATTGATCCTACGGCCATGATGGCGATTTCCGCGAGCTTGATCAGACGGATCAGCGCGTCCTTGGCGAATTTTTCCCCGAACTGCCCGGCCAGCGCCGAGAACAGGAAAAACGGCAGGATAAACAGCAGCGCGCAGAGGTTGACCCAGATCGAGCGATCGCCCTCGATGGTCAACCGATAGAGGATGGCGAGGATCAACGACTGCTTGAACACGTTGTCGTTGAACGCGCCGAGCGACTGGGTAATAAAGAAGGGCAAAAAGCGCCGGGTGCGCAACAGGTTGAACTGTGAGGGGTGACTCATCTTCCGTGTTTCCTGATGTTAGGTAGTGAGGCCTGGGTGCTTGTTATTGGAATCCCGCACCACGATCCAGGCCACACCTTACCTAAACTTTTCGGATTATTTCTTCAAACCTGCAATACACGGCGAGACAAACAGCTCGCCACGCCACGCGCCCTGCACGGTGCGCTTGCCGACGATCAGCCACATTGCCGCCAACAAAATCACCAGCGCCGTACCGAACACACTGAAAAATGTCAGGTTGAGGATACTTGCCAGTTTCAGCGTCGCCAGCGAATACACGCCCAATGGGAAGGTGAAGCCCCACCAGCCGAGGTTGAACGGAATGCCGTCACGCAGATAACGCACGGTGATCAGCAGCGCCATCAACATCCACCACAGACCAAAACCCCACAGCGTGATCCCAGCGACCAGACCCAGGCCTGAAGCAATTTCACCGACGCCGGGCAGACCATTCGCGGCAAAAATCGCTGGTGCCTCACCGCCCAACAGCAACATGCCCAGCGCACCGGTGCCGATCGGCCCCAGCGCCAGCCAGCTCGACGCGGCCATGTTTTCGTGGGGCAGTTTGTGCAAGGCCATGCGCAGCAACAGAATGGTGAGAATGCTGAACGCCACCGGCAGGGAGAATGCCCAAAGCACATAGCTGGTAGTCAGTACGATCAGTTGCCCATGGGCGTCGGTCAGATGCGGGGCGAGCAAGCCGCCGCTGGCCGCTGCCACTTCCGCCGCCACTACCGGCAGCAACCAGACCGCGGTCATCTGATCGATGCTGTGTTCCTGGCGGGTAAACATCATGTACGGAATCAGCACACCGCAGGCCAGCGACATCGCCACATCGATCCACCACAACACTTCAACAAGTTGAATAACACCGTCGCCCCAGCGCGGCAGGCCGAACAACAGAAAGCCGTTAATGATCGTCGCCAGGCCCATGGGAATGGTGCCGAA
>NZ_RCNX01000097.1:0-4342 GCF_004307595.1 Pseudomonas sp. Sample_23
TCGGGGAGATGTTGATTGGCGGCGCGTGAAGGAGATTCACGAGTCGTTTAAATACGAGAACTCGGGCGTCGGGCCAGCGGCGCAAATTGCCATCGCCATCATGATGTCTTTTGTGATGGGGCCGGCAGGACTGGGCTTGGTCGGCGGTGGCTTCGGCGGCGCATTCGCCACAACTCTCGCTACGACGGGCGTGACAAGCACGATCAGCAATAAAGGGAACCTCGGCGCTGCATTCAAGGAAACATTCAGCGCCGACAGTCTCAAGAACGCAGCTATCGCTGGCTTCACCGCAGGCATGCTTGATTATGCCGATGCCAATTGGTTTACAGCGGGGGGCAGCAAAGCCGCAAGTATTCTGACCAGCAGTAATTTTACCGACGTAGCGATCCGAACTGCGGGTCGCGCGTTCATTTCCAGTGGCATCTCTACCACCATTGGTGGCGGAAGTTTTGCTGACAACTTTGGTTCCGCGTTGCTGGGAGAAGCGGGCAGTGTCGCGATGGCGACCGGGTTCAATTTCGTTGGCGATCAAACGATCAAGTTCCCGGAAGGTGGCGTAGTAAAAGTTGTCGCGCATGCGCTGATGGGCGGTTTGATTTCCGAAGTAACTGGCGGGGATTTTGCTACCGGTGCGGCGGCTGCTGGGCTGAATGAAGCTGCGATGAATACGCTGGTGAAGTTCGCCGCTGGCAATGATCAGCTGCAGGTGATGTTGTCCCAACTCACGGGTGTTCTTGCAGCGGCCCTCGTTGATGGCAATTCACAGTTGGGAGCCAGCATCGCCGGGAGTGCCACGACTTATAACTATCTCTACCACCGTGAGGTGAAAGAGATGCTCGCTGAGATGGACAGCAAGACCACGGATAAGGAAAAGCTTGCTGTCAGGGATAAATATGAAGCGCTTGACAAGCAAAGAGAGTTAGAGCTGGACGAGTTTTGTAAAGGGGCACCTGATACCTGCCGTCAAATCTCCCACGATTTGGCCGACGATGACGAAAAGTTCTCGAAGCTGATAGCGACGCTACGAAGTGAAGGCAAAAGTGGAGAAGCCTATTGGGTAGGAGTTGTTCAGGGAGGGAATCTAAACTCCACTGGGTCAATGGCCTCCATCGTGAATTTACAGGAAGGTGGTTTCTTTGCAAAATTGGGTGCTGTCGCGATCCAGATGGGGGGTGGAATTTTTCCGGGTAGGGCAACCGGGAAAGGTACGACTGCCACAAAGGAAGCCGACGTAAAGGGTACGGGTGGTGTAAAAGGAAACGAAGCGTCCAAAGCACCGGTTCAAGAACTTGAGGTTGACTCCTATAAGAATCTCAAGTCAAGAGAAGTAGTTGCTGACGGGTTAGAGCACGACCACATCCCTTCCTTTGCTGCATTGCGTACGGCAAAAGAAGCTGAATTAGGTCGTCCCCTTACAGAGGTGGAGGCCAAATCGCTTTACCAAAACGCAACAGCCGTGGAGGTTCCTCGCGATGTCCACATTGCGGGTCCCACGTATGGGGGTAAAAATACCCGTGCACAGGTTCAACAGGACGCCATTGATCTGTGCGGCGCGGTGTGCCGTGATACAGACGCATTGCGAGAAAATTTACGCAATCGAGGTTATGATTCAAAAATTGTCGATGAGACAATTAAAAAAATAGTGGAAAGAAATCGAGAGATTGGGGTTATCAAATAATGAATACTTGGTCTGACTTTATTCACGCTCTCGGTCAAGATGAGAATGGATCAGTCATCACGGGTCTATGGCAACGTTTTGAAGAAAAGCCCGTCATTTCAGAGACTCCTGATGCCTATAATGATCCAGGCGGGAAAACAAAATATTACAAGTTTATAAAGTCTGGGATAGAGCTTGGGTTTCGTGCGGGACAATTAAATCACATTCATTTTTTTGTGCAGGAGGATGAAGGCTATTCACCGTATAACGAATATGTGCTTGATCGGGCTGCCCATGCTTGGACTGCCAAAAATGTCACTCAGGTATTGGGTACGGCAGACGCAGGAGCATCTGCTAAAGTTGATATGTTGATTGGTAAAGTCCGGCAGTGGTGCAAATATCAGTTTTCAACATACGATCTACGTATGGAGTTTTCAGAGGATGGTAAGTTGTGGAAGGTAACCCTGATTGCTAAGGGTTAAGTGAAGGAAAATTACGTTGAAACGGTATTGGAAGAGTGTGGATGAATGGGGGCAGGCCACGTTGAAAAAGTACTCCAAAACGTGGTCTGTCCGCATTTTCCCCCGACCATTCAGCAGCCTAGCCGAGTAATTCAAAGTGTCGACAAACGGGGCAACCCTCAGCCCGGAGCCATTTATGAGTTTGAGGTTCCCGCTTCAGGTGGCGGTACGCGGACAGTGAGAATTCGTGACGACACAGCGGGACATGATTGCGGGGAAGGTGATCCGCAAAATCGCGGGGCGCATTTTAACGACGAAGCGGGAAATTATTATCATTACTAAAATCAAAATTTTGGGAGAAAATGACGTATCTGATTCGAATCAGACAATCAATCTGAATGAGGGTAACGGAAAATGCAGATTAAAGTTGTCTGCAGCTAGTTTTATTGCGTCGAAGCCTCATGAGTCATTGGAAACAATATTCGACTTCATACATGAACGCGTTGTCGAAAATATGCCGGGATATGCAGCCTGGTTGCTTTTGGGTAACTCGGCTTGGCAGCCAGGCTCGAGAATCGTCAAATATTTAGGGCTATGGGGTGGGTTCAAATCACGGGGAATTGAAGTTCCCCAAGGAAGTCATTCGATAGTGCATACCATGGAGCGCGATGGGAGGCTAAAGTTTTTTGGAGGTATTCGCCTATCGGATCTTTCAGATGGGACAATTCTGCAGGCGTTCTTGGCTGAGAGATGTTCTTATGTAGCCATTGTGCCAATAGATTTGGATATGGAAGAAGCCTTACTCATTGGCTGGTCTGGAAAGATTTCGGAAGATCTGATGCTCTTCGAATATGTGGCGGAGGGGAACGGACTGTTAATGGCAAAGATTGGTGAATTTGATGATCTTGATAGAGGAGTTGTCGCTGTCGGAAAACGACAAGTGCTGGATGATCTTTTATCAAACTTTGATAATTCGTAAAACCGAATTTCGCTATTTTTTCTCCTTCTGAGCTCCGCGCAGGTCGCCACGCTGATTGTCGATATCGTCTGAGAGATAAATGGGTGCAGACCACGTTGAATGCAAAAGCTGGGTACTCTTGGGGGGGGAAGGGAACAGACCACGTATAGAAGGCACTCGAAAACATCGTCTGTCCCCGTTTCCTCAATACTCAACAGAGAAATAAATTCGGAAGCGAAATTTCGAACAAGGGTAAATAGGGACAGGCCACGTTTACAACGCACTCCAAAACGTGGTCTGTCCCCGTTTCCCCACGTATGGAAAACTACCAAGTGCAGCCGATCTTGAGTCGGTTGGCGTCAGGGTTATCCAGGATGGAGGTCTAGATGCTCGATTCTCGGGGCACACGTTCCTACGCACAGACGGTAGTAAGATTACTGATCTCCATAGTATGAAAACCATCGTTCTAGAGAAAATAAAATGATAGTTTCAGCGATGTTTGATTCCCTCGTCACATTTGACTGCGTATATGGAGGCTTTGGGCTCGAAAATGGAGTAGTTCGCCTTTATGTCGAAAGAGGCCTAGCCTTGAAAAAAACGAAGTTGGTAACAGCGGCGGATGGCGCTCGGATCGTACAGTGTGATGAAGATGAGTGTCCTAAGGGCGAAAGTATTTTTCCTGTTCATTACATTTACGATCCCGCTAGAGATGTGGAGTATGTTGAATGGAGTCTTGTAAATGGTTTGTTACACGCTCGAAGCGAGGGTGGTGAATGGGTCAGATACGAGAGCGAGAGTGAAGGTTTGCACGCAATGCATGAATATGTGGGTGACTGCTGGCTGGTCTTTTCTGGTGTGAGTGTGTTGAGAAAAGTTATCTATGAATATTCTCTCGATCGAAAGAGTTCCTCAGGTAATGAGTTTGTCGAGGAGTTTATTAGTGGGCCTAAAGTCGATAAGTCTGCAAGTGAGTATTTTCTTGAGGGTGAAATAAACGTTTTGCCTGGGCCAGGATGGATGTCTTTGAAAATTGATGCAGATTCGTTTCATATCGAGATTCCCGACGATTGAAAGAAAAGCGGATAAATGGGGACCGGATAAATGGGGAAAGACCACCTTTCGAGAGACAAACGGGGACAGGCCACCTTCAAATTCGCGTCGAGCGTAAAAGCGGCGGTGACCTGCAGCTCGATGCCGTCGCAACATCTATTTGTCCTCGGCCGGAGATGAACACAACGTCGAAACCCATAGCAAGGACGGCAAGAA
>NZ_RCNX01000099.1:0-4136 GCF_004307595.1 Pseudomonas sp. Sample_23
ATATCAATCGAAAGGGGCAGTTATCGCTTGAGGATAATCATAGAATCTCCCACATCGGGCCTTGTTCGTGGCGGAGATTTCCGTCCAAACCGAATTCCATTTGTGGGAGCGAGCCTGCTCGCGAATGCGGTGTGTCATTCAGATGCATCAGTGCCTGACAGGACCTCTTCGCGAGCAGGCTCGCTCCCACAGGGCGCCTTGGTCGTGCCGAAAATTTCTGTCCAGACCGAATTTCATTTGTGGGAGCGAGCCTGCTCGCGAAGGCGTCAGTCCATTCGACGCATCTCTGTCAGATCACCTCCCAGCCACCCCCCAGCGCTTTGTACAAGGCAATGCTCGCCTGCAACCGCGACAGGCGCAGTTGCACGTTGAGGTCTTGCGCCGCATACAGCGTGCGCTGGGTTTGCAGGACGGTGAGCAGGTCTTCGGCGCCGGCCTGGTAGCGGCTTTGGGCGATGTCGAAGGCGGTTTGTGCCTGGTTCAGTTCTTCGCTTTGCCATTGCCGTTGTTCATCGAGGCCACGAATGCTGCTGAGGGCTTTTTCGACGTCAGCGAAGCCGTTGATGATTGCCCCGCGATAGGTCTCCAGCAATTCGTCCTGCCGCGCCTTGGCCTTGTCGCGTTCGGCGCTGAGGCGGCCGTTGTTGAAGATCGGCGCGGTCAGCCCCGAGGACAGGTTGTAGAACGTCGTGCGCAGCAGGTCGGCGGCAAGGTCGGCGCCGCTGCCGAGGCTGGCGGTCAGGGTGATTTTCGGCAGCATTGCGGCGCGGGCGACGGTGACATCAGCCTGGGCTGCCGCAAGCTTGGCCTCGGCGCTGGCAATGTCCGGGCGGCGGCTGAGCAAGTCGCTCGGCACGCCGCTGGCGATGTCCGGCCAGTGCAATTGGGCGAAGGATTGTGTGGGCAACGGTAACGTTTGCACTGGTTGGCCGAGCAGGGCGGCGAGGCTGATCAGTGCTTCGCGGGCCTGTTGTTGCACCAGCGGCAGGCGACGCTGTTGTTCGGCCACCAGGCTTTTCTGCTGGGCCAGTTCCAGCGCGGTGGCGCTGCCGGCGTCGAAACGGGTCTGCACCAGCTGCAGCACATTCTGCGCATTTTTCAGATTGAGTTCGGCAATGCGCGCCTGCTCACGCAAGGCCAGGGCCTGGGTGTAACTGTTGGCGACGCCGCTGAGCAAGGTCAGCTCGACGGTGGCGCGGTCGAACTCGCTGGCCTGCACGCCGAACACCGCACTGTCGCGGGCGGCACGCTTACCGCCCCAGAAATCGACTTCGTAACTGGCGCTGAGCTCGGCATCGTAATAGTCCAGCGAGCGATTCTCCGGGCTGACATCCAATTGGCTGTAGCCCTTGCCGTGGATCAGTTTCTGCCGGTTGGCATTCAAACCGGCCTTGAGCTCGGGCAGCAGCGGGGCGTCGGCGATGGTTGCGCTGGTCTCGGCCTGCCTGACCCGCGCAACGGCGGCGGCGAGGTCATAGCTGCCCAGCCGCGCCTGTTCCACCAGCCGCTCCAGCTCGGGGCTGCCGAATTGCGTCCACCATTGCCGATTGCTCTGCAGCGCGCCGGGGGTGGCGGCGGACTGCCACGCGCTCGGTGGCTGCACGCCGCTGTCCAGGCGCGGCGCCGGGCTGCTGCAGGCCGCCAGCAACAGGCTGGCGGCGAGGAAGGTCAGTCGCACTTTCATAGGTCGATCATTCACTGGTAAGGGCCGTGACCGGGTCAAGCCGGGCAGCTTTGCGGGCCGGCATGAAGCCGAAGATGACGCCGGTGACCAGCGCACAGGCGAATGCACCGATCACCGCCAGCCCTTGAAAGGCGATCGCCACGCCGCTGAGCAACAACACGCCGCCGACCAGCAGCGCCAGGCCGATTCCGGCAATTCCGCCGACCACCGAGAGCATCAGCGCTTCGGTGAGAAATTGACGGAGGATGTCGCGCTGACGGGCGCCGGTGGCCATGCGAATACCGATCTCGCGGGTACGTTCGCGTACGGTCATGAGCATGATGTTCATCACGCCGATACCGCCGACCAGCAGGGAAATCGCCGCAATTGCCCCCAGCATCAGCGACAGCGTGCCTTGCGTGCGCGCTTCGGCCTGGATCATCGCGGCATTGTTGGTCAGCTCGAAATCCTTCTTGCCGTGGTGCCGACGCAACATCGCCTGTTCGATGGCCTGTTCGGCGTCCTTGACCTTGCGCGCGTCCTTGGCGGCAATCACCACGTATTGCGGATTGCGGCTGCCGAACAGGCGCGTGCTCGCCGCCGAATAAGGCACGGCGATGCGGTTGTCGCTATCGGAGTCGCCGGAGCTGGCGCCTTTTTCTGCAAGCACGCCGAGGATCTGGAACGGCACGTTTTCGATGAGAATGTATTGACCGATCGGGTCGGCGACATCCTTGAGCAACTTGTCGCGAACCTTGGTGCCGATCACCGCGACAGCGGCGGCGCTGTCCTCGTCGGCCTGGGTGAAGTAACTGCCCTGAATTACCGGCCAGTTGAAAATCTGCGGAAAGTTGGTGTCATTGCCGCCGACGTAACTGCTGTGGTCGGCATTGCCAAAGCGCACCCCGGCGGTCGAGCCGTTGACCGGCATGATCCGTTCCACCTGGGGCAGGGCGGACAGTTCGGCAACGTCGTCGAGGGTGATGATGCCCTCCGGCGTACGCGGGTTCGGCGCCGAGCCGCTGAGGTAAATGATGTTCGAGCCGAACGCACCCATTTGCGCCATGACCTGACGCTTGCTGCCTTCGCCGACGGCGAGCATGACCACCACCGAGGCCACGCCAATGACGATGCCCAGCAGGGTCAGCGCGGTGCGAAAGCGGTTGATCCACATCACTCGCCACGCCGCTTGTACAGCGTCGAGCAGTTCACCTTTCCAGGCGCCGGTCTGGCTGCTGCCGTTGCTCAGGCGCTGGCGCAGGTCGACCGCTTGCAACGCCCCGGGATTGGCCGCAGGCGGCGCGTACGCGTGCTCGGCGCTGTCACTGATGATCAGGCCGTCACGGATTTCGATGATGCGTTTGGCCCGTTGCGCCACTTCGCGGTCGTGGGTGATGAGGATCACCACATGGCCTTGATCGGCGAGTTCGTCGAGCAGGGTCATGACCTCGGCGCCGCTGTGGCTGTCGAGGGCGCCGGTCGGCTCGTCGGCGAGGATGATGTGGCCGCCGTTCATCAGCGCACGGGCGATCGACACCCGCTGTTGCTGACCGCCGGAAAGCTGATGCGGACGGTTGCCGGTGCGAGTGCCGAGGCCGAGACGTTGCAGCAGCGCGTGAGCTCGGGCATGCCGCTCGGCGGCCGGGGTGCCGGCATAGATCGCTGGCATCTCGACGTTTTCCTGGGCCGAGCCGGAGGGAATCAGGTGGTAGCCCTGAAAGACAAACCCGAAGGCTTCGCGGCGCAGCCAGGCCAGTTCATCGCTGTCCAGCTGCGCGACATTTTCCCCGGCGAACAGATACTCTCCGCTGGTGGGACGGTCGAGGCAACCGAGGATATTCATCAGCGTCGATTTGCCTGAACCGGAGGCGCCGACAATCGCAACGAACTCGCCGGCGTGGATCGACAGATCGATCCCGCGCAGCACTTCCACCAGTGGGCTGTCATCACCGCCGTAGGCTTTGCGGATCTGCCGCAGGTCGATCAGGGGCGTGTGCATTCAGCCTCCATGACCAGTGGCCGGCGCGCTGAGAACATGCTCGCCCTCGGCCAGACCTTCGAGCACCTGGGTGCGCAGGCGATCGCTGATGCCGGTGCGTACTTCGCGCGCCTGAATATCACCGTTGGCGGCGACGATCTGCGCTCGCTGCCACTGCGGACGCGAGCCCGGTTGCAGGGCGGCAGTCGGCACGGTCAGAGTGTCTTGCGCCTGTTGTGCGACAAAGAACACCTGGGCGGTCATGTCGGTCATCAGGCTATGATCGGCGTTGTCGACGTCGAGCAGCACGGTATAAAGAACCACGCGTTCGCTGCCGCTGCGGCCGCTGGTGGGGCTGCCGCCCTGGTTCTGTTCAAGCGGACGTGGTGGCACCGGCAGGATTTGCCGCACCGTGCTGCTCCAGCGCCGAGTGCCGCCGCTGAGGGTGGTGAAGTAGGCGGTCATGCCGGGTTTGACGTGGCCGATGTCGGCCTC
>NZ_RCNX01000018.1:0-4130 GCF_004307595.1 Pseudomonas sp. Sample_23
AGCGTACTGAGTTGGGCCGACGGCACCTGGTGCGCCCTCTCCCTCCACTGCGAAAAAACCGGCGCGGTGATCGTCGACGAAGGGCAGCAAACCCAAGCCTACGAAGACGCCCGCTCGATGCTCAGCGGCGGCTTCCTACCCCTCCTATCCCTGCGCTGGGAAGCCCATGCCTGAAACGAAAACGCCTCCGGGGGCGATCCGGAGGCGTTGAGGTCAATCTACATGCACGAACAATTTATGCCGCACCTGAAAAAACCGCAAGCTATCAGCGCAGTTGCACTTTCGAAAAACGGACGTTACTCTCTGGCCGTCGCTGCAAATTCAGCGATTGGGCTTGGCGGCCCAAACAGTACAAGGCGCAACAGCGCCCCCATTACGATTGCAGGCGCTTTTTTTGTGCCCGCATTCCCGTGTTATGGCGGGTTGCGTAGGAGCACCCTCGGGTGCGCCGGTCTCCTTGTACGCCGGTCCGCCAATCCTGCGCAATCCGTCACCCTAATCTGCTTGGCGGCAGACGGTGGCGGTTCCTCAGTACAAGGAGCCTTCACAAATGCAATACGCCCTCACTCCGTCCAAAATTCGCGCCGCTGCACACCGTGCAATGGCTCTCGCCGCTTTACACGCCAATTCCAGCCTCGCTACACGCCTTTCCCGTTACAACGCTCACATGGCCAAAGCCCGCGCACTCGAAACCGCAGGCGGTGCCCAATGAACAATGCTTTGAGCTTCGCCCTGCCCGAAGACCTGCTCTGCGTGAATCCGACCGCAGAAGCCGGTGTGCCCATCGACGCCATCACCTGCGCCATTGCTCGCGCCGACTCGGTTCTAACGCTGCTTGAAGAACACTTCGAAAACGACTCCTCGCGCCTTGCTAATCACGTCATCGCGGCCGTTCTCTGGGACGTGCGTGGCACCCTTGGTTTGATCAAGACGCTGACCCTGCACGGCGACTCCACCTCGATGCCTGCTGCGCAGAAAGGCGGTGCGCTATGACCACCTCCACCACCCTCGGGCATGCCACCTTCACTCGCGTGAACCCCTCCGATTTGAAGTTGTTCCGGGTCAATGCCGGTGTTCCGGTCGAAGATGCACTGGAGATGGTTTCCCTGTTGCAGCATCACGCCAACCAACTCAACTTCGACGCCGCCATGAGCGATGGCGGCGAGCGTTTCAGTTGGCCTGCTCTGTACCTTGGCGAAATGGCCAAAGCGTTGATCGACGACATCAACGACGCGCTGTTTCTGCCGAGGGCTGACGCATGAGCCAACGCCCGAGCACCTCCGCAAAGCGTCCAAGCTTTGCCGACGTGAAAGCCGCCGCACTGAAAGACATTGATCGCGTTCTGTCTCACTGGCTGCCCAATGGCAAGCGCGTCGACGGAGGCAAGGAATACACCGCACCCAACCCAACCCGCAGCGATAAGCGCGCCGGTTCGCTCAAGATCAGTTTGGGCAAAGGCACATGGTCCGACTTTGCCACCGGCGACAAGGGCGGCGACCTGATTGATTTGGTGCGCTATCTGGACGGCGGCACCGACATCGAGGCCTGCAACCAACTCGCAGAATTGCTCAACGTATCGCCCGGCGGCGCCCAGGCGAAGAACGTGCCTACCAAGATGAAAGCCCCTGAGTGGATTGCCATTCAGCCGATCCCAGCCGAGGCCATGAACAAGTGCCCGGCCAAGCATCGGCAGCACGGCGTGCCGTCCAAGGTCTGGATCTACCGTGATGCGCAGGGCCAGCCGCTAATGGGGCTCTACCGCTTCGACCTTGCGCCCGATGAGGACGGCAAGCCGAAGAAGGTCTTTGCACCCCTCACATGGTGCGAGCGCGCCGATGGCCAAACCAAGCAATGGCGCTGGCAGGGTCTGCCCGACCCACGTCCGCTGTTGCGCCTTGATGAACTGACTCAGCGCAGTGACGCACCGGTGGTTTTGTGCGAAGGCGAAAAAGCTGCCGATGCCGCCTCCAAACTGCTACGAACCACGTGGCCACCTGCTGGCCGAACGGTTCCAACTCTTGGCATAAAGCTGACCTGACACCACTTAGGGGTCGAGATGTTCTGTTGTGGCCTGACAACGACGACAGCGGTAAAGCATGCATGGAGGCCGTCGCCGAGAAGCTGCGCAAAATCGGCGCCGCCTCGGTCCGTTTCATCGCTCTGGACTCGTTCAAACGCAAGCCCACGCTGAAGAGTGGCCGCGCCGCTTTCGCCAAAGGTGGTCAATGGGATGATGGTGATGACGCTGCCGATGCGCTTACCAAAAATTGGACAGCCGCGCATTTCGCCGAGCTGCAAAGCAGCGGCGAGCTGTTTGGTTTGGTCGAGGAAAAACCATCCCCGGAGCAAACCGAAGCCAAGCCGGACGCGAAGACGAAACCCGCAGCCAAGCGCCCGACAAAATCGAAAACCGACCTGATGCCCGGCGGCTTTCGACTCACGTCAGAAGGTGTGTTTTATGCCGGTGATGACGGTGAGGCGCGTCCGGTGTGCTCGCCATTGGAGATCCTCGCCCGTACTCGCGACGACAAAGGTCAGAACTGGGGCTTGTTGGTCGAGTTCGACGATCCCGACGGCGCCAAGAAACGCTGGAACATTCCGGCGCGCACCATGACCGGTGACTTTGGCAAAGACGTGCTCGGCCCGCTGGTGGACATGGGGCTACGTCTCGCAGGAAGTCGGTCAGGGCGTAATGCACGCAATGATCTGCAGAGTTACCTCGGCGGCTTCGACAGCGCCCAACGGGCTCGACTGGTCACGCGTTTGGGTTGGCATGACACGGCGTTTCTACTGCCGGAGCAGCAGGTAGGTGCGCACAGCGAGCACCTACACTTCTACGAAGCCGGTTCGCAACTTCCGCCAATCAGCGAAGCGGGCACGCTTGAACAATGGCAAGAGCAGATCGGCGCGCTGTGCGTCGGCAATCATCGTTTGGCATTTGTCGTCGGCGTGGCCTTCGCGGGGCCGCTGTTGCACATGCTTGGTCATGAGTCGGGCGGCTTTCACTTGTACGGCGACAGCTCCGGCGGCAAGACCACCCATTTGCAGGTCGCCGCCTCGATCTACGGCGGACCGCGACTGGTGCGTTCGTGGCGTTCCACCGACAACGCGCTGGAGTCTATCGCCGCCGCGCATTCCGACGGCCTTCTGGTCTTGGATGAAATCGGCATGTGCGATCCGCGCATCATCGGCGAGACGGTGTACATGCTCGGCAACGGCACAGGCAAGGCACGCGCCAACGATCGAGGCCAAGCTGGCCGACAGGTACAGGAGTGGCGCCTGCTATTCCTCTCCACCGGCGAGAAGACGTTGGCCCAGCACATGGCCGAAGCGAACAAGGAACTGAAAGCGGGTATGGAAGTGCGCATGCTTGCTGTCCCGGCCGATGCCAGCAAAGGCCTTGGCATGTTCGATGTGCTTAACGGTTTTGAAGATGCAGCGGCACTGTCCGACGCGCTCAAAGCACGCGTAGCGAAGTACTACGGCACGCCGCTCACAGCCTTCCTTACCGCGCTGTGTGAACCCGGTAAGCGTCACGGCTGGGCAGCCATCCTGCGCCGCACGCTGGAAGGTTTTATCGCCCAGTCGTTACCGGCGTCGGCCAGTGGACAAGCGCACCGTGCCGCCGCTCGCTTCGGTCTCGCCGCTGCAGCGGGCGAGTTGGCAACCGCGATGGGGATCACCGGCTGGCCGGATGGGACTGCCACTACCGCCGCTCGCGTGTGTCTGAACGCATGGATGAACGAGCGTGGCGGCGCCGGCAACTTCGAGGGCGATGCAATCGTGGCGCGACTTAGACAGATCATCGAGCGCTTCGGTGAGAGCCGCTTTACGCGTTGGGAGTCGACGGCGGCGAAGATCGACGAACACGGTCCGCGCACCATCGACCGACTCGGTTTTCGTAAGACGTTGGAGCACGGTCTTGGTGATTCCCTGCACACAACCAACACCTACTACGTGCTCCCCGAGTTATGGCGCTCGGAAATCTTCCGAGGCATGAACATCAACGCGGTGAACAAGGAACTGCTGCAGCGCGGTGTTCTGGAACCGGGGAAGGACGGCAAGGCGTCGAGCCTGATCCGGTTACCAGGCCTCGGTACGCAACGTTGCTACATCGTGAAGACGATTCC
>NZ_RCNX01000003.1:0-3796 GCF_004307595.1 Pseudomonas sp. Sample_23
TTGGCGCTTGTAAAAAAGTAAGTCGCCGTCAGGCGAAACCGCCAGCCGCAGCACCGAAACCTTCGGATATTCACACCAGACAAACCAAGGCATGGTCGGCCCAGAGGCCGCCAAGACAACCCGAGCGAGAAAATGTTAGCGTGCTTGCAATCAAGCCCCGACGAGCCCAAGCCCAATGAAAAAAACAGTCCTGGCCTTCAGCCGCATCACCCCGCCCATGATCGAACGCCTGCAAGAAGAATTCGACGTCATCGTCCCCAACCCCAAGACCGGTGACATCAACGCCCAGTTCAACGAAGCCCTGCCCCACGCCCACGGCCTCATCGGCGTCGGCCGCAAACTCGGCCGCGCACAACTTGAAACCGCGACAAAACTCGAAGTGGTTTCGAGCGTCTCGGTCGGCTACGACAACTACGACCTCGACTACTTCAACGAACGCGGGATCATGCTCACCAACACCCCCGACGTGCTCACCGAAAGCACCGCCGACCTCGCCTTCGCCCTGATCATGAGCAGCGCTCGCCGCGTCGCCGAACTCGACGCCTGGACCAAGGCCGGCCAATGGCAGGCCAGCGTCGGCGCTCCGCTGTTCGGCACTGATGTGCACGGCAAGACCCTCGGCATCGTCGGCATGGGCAACATTGGCGCCGCCGTCGCCCGACGCGGGCGCTTCGGCTTCAACATGCCGATCATCTACAGCGGCAACAGCCGCAAGACCGAACTGGAACAGGAGCTCGGCGCACAGTTCCGCAGCCTCGATGAGCTGCTGGCCGAAGCTGATTTTGTCTGCCTGGTAGTGCCACTGAGCGACAAGACCCGTCACCTGATCAGCCATCGCGAACTGGCGCTGATGAAGCCGAGCGCGATCCTGGTCAACATCTCGCGCGGCCCGGTGGTCGACGAACCGGCACTGATCGAAGCCCTGCAAAACAACCGCATCCGTGGCGCCGGGCTGGACGTCTATGAAAAAGAACCGCTGGCCGAATCGCCGCTGTTCCAATTGAAGAACGCCGTGACCCTGCCGCACATCGGCTCGGCCACCACCGAGACCCGCGAAGCCATGGCCAACCGCGCCCTGGCCAACCTGCGCAGCGCCCTCCTCGGCGAACGGCCGCAGGATCTGGTCAACCCGCAGGTCTGGCGCGGCTGAAAAAAAAGGCCGGCGCAACATTGCGCCGGCCTTCACGTTACATAACTTGCAACCGAACAAAAACGCCGGACCCAGTAACTGCCATATAAGCTCTCGCAACTTATCAACTCATTGATTATTTGCTATGGAGAGCTGATCCCGTGAACACCCTGACCACCGACAAACTCATTCGTTACAGCAAAGTCATCTTGATGGCTTATATAAGTTTCTTTGGCTTGCTGGTGATGATTCATAACTTCACCGACTACGAGTCCAACTACACTTACGTTGCACATATCCTGAGCATGGACACCACCAACGCCAGTGAAAACATCATGTACCGCGCGATCGATTCGCCGATGATCCATCACCGGATCTACTGGTTCATCATCACCATGGAAGTCACCTATACCGTGCTTTGCCTGATCGGTACTTACCAGTTGTATCGCCACATCGATGCATCGCCAGCGGCATTCCATGAAGCCAAGAAGTTTTCGATCATGGGCATGTTGGTCGCCATTTTCATTTATTACGTTTGTCTACAAACTGTAGGTGTCGAGTGGTTCGACATGGACACTTCGCTATCATGGAATGCCAAGGACTGGGCAAGGCATATTGTCGACTTCATCTTCCCGGTGATGATCTACATCACTTTGAAAGTTGAGCGCTGAGTATCAGCGCTCGCTTTATCAAGCCAACTTCCCTTGACCCGCAGACAACAGCACTTTCGGTTTACGAAACACCAGCACGTTGCCCAGCATCACCAGCACCAGCCCGACCAGCGCCGGTGCGGTCCATTGATAACCTTCGGCAAACGCCGACACGTTCAACGCCACCACCGGGAACAGCACCGTGCAATAAGCCGCTCGCTCGGGGCCCATGCGCCCGACCAGCGTCAGGTACGCAGTGAAGCCGATCACCGAGCCGGGAATCACTAGA
Organism: Pseudomonas sp. Sample_23; assembly: GCF_004307595.1. NCBI lineage: Bacteria > Pseudomonadati > Pseudomonadota > Gammaproteobacteria > Pseudomonadales > Pseudomonadaceae > Pseudomonas > Pseudomonas sp. Sample_23. The sequence continues at coordinate 2,069 of NZ_RCNX01000003.1, forward strand.
TACAACAGCGCACCGACATAACGCGGCGACCAATCCATGTCGAAGGGTATGCCGTTGAACAGACACCACACCGTCAGCATCGCCGCGCCGTAAGCCATGCCCCAGGCGTTGGTGGTCAGCGGTCGCAATCCCGCTTTCTGTTGCAGACTCGAGAGCATATTGCCGGCGGAAAAACACAAGGTGCCGCATAACGCCAATCCAAGGCCGAGCAGGGTTTGCGGGCTGGCTTGATGCCCGGCCAGTTCCGGCCAGAACAACAGCCCCAGACCCGACAGCCCCAACGCACCGCCCAGCAACACATTGCGCGCAATGCGCTGACCGAAGAACACCCGTGCATTCAGCGCGTTCCACAACGTTGCCGTGGAAAACACCACAGCCACAAGACCGCTGGGTATCCACTGGCTGGCCGTCAGAAAGCACATGAAGTTCACACAGAACAGACAGAGCCCCTGGGCCACACAGACCAAGTGGCCTCGGCGGTTCATCGGTTGCAGGCGTCGGCTGAGCAGCAACAACCCAAACAAAACCAACGCGGCGAGGCCGAAGCGATAGACAATCGACACCGGGATTTCGACCACGCCCAATTGCCATTTCAAGGCAATCCAGGTGGTGCCCCAGATCAGCACGGTCAGCAGGTACAACGACAGGTTCATGGCACACACTCCTTAAACAGGCCTTGAGTGTCTGCCTCGGGCAGCCTCCGACGCTTGCACAATCTTGCGCTTTTGTCTGGCGGCAGGCTGGCAGGGCGGCGTCTACGGAGTAGGATGCAAGGCGTTGGAGAGAACCGAACATGGCCGCTATCGATACCCTGCAAGTCTTTCAAGCCCTCAACCGCTCGCCGAATGCACGCCTTGTGCACAGCGCCGAGCTCGGTGACGGCATGTCTGCGGCCTTGTGGACCAACCACCACGATGCCCAGGAATACGAAGCGCCAAGTCATCACACGCTGTCGTGCTACGTCGCCGGCGGCACCGGCACATTCCGTCGTGGCCAGCCGGGCCGCAAAGGCGGGCCGGACAAGCTGTGCATCCTGCCGGCCGATCATGAATCGGGCTGGGTGATAAATGGCGATATCCGTCTGGCGCACCTGTATTTCAGCGCCGAACAATTCGCCCTCGGTTGCGTCACTTTGCTCGATCACGAACCGCGCGAGATGCAGTTGCGCGAGCAGACCTTTCTCGAAGATCCGCAGCAGGCGCAGCGCTTCCGGCAATTGCTGAATCTGAACTGGCAAGAGCCGGCCGAGCGCTTGCTGACCAGCAGCCTCGCCCATGAATTGATCAGCCACACCTTGCTCAGCCAGGTCGGTGCGCGCCAGGGCCTGCGCCTCAAGGGCGGGCTGGCGCCGCACCAGCGCCGACAACTGGTGGAGTTCATCGACAACCAGTTGGCCGAGCCGATCAGCCTCGGGCAACTGGCCGGGCTGTGTGCGCTTTCGGAATATCACTTTGCGCGGATGTTCCGCGTCAGCTTCGGGCTACCGCCGCACCAGTACGTGCTGGCGCGGCGCTTGAGCCGAGCGCGGGAATTGTTGCGCGGCACGGCGCTGCCGCTGGGCGAGATCGCGCTGGCGTGCGGGTTTGCCAGTGCCAGCCATTTTACTAATCGGTTCAGGCAGGTTTTGGGCGGGACGCCGGGCGAGTATCGGCAGGCGTTTTTGCGTTAGAAGGTCAAAAGATCGCAGCCTTCGGCAGCTCCTTGTATCTCGACTAACGCTCCGTCAGG
>NZ_RCNX01000047.1:0-111265 GCF_004307595.1 Pseudomonas sp. Sample_23
CCGACACCCGCCGGTTCGTGGCGGAAGTCGACTCGGCCTCGGTGATGATCAACACGCCGACCTGCTTTGCCGATGGATTTGAATACGGATTGGGTGCCGAGATCGGCATTTCTACTGATAAGCTGCACGCCCGCGGCCCGGTCGGGCTCGAGGGGCTGACCTGCGAGAAGTACATCGTGGTCGGTGATGGCCAGTTGCGCGGCCAGGCGACGGTCTGACTTGACCGACCTCGACCTGACAGCGCCGCACACCGGCAGCGAGTCGCGCCCGCAACGCATTGGCGTGCTGGGCGGTACGTTCGACCCGGTGCACATCGGCCATTTGCGTGGCGCGCTGGAAGTTGTCGAAGCGCTGGCGCTGGATGAGTTGCGCCTGATGCCGAACGCGCGCCCGCCACATCGCGGGACGCCGCAGGTGTCGGCGCAGGATCGGCTGGCGATGGTCGAGTGCGCGGTGGCCGGATTGCCGCCGCTGGTGGTGGACGCCCGCGAATTGCAGCGGGACAAACCGTCCTGGACCATCGATACCCTGGAGTCGCTGCGCGCAGAGATGCCCGCCGAGACCCAGGTTTTTCTGCTTTTGGGCTGGGACGCATTTTGCGGCCTGCCCACTTGGCACCGCTGGGAAGAGTTGCTCCAGCATTGCCACATCCTGGTGCTACAGCGCCCGGACGCCGACAGCGAACCGCCGGATGCCTTGCGCAACCTGCTGGCAGCGCGTTCGGTGAGCGACCCGCTGGCCCTGAAAGGGCCGAGCGGACAGATTGCATTCGTCTGGCAGACACCGCTCGCGGTTTCCGCCACCCAGATCCGTCAACTGCTGGCCAGCGGTAAGTCGGTACGTTTCCTGGTGCCCGACGCGGTCCTGGCCTACATCGATGCGCACGGTCTGTACCGTGCGTCGAACTGAACAAGGCGTGCTTCACTGATACGAATCACCGTATCCCCAAGCCGCCGAATACATGAGCAAAACGAGTTACATATGACTGATAAAGATCTACCGAAAGTAAAGCGCAAAGGCACGTTCAAGAGCGCACCACTGCCGGAAGCCGTCAACACCAACGAGCCGCTCAAGGGCGACGAACTGGTCAAGATTGCCGTCGCTGCGCTGGAAGACGTCAAGGCCCAGGACATCCAGATCATTGATGTGCGCGACAAGCAGAGCATCACTGACTACATGATCATCGCCACCGGTACCTCCAATCGCCAGATCAACGCGATGCTGGACAAGGTCCGCGAGGAAGTGAAGAAGCAGGGCGCCAAGCCACTGGGCGAAGAAGGCAAGGGCGACAGCGACTGGGTTCTGCTCGATCTCGATCTGGTGATCGTGCACATGATGACCGCCTCGGCGCGTCAGTTCTACGACCTGGAGCGCCTGTGGGCCGGTGCCGAGCAAAGCCGTGCGGCCGATGCCAAGCACCACAGCCCGGAAAACACCCACGAGCATTTCACCAAGCTCAACAAAGACCAGTTCTAAGGGATCGCTGTGCGACTGCGCCTGATCGCCGTCGGTTCACGCATGCCCAAGTGGGTGGAAGAAGGCTGGCATGAATATGCCAAGCGTCTTCCGTCCGAGCTGGCGCTGGAACTGGTGGAAATTCCGCTCAACACCCGTGGCAAGAATGCCGACGTGGCCCGTTTCATCCGCCAGGAAGGCGAAGCCATGCTGGCCAAGGTCGGGCACAACGAGCGGATCGTCACGCTGGAGGTTCACGGCAAGCCGTGGAGCACCGAGCAACTGGCGGTCGAACTCGATCGCTGGCGCCTGGATTCGCGCACGGTCAACTTCATGGTCGGCGGCCCGGAAGGGCTGGCACCGGAAGTCTGTGCCCGCGCTGACCAGCGCTGGTCATTGTCGCCGCTGACCTTGCCGCACCCGCTGGTGCGGATCCTGATCGGCGAACAGTTGTACCGTGCCTGGACCGTGTTGTCCGGCCACCCTTACCACAAGTAAGCCTGCCCTCATGTCTCAGCCGATCCGCATCAAGGACCACGAAAAGGACGCCCGTCTGGTGCGCAGCCGTGTCGTGTTCGGTGCGATCGTGATTGTGGCGCTGATCTGTGTGTTGATCGCGCGTCTGTATTACCTGCAGGTGATCCAGTACGAGTACCACTCGACCCTGTCGGAAAACAACCGCGTCCATGTGCAGCCGATTCCGCCGACGCGCGGGCTGATTTTCGACCGCAATGGCGTAGTCGTGGCCGACAACCGGCCGAGCTTCAGCCTGAGCATGACCCGCGAGCGCTCCGGCGATTGGCAACAGGTGCTCGACGTCATCGTCGAGGTGCTGGAGCTGACGCCCGAGGACCGGGTGATCTTCGAGAAGCGCATGCGTCAGGGGCGCCGGCCGTTCGAGCCGGTGCCAATACTGTTCGAGCTGACCGAAGAGCAGATCGCCCGGATCGCGGTGAACCAGTTCCGCCTGCCCGGGGTGGAAGTGGTCGCGCAACTGGTCCGGCATTACCCGCAGGGCGCGCACTTTGCGCACTCGGTGGGCTACATGGGGCGGATCAACGAGAAAGAGCTGAAGTCGCTGGATCCGGTCAACTACAGCGGCACCCACCACATCGGCAAGACCGGCATCGAGCGGTTCTACGAGCCGGAATTGCACGGTCAGGTCGGTTACGAGGAAGTCGAAACCAACGCCCGTGGCCGCGTGTTGCGGGTGCTCAAGCGCACCGATCCGATTCCCGGCAAGGACATCGTCCTGAGCCTCGACATCAAGTTGCAGGAAGCCGCCGAGGCCGCACTGGGCGGGCGTCGTGGCGCGGTGGTGGCGCTCGATCCCAAGACCGGCGAAGTGCTGGCGATGGTCAGTCAGCCGAGTTTCGACCCCAACCTGTTCGTCACCGGCATCAGCTTCAAGGCCTACGCCGAGTTGCGTGATTCCATCGACCGGCCGCTGTTCAACCGCGTGCTGCGTGGTCTGTACCCGCCGGGCTCGACGATCAAACCGGCGGTAGCGATTGCCGGTCTTGACGCTGGCGTGGTCACGGCTTCGAGCCGGGTGTTCGACCCGGGCTATTACATGCTGCCCAACTACGACCACAAGTATCGCAACTGGAACCGTACCGGTGACGGCTTCGTCGACCTCGACACGGCGATCATGCGGTCCAACGACACCTACTTCTATGACCTGGCGCACAAGCTCGGCATCGATCGGCTGTCGACCTATATGAACAAGTTCGGCATCGGCCAGAAGGTCTCGCTGGACATGTTCGAAGAGTCCCCGGGCCTGATGCCGTCGCGCGAATGGAAACGCGCAACGCGCAAACAGGCGTGGTTCCCCGGCGAAACCCTGATTCTCGGGATCGGCCAGGGCTATATGCAGTCGACGCCGCTGCAACTGGCCCAGGCCACGGCGCTGGTGGCCAACAAAGGCATCTGGAATCGTCCGCACCTGGCCAAGTCCCTCGACGGGGTGAAGCCGGTGGATGAAAACCCGATGCCGAACATCATCCTGCGCGACCCGTCCGACTGGAACAAGGTCAACCACGGCATGCAGCAAGTGATGCACGGTGCCCGGGGTACCGCGCGCAAAGCGGCGATCGGCGCGCAATACCGCATCGCCGGCAAGTCCGGTACCGCGCAGGTGGTGGCGATCAAGCAGGGCGAGAAATACGACCGCTCCAAGGTCCAGGAACGCCACCGCGACCACGCCCTGTTCGTCGGCTTCGCCCCGGCCGATGATCCGAAAATCGTCGTGTCGGTGATGGTCGAGAACGGTGAGTCCGGTTCCGGCGTTGCCGCGCCAGTGGTGCGCCAGGTCATGGACGCCTGGCTGCTCGACCAGGATGGCCACCTGAAAGCTGAGTACGCCAGCCCTATCACTGCGGAGGCCCCGGCCCGTGATGAATAATTTCGATCGCATGCTCTCCAGCGAGGATGTGATGCGTCGCCGCGCGACGTTGCTGCAAAGACTGCATATCGATGGTCCGCTGTTGATCCTGTTGCTGATCCTCGCCGCCGGCAGCCTGTTCGTGCTGTATTCGGCCAGCGGCAAGAGCTGGGATCTGCTCGGCAAGCAGGCCACATCCTTCGGCATCGGCCTGGTGGCGATGATTGTCATCGCCCAGTTCGAGCCGCGTTTCATGGCCCGCTGGGTGCCGCTCGGTTACGTGATTGGTGTGATATTGCTGATCGTCGTCGACATCATGGGCCACAACGCCATGGGCGCCACGCGCTGGATCAACATCCCCGGGGTGATCCGCTTCCAGCCCTCGGAATTCATGAAGATCCTGATGCCGGCAACCATCGCCTGGTACCTGTCCAAACGCACGCTGCCGCCGCAGCTCAAGCACGTCGGCATCAGCCTGATGCTGATTGGCGTGCCGTTCATTCTGATCGTGCGCCAGCCCGATCTCGGTACCTCGCTGCTGATTCTCGCCGGTGGCGCCTTCGTCCTGTTCATGGGCGGCCTGCGCTGGCGCTGGATTCTCAGCGTGCTGGCGGCGGCGGTGCCGGTGTCGGTGGCGATGTGGTTCTTCGTCATGCACGACTATCAGAAGCAGCGGGTCCTGACTTTCCTCGACCCGGAAAGCGATCCGCTCGGTACCGGCTGGAACATCATCCAGTCCAAAGCCGCGATCGGTTCCGGTGGCGTATTCGGCAAAGGCTGGCTGCTCGGCACCCAGTCACACCTGGACTTTCTCCCGGAAAGCCACACCGACTTCATCATCGCCGTGCTTGGCGAAGAGTTCGGTCTGGTGGGGATTTGCGCGCTGCTGCTGATCTATCTGTTGTTGATCGGTCGCGGGCTGGTGATCACCGCCCAGGCGCAAACGCTGTTCGGCAAATTGCTCGCCGGCGCGTTGACCATGACTTTTTTTGTTTACGTTTTCGTCAACATCGGTATGGTCAGTGGCCTGTTGCCGGTCGTGGGGGTGCCGTTGCCGTTCATTAGCTACGGAGGAACTTCGCTGGTGACGCTGCTGTCAGCGTTTGGGGTTTTGATGTCGATCCATACCCATCGCAAGTGGATCGCACAGGTTTGAATAAGGTGAAGAGTGCAATGCAAGTAATGCGTGGCTGGGCGACTCGATGCGCGCCGCTGGTTGGCCTGATGGGCCTGCTGGGGAGCGTGCAGGAAGCGCTGGCCGGCGAATATGAAGGCTCGCCGCAGGTGGCCGAATTCGTCGGCGAAATGACCCGCGACTACGGTTTCGCCGGTGAACAACTGATGGGTGTGTTCCGCGAGGCGCAACGCAAGCAGTCGATTCTCGACGCCATCTCCAGACCCGCCGAACGGGTCAAGCAGTGGAATGAATATCGCCCGATGTTCATCACTGACGCGCGCATCGCCCGGGGTGTCGACTTCTGGCGTCAGCACGAGGCGACCCTGGCTCGTGCCGAGCAGGAATACGGCGTGCCGGCACAAGTGATCGTGTCGATCATCGGCGTCGAGACCTTTTTCGGACGTAATACCGGTAATTTCCGCGTGATCGATGCATTGTCGACCCTCGGCTTCGACTATCCTCCCCGTGCCGAATTTTTCCGCAAGGAACTGCGTGAGTTCCTCCTGCTGGCCCGTGAAGAGCAGGTCGACCCGCTGACCCTCAAAGGCTCGTATGCCGGGGCCATGGGCCTGCCGCAGTTCATGCCGAGCAGCTTTCGCGCCTACGCGGTGGACTTCGACGGTGATGGCCACATCAATATCTGGAACAACCCGGACGATGCGATTGGCAGCGTCGCCAGCTACTTCAAGCGTCACGGCTGGGTCGCCGGCGAGCCGGTGGTCAGCCGCGCCGATGTGCGCGGCGAGCAGGCCGATGAAGGCCTGACCACCGGTATCGAACCGGTGAAGACGGTCGCAGAGTTGCGGGCGCTGGGCTGGTCAAGTCATGATGCGCTGCGCGATGATATGCCGGTTACCGCATTTCGCCTCGAAGGCGACAACGGCCCTGAATACTGGATGGGCCTGCAGAATTTCTACGCGATCACGCGTTATAACCGCAGCGTGATGTACGCCATGGCCGTACATCAACTGTCTGAACAGCTGGTACAAGCACGGGGCGTCAAGTAATGCAGGCATTGCCTAACAATAAACCCCTGAAGCTGGTGGCTTTCGCTGCGTTGGCAGTCCTGGTCGCCAGTTGCACGACCAGCCGTACACCGACGCAGAAAACCCCGTCCACCGCTGTCCGCGCCCAACCGGGCCTGGACATCAACCGCGCGCACAAAGACGGCGCGCCGTGGTGGGATGTCGATGTTTCGCGCATCCCGGATGCGACACCGACCCTGCACACCGGCCCGTACAAGGCCAATCCGTACACCGTGCTGGGCAAGACCTATTTTCCGTTGCAGGAATCCAAGACCTACGTGGCTTCGGGCACAGCGTCCTGGTACGGCACCAAGTTCCATGGCCAGAACACCGCCAACGGCGAAGTGTATGACCTGTACGGCATGAGTGCCGCGCACAAGACCTTGCCGCTGCCAAGTTACGTCCGGGTGACCAACCTGGACAACAACAAGACGGTGATCCTGCGCGTCAACGACCGTGGGCCGTTCTACTCCGATCGCATCATCGACTTATCCTACGCAGCGGCGAAGAAGCTCGGCTATGCCGAAACCGGCACCGCGCGGGTCAAGGTCGAAGGCATCGATCCGCAGCAGTGGTGGGCGGCCAAGGGCCGTCCGGCGCCGCTGATGCTCAACGAGCCGCAAGTGGCGCAGAATAGCGCGCCAGTGATTACGGCTTCGGCCGGCACCGTCGAGCAATGGACACCGCCGCCGCAGCAACACGCCGCGGCCGTGGTGCCCGTGCAGATCGATGCAAAAAAAAACGCTTCTGCACCAGCGTCTGGCCAGTATCTGCAGGTGGGCGCGTTCGCCAACCCGGACGCTGCCGAACTGCTGAGGTCGAAGCTCAGCGGGATGGTGAGCGCGCCGGTGTTCATCAGCTCGATCGTGCGCAATCAGCAGACCCTGCACCGGGTACGCCTGGGGCCGATCGGCTCGCCGGGTGAGATCGCCCAGGTGCAGAACAGTGTGCGGCTGGCCAATCTGGGTTCGCCCAGCGTGGTCACCGAGTAACACGTAGACCTTGATTGACGGTTCACTTGCGGTATTCGGGGGGTGAACCAGGTTGTTGGCTCGTCGAAGAACAAAAGCCCGGCAAGGGTGACTGGAGTGAGCAACTGAACACGCGATGGCCCGTTAGAAGGCTGTCTGAATAAGTTTTGCCTTCGGGCAAGTTTCCATTAGCGATTTCGAGAGACGGATGAACATCACCACCTTTGCCAAACGCCTGTGTCTGCTAGTCCCGCTGCTCCTCTCGCCAGCCGCCTTCGCGGCCGAGATGATGCCGTCGCCACCACAACTGGCCGCCAAGGCCTATGTTCTGATGGACGCCAGCAGCGGTAACGTGCTGGTCGAAAACAACGGCGACCAGCGTCTGCCACCGGCCAGCCTGACCAAGCTGATGACCGCGTACATCGCGACCCTGGAAATCCGTCGCGGTCAGATCGGTGAAAACGATCCGGTGACCGTCAGCGAAAACGCCTGGCGCACCGGCGGTTCGCGGATGTTCATCAAGGTCGGTTCGCAGGTGACTGTCAGCGACCTGCTGCACGGCATCATCATCCAGTCGGGTAACGACGCCAGCGTCGCCTTGGCCGAGCACATCGCCGGCAGCGAAGACGCGTTCGCCGATCTGATGAACAAGACCGTCACCGAACTGGGCATGACCAATACCCACTTCATGAACCCGACCGGTCTGCCAAACCCTGAGCACTACTCGTCGGCGCACGACATGGCGATTCTGGCCCGTGCGATCATCCACGAAGACCCGGCTCACTATGCGATCTACTCGCAGAAAGAGTTCTTCTGGAACGGCATCAAGCAGCCTAACCGCAACCTGCTGCTGTGGCGCGACAAGACCGTTGACGGTCTGAAAACCGGCCACACTGATGAAGCCGGCTACTGCATGGTGTCCTCGGCGGTACGTGACGGCCAGCGTCTGATCGCCGTGGTGTTCGGCACCAACAGCGAAGTGGCCCGCGCGGCTGAAACCCAGAAGCTGCTGACCTACGGTTTCCGCTTCTTCGAAACCCAGACCTTCTATCAGAAGGGCACCGAACTGGCGCAGGCGCCGGTATGGAAAGGCACCACCAGCCAAGTCAAGGCCGGCCTGGCGCAAGACCTGACCATGACTCTGCCAAAAGGCCAGCTGAAGAAGCTCGCTGCCAGCATGACCATGAACCCGCAACTGGTTGCGCCAATCGCCAAGGGCGACGTGATCGGTAAAGTCGAAGTCAAACTGGAAGACAAGGTAGTGCACAGCGCTGACCTGATCGCTCTGGATGGCGTCGAGGAGGGTGGTATCTTCCGCCGCATGTGGGATAGCATCCGTCTATTCTTCTACGGCTTGTTCAACTGATTTTGTGTTGACCTGCATGGCCCCGCCCCGATCCGGTGCGGGGCCATGTGCGTTACCACGGCTTGCACTCTAGAGGCCGTTACGCCATGACCGATACCGAAGTAAAGGCGCCAAAGATCGAATTTCCCCAGACCGATTATCCGATCAAGGTGATCAGTGATACGGGTGTTGGCAACAAGGACAAGATCATCGCGATCGTCCTGAAACACGCGACCATCAATGATGAGCGCATCGACGAGCGTCAAAGCAGCAACGGCAAATACACCACCATCCAGTTGCACATCGTCGCCACCGACCAGGATCAGCTGTACAACATCAACAGCGAACTGCGGGCTTCCGGCATCGTGCACATGGTGTTGTGATGCACGGCACGCTGGGCTTTCGCGAGCTGGGCCAGATGGCTTACGAGCCGGTCTGGCATGCCATGCAGCGCTTTACCAACGAACGCGGCAATGCTGCCGCCGACGAAATCTGGCTCGTCGAACACCCGCCGGTGTTCACCCAGGGCCAGGCCGGCAAGGCTGAACACCTGTTGCTGCCGGGAGATATTCCGGTGGTGCAGGTCGATCGTGGCGGCCAAGTGACTTATCATGGCCCCGGGCAACTGGTGGCTTATCTGTTACTGGATGTACGCAAGCTGGGTTTCGGCGTGCGTGATCTGGTCAGCCGCATGGAAGCCTGCCTGATCGAACTGCTGGCCAGCTACGGCGTCACCGCCGCCGCCAAGCCAGATGCTCCCGGCGTATACGTCGATGGAGCGAAAATCGCTTCTCTGGGTTTGCGCATTCGCCACGGTTGTTCCTTTCATGGCCTGGCCCTGAACGTGGATATGAACCTGGAACCGTTTCGACGGATTAATCCCTGCGGCTACGCCGGGCTGGCCATGACCCAGCTGAGCGATCACGCAGGATCGATTGAATTTGCCGAGGTAAGTGCCCGGCTGCGCGCGCAGCTCGTCAAACACCTCGACTATGCTGAGCAGACGACCCTCACGGGCGGAATCGACTGATATGACTACTGATGCAGTGCAAACCATGATCCCGACGCTCGACGTGACCGAGCGCCCGGCCCCGCGTCCCAAGGTTGAAGCCGGCGTCAAGCTGCGCGGCGCCGAGAAGGTTGCACGCATCCCGGTCAAGATCATTCCGACCACCGAACTGCCGAAGAAACCCGACTGGATCCGCGTGCGCATCCCGGTTTCGCCGGAAGTCGATCGCATCAAGAGCCTGCTGCGCAAGCACAAGCTGCACAGTGTCTGCGAAGAAGCGTCCTGCCCGAACCTCGGCGAATGCTTCTCCGGCGGCACCGCAACCTTCATGATCATGGGCGACATCTGCACTCGTCGCTGCCCGTTCTGCGACGTTGGCCACGGTCGTCCGAAGCCACTGGACGTCAACGAGCCGGAAAGCCTGGCCATCGCCATCGCCGACCTCAAGCTCAAATACGTGGTGATCACCTCGGTTGACCGTGACGACCTGCGTGACGGCGGTGCCCAGCACTTTGCCGACTGCATCCGCGAAATCCGCAAACTGTCGCCGAACGTGCAGCTCGAGACCCTGGTCCCGGATTATCGTGGGCGCATGGATATCGCTCTGGAAATCACCGCCGCCGAGCCGCCGGATGTGTTCAACCACAACCTGGAAACCGTGCCGCGCCTGTACAAGGCTGCGCGTCCGGGCTCGGACTACCAGTGGTCGCTGACCCTGCTGCAACGCTTCAAGCAGATGATGCCACATATCCCGACTAAATCCGGCCTGATGCTGGGTCTGGGCGAGACTGACGAAGAAGTCATCGAAGTCATGAAGCGCATGCGCGAACACGACATCGACATGCTGACCCTCGGTCAATACCTGCAACCGTCGCGCAGTCACTTGCCGGTGCAGCGTTTCGTGCACCCGGACACCTTCGCCTGGTTCGCCGAAGAAGGTTACAAGATGGGCTTCAAGAACGTCGCTTCGGGCCCGCTGGTACGTTCCTCGTACCACGCCGACGAGCAGGCGAAGCTGGTCAAGGCCGAGCTGCTGGGTTCCTGATTCACTGCTGATGTAAAAATGCCCGCCGAGGACGGTTCCTCGGCGGGCATTTTTTTGCCTGAGACAAGGGGCTTTTGTTTGTCTCTTCAGCTGACTACTGTGTGTGCATGACTTTACCGCTGGAGCCCAAGGATGACCGTTCGACCGAGCCACACCCTGATTGCCCACCGACCCGTACCGGCGCTGCCCTCCGAAGGGACGATTGGCGTCATCGCGCCTGCCGGCCCCGGCGCCCTCGATACTGAAAAAGCGCTGCAATGGATGCGCGCGCGCGGCTATGGGCTGAAGGTGTTTCCGGGTGTCTATGAGAAGGACGGCTATCTGGCCGGCAGTGACGACGTACGCCTGCGCGATCTGCACGCGGCGTTCGCTGATCCTGAAGTCGACGCGATCATTTGCCTGCGCGGCGGCTACGGCACGCCGCGTCTGCTGGACCGAATCGATTACGACCTGCTCAGCCGGCATGCCAAGCCGTTTGTCGGCTATAGCGACATCACCGCGCTGCACCTGGCCATCAGTCGCTACGCCGGGTTTGTGACCTTTCACGGCCCGCTGCTCAATGCCGACCTGCTCGGCGACAAGGAGCCGCCGACCGTTACATCATTCTTCGCTATGCTGCGCGGGCAAATGAAGTCAGGGAGTGTACTGAGCCATCCGGCGGCTTATCCGTTATCCACCGTCGAACCGGGCATCGCTCACGGGCGTTTGCTCGGCGGCAACCTGGCAATGATTGCTGCAACCCTCGGCACGCCCTACGAGATTGATGTCGAAGGCGCAGTTCTGTTCATCGAGGACATCAACGAGCCGCTGTATCGCATTGATCGCCTGCTGACCCAGATGCGTCTGGCCGGCAAGCTGGCCCGACTGCGCGGTGTGCTGGTCGGTGATATCGCCGGGGTGGAGGTCGACGCGCTGAATCGGCTGCTCAAGCAAACCTTTGAGCCGTTGCGGATTCCGGTGCTGTCGGGCTGGCGCAGTGGCCATTGCGACCCAAACCTGACGCTGCCGTTGGGCGCGCTGGTGCGCCTGGATGCAGGGAAGCAGGAGTTGCTGCTGGAGCAGGATGTGGTGATCAAAGTCTAGAAATTGGTCGCCTGACAGTCAGTCATCGCGGGCAAGCCCGCTCCCACAGGTTTTGAGTCGAATACACAATTGTGTTTCAACCAGAACCCCTGTGGGAGCGGGCTTGCCCGCGAAGCTTTTATTGGGCGCGCAGGCTCTCAAGCAACTTGTGCGTAGGATACCCATCCGCCGGCCAGCCCAGCGCCTGCTGGGCACTGCGAATGGCCTTGCGCGTATTGGCGCCGATAATCCCGTCCGCTGTGCCGGCGTCGTAATTACGCGCGCTTAATAGCGTCTGCAGTTCGATGCGCTCGGTGCGGCTCAGCGGCAGATCATCTTTCGGCCAGTCGCCATTGATCAGGCCCGCGCCTTCAAAGCGCTCGGACAACAGGCTCACCGCCAGCGCATACGACGACGAATTGTTGTACTTGAGAATCGCCCGGAAGTTGTCGAGGATCAGGAACGCCGGGCCGCGATAACCGGCCGGCAGCAGCAGGGCGGCCGACAGTTGTTCGGAACCGGCTGGCACCTGCGCGCCATTGGGCAGGTTCACGCCCAGTTGCCGCCATTCGGCGACGCTTTTGCGAATCGCGCCATCGGCCAGGGTGTAGTTGAAGCCGCTCGGCAATTGCACTTCGAAACCCCACGGCTGGCCACGCTGCCAGCCCGAGCTTTGCAGGTAATGCGCGGTCGAGGCCAGCGCATCGGCCGGGCTGCCCCAGATGTCGCGGCGACCGTCACCGTCAAAGTCCACGGCGTGGGTGTTGTAAGTGGTCGGAATGAACTGGGTCTGGCCCATCGCTCCGGCCCAGGAGCCGAGCATTTTCTCCGGGGTGATATCGCCCTGTTGCAGAATCTGCAGGGCGGCAATCAATTGCGCGTGAGCAAAGCCAGGACGACGGCCTTCGTAGGCAAGGGTGGCCAGCGAGTTGATCACCGACTTGCTGCCCTGAAACTGACCGAAATTGCTTTCCATGCCCCACACCGACACCAGTGCCTGGCGATCAACGCCATAACGCTGCTCGATGCTTTGCAGAATGTCGGCGTACTGATTGATCAACGCCTGGCCCTTGCGGACGCGCAATGGCGACAGCGCACCGTCGAGGTATTCCCACACCGGGCGGGAAAACTCCGGCTGACTGCGATCGGCACGGATCACGCTGGCGTCGAAGCTGATGTTGGCAAATGCCTGATCGAACAGCTCGGGGCGAATCCCGGCGGCGAGGGCGTCCTTGCGGAAGCCCGCCTGCCATTCGGCAAAGGTCTGGGTCGGTTGAATATCGAGCGGGTCGGCGGACGGCACAACCGGCGGAATAATCGCTGGGGCCGTGGTAACCGGGGCGGCTTGAAGCGGTTGTGCATCGGCGGCGGTGGGTTTTTCCGCGCAGGCGACAAGCAGGATGAAGCTGGAGGCAGCGATCAATTGGCGCACGGGCCAACGACGGGAAAGACTTGGGGGCATGCACAGTTCCAGGGAAACGAATCAGGTGCAGACCTTAACATGAGCGAGGGGTAGTGCGCTTCAGGCAGCCAGAAAGTAAAAAGCCTCCCGGTTGTCAGACCGGAAGGCTTCGCGGCGGTAGCTGCCTTTGCCCTTGGCGGGTCGTTCCTGGCGGCTGCGAAACAAGGGCTGGGCGACGATGGATTTGGCCTTGTTGGGGCCATGCTTTGCTGGCTTTTTGCTCATGAGTGTTCTCTGGATTGAGTGGGTTTGGCGCGGCAAATAATCTGCCGATGTTGGGCGTCTGTCCAGTGCCTGTTGTGTAGGAATGTTCTGGCGCTTTCGCGAGCAAGCTCGCTCCCACATTTGGAATGCATTTCAATGTGGGAGCGAGCTTGCTCGCGAATGGCCGTTATGCGGGAAACAGGTTATTCGGCAGGAAGTGTCAGGCGCTGGCCTGCCATCAACAACGCCAGACGACTCAAGCTCATCCACGGCGAACCCGCCGCCTGGCCCTTGATCTGCGCGTCGATACGCTGCGCTTCAAGCAGCAATTGCGCCCAGCGTTGCGCCGAGTAGCGTTGCAAAGCCTTGCTCATCAGCGGCTTGCGCTTGTCCCAGACCGGCGGTTTCGACTGGCTGAAACACTTGTCCAGTGGCGTGCCCTGGCTGTATTGCAGGGAAATGTTGGCCAACAGGCGCAACTCCCGCGCCAGTGCCCAGAGGATCACCGGCGGTTCGACGCCTTCGCCGCGCAAACCCTCAAGCATGCGCAAGGCGTGGGCCGGTTCGCCGTTGAGTACCGCGTCGGTCAGGCCGAACACGTCAAACCGGGCACTGTCGGCCACGGCGGCCTGCACGGTTTCAACGGTGATCTGCCCACCTTCGGCCATCAGTTTGAGCTTTTCGATTTCCTGGGCGGCGGCGAGCAGGTTGCCTTCGACACGCGCGGCAATCAATTCGACGGCGTCCTGACTGGCCGACAAGCCTGCCTGGGACAGGCGCTGACGAATCCAGCTCGGCAGCTGATTGGCATCCACCGGCCAGATCTGCACGAACTGGGTCTGTTGGCCTTCGACCAGTGCCTTGCCCCACTTGGTTTTCTGCGCGCTGCCATCGAGCTTCGGCAAGCTGATCAGCAGGACAGTGTCTTCAGCGGGGCGTGAGCAGTATTCGATCAGCGCAGCGGCGCCTTTGTCGCCAGGTTTACCGGACGGCAGGCGCAGTTCCAGCAGGCGTTTTTCGGCGAACAGCGACATGCTTGCGCCGGCCTGCAACAACGTACCCCAATCGAAATTGGCGTCGGCGGCGAACACTTGGCGTTCGTCGAAACCTTGCTGACGGGCAGCGGTGCGGATGGCGTCGGCGGCTTCCTGACACAGCAACGGATCATCGCCGCTGATGATGTAGACCGGCGCGAGTGCGCCTTGCAGGTGTTTGCCGAGTTGCGCGGGTGCGAGCTTCATAAAGAAGGGCGAGCGGGGCGCCTGAGCGCCCCGACCGTCTTACTGCTGCGGGATTTCGAGCGGCGACTGACGCGGAGTTTCCGCCTCAGCCTTCTGCGCCGCTTCCAGCGCATCGGCTTCAGCCTTGGCGCGGTCGTTGGCGGTTTGCTGCAGTTGCTGCAACTGGCCCGGGGTCAGCTGCGACAGGCGCAGCATCATGCGTTGCACCAGCTCGCGACGGATTTCATGACGGGCGTCGTTGGCTTCCTGATCGGAGCCGACGAGGTTGTTGCCGTCGTGAATGAACACCTTCTGCACTTCGAGCTTGTCGCTGAGCAGGGACAGGTCTTTGTCGCCGCGGATGTCATAGCTCAGCACAGTGTTGACCTGATACTCGCCTGTGCGCCCGGCACCGGCATAGCTGAGAATGCGCTGGCTTTCCTGTTCGTCAGCCAGATACAGCTTGTACGGCGCGCCTGTGTAGACCTTGACGCCGCTGGACTCCAGCGTCTGACGCAGCTGTCTTACGGTTTCGCCATAAGCGTTACGCGCGCTCAGGTCGATTTCCTTGATCGACAGTTCGTTGGTGCCGGTACCACGCAACTGGAAACCGCAGGCGCTCAGCAGAACGGCGAGGCCCATCACCAGCAGATTGCGTTTGATCATTGTGTTGCTCCCCTTGAAACCAGGTGAGCCGACTCTGCGGCCCGAAAGGTTTTACTGGCTGCCAGGCGAGCCTGGCAGCCGATCCAATTTAGCTGGCGACGATGTTGACCAGTTTGCCCGGCACCACGATCACTTTGCGAATGGTCAGGCCGTCGACGAAACGCAGCACGTTTTCGTTGATGCGTGCAGCGGCTTCGATCTCTTCGCGGGTGGCGCCGGCCGGCATTTCGATCTGCCCGCGCAGCTTGCCGTTGACCTGAATGACCAGGGTCAGGTTGTCCTGCACCAAGGCACTTTCGTCCACGGCCGGCCAGCCTGCATCGATCACCGCATCGGCGTGACCCAACTGCTTCCACAGTTCGTGGCTGATGTGCGGGGTGATCGGTGCCAGCAGCAGGGTCACCGCTTCCAGACCTTCGTGCAGCAGCGCACGGTCCTGTTCGGTGCCTTGGGCGGCTTTTTCCAGCACGTTCATCAGCGTCATCACCTGAGCGATGGCCGTGTTGAATTTGTGGTTCTGGCCGACGTCATGGCTGGCCTGCTTGATCGCCAGGTGAATCGCACGACGCACGGTTTTCTGCTCGTCGTTCAGAGCGGCGATATCCAGTTTGCCCGGCAGGCCCTGGGTCACGTGGGCTTGCGCCAGACGCCAGACGCGCTTGAGGAAACGGTGCGAACCTTCAACGCCGGAATCGGACCATTCCGCGCTCATGTCAGGCGGCGAGGCGAACATCATGAACAGGCGGCAGGTGTCGGCACCGAACTGGTCGATCATCGACTGCGGGTCGACGCCGTTGTTCTTCGACTTGGCCATCTTCTCGGTACCGCCGATTTCCACCGGCAGGCCGTCGGACTTCAGCTTGGCGCTGATCACCTTGGCTTTGCTGTCACGCTCAAGTTCTACGTCTGCCGGGTTGAACCAGGTGTAAGCACCGTTGGCTTCGCGACGATAGTAGGTCTCGGCGATCACCATGCCCTGGGTCAGCAGGTTCTTGAACGGCTCGTTGGAGCTGACCAGACCTTCGTCGCGCATCAACTTGTGGAAGAAGCGCGCGTAGAGCAGGTGCAGAATGGCGTGTTCGATACCACCGATGTACTGATCCACCGGCAGCCAGTGATCGGCCGCGGATTTTTCCACCAGGCCACCTTCAAAGTGCGGCGAGGCGTAACGGGCGTAGTACCACGACGACTCGACGAAGGTGTCCATGGTGTCGGTTTCACGCTTGGCCGGCGCGCCGCATTTCGGGCAGCTGCATTCGTAGAACTCGGGCATGCGCGCCAGCGGCGAACCGGCGCCGTCCGGCACCACGTCTTCCGGCAATACGACCGGCAGTTGATCTTCCGGCACCGGCACGTCGCCGCACGTGGCGCAATGGATGATCGGGATCGGGCAGCCCCAGTAGCGCTGGCGGCTGATGCCCCAGTCGCGCAGGCGGAACTGGGTGCGCGAGGCGCCCAGCTCTTTCTTTATCAGCGCCACTTCCATGGCGTCGAACGCGCCGGCGAAGTCGAGGCCGTCGAACTCACCGGAGTTGATCAGCGTGCCGTGCTCGCCATAGGCGTCCTGCCATGGCGCCGGGTTGGTATCACCGGAGCTGGTGCGCACCACCGATTTCACCGGCAGGTTGTACTTGTGCGCGAATTCGAAATCGCGCTCGTCGTGCGCCGGCACCGCCATGACTGCGCCGTCGCCGTAGTGCATCAGCACGTAGTTGGCGACCCACACCGGCAGCTTTTCGCCGGTCAGCGGGTGCTCGACGAACAGGCCGGTCGGCAGGCCTTTCTTTTCCTGGGTGGCGACATCGGCTTCAGCGACGCTGCCGCCCTTGCATTCAGCGATGAACGCTTGCAGCTCGGGATTGTTCTGCGCGGCCAGGGTGGCCAGCGGGTGCTCGGCAGCGACGGCGACGTAGGTCGCGCCCATCAGGGTGTCCGGACGGGTGGTGAAGACTTTCAGGGTGCCGGCTTCGCCGATCGAATCGACGTTGTACGGGAACTGCACTTCCATGCCACGGGACTTGCCGATCCAGTTGCGCTGCATGGTCTTGACCTGTTCCGGCCAACCAGTCAGTTCGTCGAGGCTTTCCAGCAGCTCGTCGGCGTAAGCGGTGATCTTGAAGTAGTACATCGGGATTTCGCGCTTTTCGATCAGCGCGCCGGAGCGCCACCCACGGCCGTCGATGACTTGCTCGTTGGCCAGTACGGTCTGGTCGACCGGGTCCCAGTTCACGGTGCCGTTTTTACGGTAGATCACGCCTTTTTCGAACAGGCGGGTGAACAGCCATTGTTCCCAGCGGTAGTAGTCCGGCTTGCAGGTGGTCACTTCACGGGACCAGTCCACCGCGAGGCCGAGGCTGCGCAACTGCGACTTCATGTAGGCGATGTTCTCGTAGGTCCACTTGGCGGGCGCTACGTTGTTTTTCATTGCGGCGTTTTCCGCCGGCATGCCGAACGCATCCCAACCCATGGGCTGCAGAACATTCTTGCCCTGCATGCGCTGGTAGCGCGAAATCACGTCGCCAATGGTGTAGTTGCGCACGTGGCCCATGTGCAGCTTGCCGCTGGGGTAAGGGAACATCGACAGGCAGTAGTAGGTTTCCTTGCCTGGCTGTTCACTGACTTCAAAGGACTTTTGCTCATCCCAGAACGACTGGGCGGCGGCTTCGATCTCACGTGGCTGATATTGTTCGTGCATGGCTACTTTTGTACTGGATAGGGGTGGCCTAATCCTCTTCGACGGCGGCATCCGGGATGGCCCGGGTGCGCTGGAAGTGGAATGACAGGAAGCGCCGTAGCATACATGACCGCGCTTGGCCGAGGGAAACCCTGATTACAGCTGTTTGCCCGAGCTTTTGGGCGACGAGGGCCGTTGGTCGCGGCGTGTAGCCGGTTCGTGCAGCGAAGCTAAGCTCTAATTGGGGAGTGAGTCTTATCTTCAATGAGGTGAGGGATGGTGGAGCAACGGAAAAAGAACGTAACGAAACCCGAGTTGTATGAAAGGTTGATCGATCGTCTGGGCATGGCGCTGGACGCCGTGAAAACCGCTGACCGGCTGCGCGACGAGCGCCCCCTGGAACTGGAATTGCGTGGCTTGAGTCCCGCCGAGTTCAAACTGGTCAAGGCCTATCTGGATCGCAGTGAACGTGAAACGCAGGGATGCCTGTCTCAAGCAGTGAAGCAGCTCGATGCAGCACATTCGGCCAAGGTCATCTGGCTCAAGGACAAGGCGCCGCGCAGAGACACCGGCAAGGTGCGTTCTGTGCAGGCCAAGTAAGCGCATGGCAGGTCATGAAACGGATCTTTTGCAACCGGATCCGGCCTACTGGTTGTAACGCGTAATCAACACTCTTAGGCTTCGGGCATCTTTGGAGATGCCCGATGCCCCTTCGCTATTTCATCAAACAACTTTTACTGCCGCCCGGCATTCTTTTGCTGCTGTTGCTGGCCGCCTGGTGGCTGCGCCGCTCGCGGCCGCGTCTGGCGGGTGTGTGTTTTGCCCTCGGTTTTGGCGGCCTGTGGCTGATGAGCCTGCCGGTGGTCGTGCAGTGGAGCGCCAAGGCGCTGGAGCGTGAGCCGCCGCTGGCGCGGTCAGAATGGACGACCCTGGCGCAACGTGCCGATGCGATTGTGGTGCTGGGCTCGGGGCGTGAGCGCGGTGATCTGGCCTGGGGCGAAGACCAGCCGACCGGCGTCGGCCTTGAGCGTCAGCGTTACGCCGCACGCCTGGCCAAGGCCTCGGGCCTGCCGATTCTGACCAGCGGCGGCCTGCATTACGGCACGCCCCCGACCGAGGCGAAGTTGATGGCGGATTCGTTGCGTGATGACTTCGACGTGAGCGTGCGCTGGCAGGAAGGCGAGAGCCGCACCACATGGGAGAACGCGAAGATGACGGCAGATATTCTCTTGCCCCAGGGGCTCAAGCGGGTTGTCGTGGTGACGCAGGCGTGGCACATGCCGCGTGCGGTGTGGAGCTTTGAGCAGGCGGGTTTTGAGGTGGTGCCGGCACCGGTGGGTTTCCTCGGTACCGATAACGCACGGCCATTTGGCGGCTGGCTGCCGGAGTTCAAGTCGATCTGGCAGAGCGGGCAGTTGCTCAATGAAGCGGTGGGGCAGGTGGGGTATTCGTTGTTTTACCGCTGAAGATCATTGTGGCGAGGGGATTTATCCCCGATGGGGCGCGTAGCGGCCCCTCTCTTGCCTTCAGAAGAGGGGACTGCTGCGCACTCCAGCGGGGATAAATCCCCTCGCCACATTTCTCAGAGGGTCTTCGACATGCGGCTGGCCATCAACGCCCAGCCAAACAGCAGCAGGCACAACACGATCAGCGGCCACGAACGCCATTGCAGGTACGGCGTCAGGTCGTGCATCGGTACCACTTCGCCATACAACACGCCTTGTTCGAACTGCGGAATCTGCTCGGTGATCTGCCCGAACGGATTGATCAGGCCGGTAACGCCGTTGTTGGTCGCGCGGATCATCCAGCGTCCGGCTTCCAGCGCGCGCATCTGCGCCATCTGCAAATGCTGCAGCGGGCCGATGGACGTGCCGAACCAGGTGTCGTTGCTGATCGTCAGCAGCAGATCACTGCGTGCCGACAGGCCGGCGGCGAATTCCGGATAGACCACTTCGTAGCAGATAAACGGTGCGATCTGGTAACCCTTGGCTTGCAAGAGCGCTTGATCCGACGGGCCGCGCGCGAAGTCCGACATCGGCAGGTCGAAGAACGCGATCAAACCGCGCAACACATCCTGCAACGGCACGTATTCGCCGAACGGCACCAGTTTCTGCTTCAGGTAAGTGCCGTCGCCTTCGCCGACCACGGTGATGCCGTTGAAGAAGCGCCGTTCGTGATGCACGGTCTGGCGGATCGGCACACCGGTGATCAACGCTGATTTACGCTCGGCGGCGAAGTTGCCCATCATCGTCAGGTAGCCCTCGGCGGACTCCTTCAACACCGGCACGGCGGTTTCCGGCCAGATCAGCAGATCGACCGGTTTGGAGCGGAAACTGAGATCACGGTACAGCGCCAGTTGCGCGTTGAGCTCGGCCGGGTCCCATTTCATGCTCTGCGCGACGTTGCCCTGAATTGCGGCCACGGTCAGCGGTGCGCCGGACGGGCTGGTCCACGCGTGGCCTTTGAGGGCGATGCCTGCTACCCAAGGCCCCGCCAGAAGTACCACGCCGGCCGCGATAAAACCCTTGCGGCGCGCCTGCAACAAGCGCGGCGCGTTGTAGATCAGCGCTGCGGTCAGTGCCAGAACAAACGAGACCAGCCACATCCCGCCCACCGGCGCGAGCCCGGCCAGCGGGCCGTCGAGCTGGCTGTAACCGGAATAAAGCCACGGGAAACCGGTAAGGAACCAGCCGCGAAACGCTTCCTGGCCGACCCACAGCGCAGCAAAGGCCAAGGCATCTGCCAGCGGTGCTTCGTTACGCCGCAACCAGCGCGCCCACAGCCACGCGGGCAGGGCGAAGAACCAGGCAATCGCCGCGGTGAACAGCAGCATCAGGAACCCGGCGAGCAACACCGAAGCACCACCGAAATGATGAATGCTGTAATAGATCCAACTGGTGCCGGCACCGAACAGACCGAAGCCGAAGCACCAGCCACGGCCGAGCGCCTGGCGCGGGCTCAGCTCACGCAAGCCGGCGTAGAACAAACCGACCGCCAGCAATGCCAGCGGCCAGATGTCGAACGGTGCGAGAGCGAATGTGGTGATTGCACCGGCCGCCACGGCCAGCAGGTTACCGGGCCAGCCGGGGCGGGTTGTCCAGCGCATTTCAGTCCTTAGATTTCTTACCGGGCGATTGGGGTCAGTCGCAGCAAATGAATCCGACGGCTGTCGGCGTTCAGGATGCGGAAACGATAAGCGCCGATTTCAGTGGTTTCGTTGCGTTTTGGCAAGTGCCCGAACGCGCTCATCACCAGGCCGCCGACGGTGTCGAACTCGTCGTCGGAGAACTCGCTGTCGAAGAACTCATTGAAGTTCTCGATTGGCGTCAGCGCCTTGATCAGGAAATCGCCGCTGGGCAGCGGCTTGATGTAGCTGTCTTCTTCGACGTCGTGCTCGTCCTCGATGTCGCCGACGATCTGCTCGAGCACGTCTTCGATGGTCACCAGACCGGCCACGCCGCCGTATTCGTCGATGACGATGGCCATGTGGTTGTGGTTGGCACGGAATTCACGCAGCAACACGTTCAGACGCTTGGACTCCGGCACGAAGGTGGCCGGGCGCAGCAGGTCCTTGATGTTGAAGCTGTCGCCGTTCTCCTTGAGGATCAGCGGCAGCAGATCCTTGGCCAGCAGCACGCCCATCACGTCGTCATGGCTTTCGCCGATGACCGGATAGCGCGAGTGGGCCGAGTCGACCACGGCAGGGAGGAATTCGCGGGGTGTCTGGGTCGCCTTGATGCTGACCATCTGCGAGCGCGGCACCATGATGTCGCGCACTTGCAGGTCAGCCACCTGGATGGCGCCTTCGACGATGGCCAGCGCTTCGCTGTCCAGCAGTTTGTTCTGATGTGCATCACGCAGCAGCTCGAGGAGCTCCTGACGGTTCTTCGGCTCGTGGGCAAAAGCCTGGGTCAGTTTACCCAGCCATGACTTCTGCCCGTTGCTCGATCGATCTTCGCTCATAGCGATTACTCTGAATCCTTTGTTGTAACGATGGGGGAGTGTTCGGTTTCGTCATCCGCGTACGGATCGGGATAGCCCAGTTCAGCAAGCAACTCGCGTTCCAGTGCTTCCATTTCTTCGGCTTCGTCGTCATCTATATGGTCGTAACCGAGCAGATGCAAGCAGCCGTGAATGACCAGATGTGCCCAGTGGGCCTTTAGTTCCTTGCCCTGCTCGGCGGCTTCGCGTTCGACCACGGCCACGCAGATCACCAGATCGCCGAGCAGCGGAATATCGAGAAACTCGTCAGGCACTTCCGCCGGGAACGACAACACATTGGTCGCGTAGTCCTTGTGGCGCCAGGTGTGATTGAGCTCGCGGCCTTCTTCCTCGTCGACCAGACGAATGGTCATTTCCGAATCAGCGCTGCGCTGGCGCACGGCCAGTTCGCACCACTGGCGGAACTCGGCTTCACTCGGCGCGCTGGCCTCGGTGGCGATTTGCAGATCCAGCTCAAGCATCGCGCGAGGCTTCCTTCGCAGCTTCGGCACGGGTCTCGAAGCGCTCGTAGGCCTCGACGATCCGCTGCACCAACGGGTGGCGCACGACGTCTTTGGGCTGGAAATGGGTGAAGCTGATGCCCGGCACGTCTTTGAGCACTTCGATCACATGGTGCAGGCCGGACTTGGTGCCGCGCGGCAGGTCGACCTGGGTGATGTCGCCGGTGATCACGGCGGTGGAGCCGAAGCCGATGCGCGTGAGGAACATCTTCATCTGCTCGACGGTGGTGTTCTGGCTCTCGTCGAGAATGATGAAGCTGTTGTTCAGCGTACGACCGCGCATGTAGGCCAGCGGCGCGACTTCGATCACCTGTTTCTCGATCAGCTTGGCGACGTATTCGAAACCGAGCATTTCGTACAGCGCGTCGTAGAGCGGGCGCAGGTACGGGTCGATCTTCTGCGACAGGTCGCCGGGCAGGAAGCCGAGTTTTTCCCCCGCTTCGACTGCCGGACGCACCAGCAGGATGCGGCGGATCTGCTCGCGCTCCAGCGCATCCACCGCGCAGGCCACGGCCAGATAGGTCTTGCCGGTACCGGCCGGGCCGATGCCGAAATTGATGTCGTTGCCGAGGATTTCCTTCACGTAGCGCTGCTGATTCAAGCCGCGTGGGCGAATCATGCCTTTCTTGGTGCGCAGGGCGACGGTCGCTTCGGCAGGGGCCGGGTTGTCGATATCTGCTGATTCCTGAATGAACAGGTGAACCAGGTCTGGCGACAGCTCGGTACCCTTGGTTTCGCGGTACAGGCGGCGCAGCAGGTTTTCCGCGGACGTGGTGAGTTTTGGATCGCCAATCAACTCGAACTGGTTTCCGCGATTGCGGATCTCGATGGCCAGGCGCTGTTCGATCAAGCGCAAATGCTCGTCGAATTGCCCGCACAGATTGGCGAAGCGGCGAGCCTCAAAAGGCTCGAGGAGAAAACGATGTGGTTCGATGGGTGCGTTCAAGGTCGTATTTAGCCGCCCTGGGGCAATTAGGATGAAATCAAGGATAACGCCAGTGGCGTGGGTGCGAAAGCTCTTAAATATCTCAGCCGATCAGCGCCGCTGCGCTTTACCTGTGGGAGCGAGCCTGCTCGCGAAGGCGGCGACACATTCAAAATTGATGTGTCTGACAGACCGCCTTCGCGAGCAGGCTCGCTCCCACAGGAGAAATGCGGCGTTATTGAATTAAAGAACCACGCAGCGAGTGCGGTTGCGCGGCGTCGATGTGCACGTCGGCGAACTGGCCGATCAGGGTGGGATTGTCGCAGCGGAAGTTGACGATACGGTTATTCTCGGTGCGGCCCTGCAGCTCGCCCGGGTCTTTCTTCGAGTAATCGGTCACCAGAATGCGCTGGATCGAGCCGACCATTTGTCGGCTGATCTCGAAGCCCTGCTGATTCAGACGATGTTGCAGCGCGTTCAGGCGTTCTTTCTTCAATTCTTCCGGCGTGTCGTCGGCCAGATCGGCAGCGGGCGTGCCCGGGCGCTGGCTATAGACGAACGAGTAGGAGAAATCGAAGCCGACATCGGCAATCAGCTTCATGGTCTGTTCGAAGTCCTTTTCGGTTTCGCCGGGGAAACCGACGATGAAGTCCGAACTGATGCAGATCCCCGGTACGGCGGCGCGCAATTTGCGCAGCTTGGATTTGTACTCCAGCGCCGTGTGGTTACGCTTCATCGCCGCGAGAATCCGGTCGGAGCCCGACTGCACCGGCAAGTGCAGGTGCTTGACCAGTTCCGGCACTTCGGCGTGGGCCTGGATCAGGCTATCGGAGAACTCCAGCGGGTGCGACGTGGTGTAGCGGATGCGGTCGATGCCATCGACAGCGGCGACCACGCGGATCAGTTCGGCCAGGTCGGCCAGGCGACCGTCGTGGGTCTGGCCGCGATAGCCGTTGACGTTCTGCCCGAGCAACGTCACTTCACGCACGCCGTGTTCGGCGAGGTGAATGATTTCCGCGATCACGTCGTCGAACGGTCGGCTGACCTCTTCGCCACGGGTGTACGGCACCACGCAGAACGTGCAGTACTTGCTGCAACCTTCCATCACTGACACATAAGCGCTCGGACCGTCGATGCGCGGCTCGGGCAGGTGGTCGAATTTTTCGATTTCCGGGAACGACACGTCGACCTGCGGCAGCTTGCTGCTGCGCGCGGCGTCGATCATTTCCGGCAGACGGTGCAGGGTCTGCGGGCCGAACACCACGTCGACGTACGGAGCGCGATCACGGATCGCTGCGCCTTCCTGACTGGCCACGCAACCGCCGACGGCGATGACCATGTCGGGGTTGGCCAGCTTCAGTTCGCGCCAGCGGCCGAGCTGCGAATACACGCGGTCTTGCGCGCGTTCGCGGATCGAGCAGGTGTTGAGCAGAATCACGTCGGCGTCTTCCGCGCGAGCGGTGACTTCCAGGGCCTGATGTTCGCCCAGCAGATCGACCATGCGCGAGCTGTCGTACTCGTTCATCTGGCAACCGTGGGTTTCGATGTAAAGCTTCTTGGCCATGGATTCGGGTCGTCACGTGATTCAAAGAACCGCGCATTATAGGGAACAAGCCGTCAGGTTCCTACCGCTGTGCGTCCGGTGGCTATGCTATAGTTCGCGCCCTCATTTTTACCCCGATGTTATCCGCCCGCCATGACCAAACGCGAAGCTCCAATCTACAAGGTGATTTTCCTCAACCAGGGCCAGGTGTTCGAAATGTACGCCAAGCAGATCTATCAAAGTGATCTGTGGGGTTTCCTGGAAGTTGAAGAATTCGTCTTTGGCGAGCGCACGCAAATGGTCGTCGATCCGAGCGAAGAAAAGCTCAAGGCGCAGTTTGAAGGCGTGGTGCGCAGTTTTGTGCCGATGCATTCGATCGTGCGCATCGACGAAGTGGAACGTCTGGGCACGCCGAAAATCAGCGAGGCCCGGGGCGCGGTCGGCAATGTCATGCCGTTTCCGATGCCGATGCCTGAAAAGTAACAGCGGATTCTGGATTGGAATGAGTTTGTGGTGAGGGGATTTATCCCCGCTGGGCTGCGAAGCGGCCCTAGACACTACAATCCGGTTCTGTCTGACACATCTCGCTGAATGGATTTGCGTCTGCTTCGCAGCCGAACGGGGATAAATCCCCTCGCCACAGGTAATCTCCACAGCCTTTAGGGCAGTGGGGAGAATGGCGTGCGCCCGTCGGCGTTCTGCAGTTCCATCAGGTATTTGCGGAAAATCTGCCCGAGCACCTGAGTGGCGGTTTCGAGATCTTCGCGGGACATTTTTTCCGAGACTTCGTCAGCCGTGTCCAATGCCTCTTCAGCACCGTTGACCGCTGCCATCTTCAGCACGATGTAGGCCTGGATATTGTTGGCCTGCACGCCTTCGCCGTGGAAGAACATGCTGCCGAGCTTGAATTGCGCCTGGGCGTGGCCTTGCAGCGAGGCCTTTTCGAAATAGCTCAGGGCTTGATTGAGGTCGCGCGGCGCGTTCTTGCCGTCGTAGTAGAACTCACCCAACTCGTATTGCGCTTGCGCGTCCCCTTCGTCCGCCGCTTTCTGGCAGGCGGCCAATGCCTGCGTGACGTCTTGCGGCTGAGTATTGAGGGTGCAACGACCCATCGCCGGGATCAACAACGAGTTGCCGCCTGCTTGTGCATGCGCGAGCAGGGGCTGAAGGAGCAACAGGCAGCCCAATGCAAGGGTGCGGCCGGTGCGGTTCATGGGAATCGACTTACCTCTGAAGGGCACGCGGACCCGTCGAGGGATCCAATAAGCGCGCATTATGAAATAAGCAGGGCCAACCTTACAAAGTCTTTACTCGTTTTTCTGCTGCGTGGGGAATATATCGCCCGATTCAGGCAGGATTTTCGCAGACGCGTCGGAAAAGCCGAGCGGATGTAGGCGAAAGCTGACGCTGGCCATAGCCAACGTCAGCGGTACGGCGACTATTTCAATGCGGCGAAGGCGCGCTCGGCAGCGTCCAGCGTCAGTTGCAACTCGGCTTCGCCGTGGGCGATCGAGGTGAAACCGGCTTCGAAAGCGCTCGGCGCCAGGTACACGCCACCTTCCAGCATCAAGTGGAAGAAGCGACCGAACATTGCCGCGTCGCTGGCCATCACGTCGTCGAAGGTGACGATGTCGTCGGCGCCGCTGAAGTACAGACCGAACATGCCGCCGGCCTGAGTGGTCACGAACGGGATGCCCGCAGCATCGGCACGCTGTTGCAGACCGTCGAGCATGCGCGCGGTGTAGTCGGTCAGTTCGGCGTGGAAGCCCGGGCGGCTGATCAGACGCAGGGTCGTCAGACCGGCAGCCATCGCCAGCGGATTACCCGACAACGTACCGGCCTGATACACCGGGCCCAGTGGGGCGATGCGCTGCATGATTTCGCGTTTGCCGCCGAAGCAGCCCACCGGCATGCCGCCGCCTATGATCTTGCCGAACGTGGTCAGGTCCGGCGTCACACCGTAGTGCGCCTGGGCACCGCCGAGGGCGACGCGGAAACCGGTCATCACTTCGTCAAAAATCAGCACCACACCATGTTTGTCGCACAGCGAACGCAGGCCTTCGAGGAAGCCCGGCGCTGGCGGCACGCAGTTCATGTTGCCGGCGACCGGTTCGACGATGATGCACGCCACGTCCTCACCCACTTCAGCCAGCATCGCTTCAACCGCGTCGATGTCGTTGAACGGCAGGGTCAGGGTGTGTTTGGCGAACGCTGCCGGCACGCCGGCCGAGCTCGGTACGCCCTGGGTCAGAGCGCCGGAACCGGCCTTGACCAGCAGGCTGTCGGAGTGGCCGTGGTAGCAGCCTTCGAATTTGATGATGCTGTCGCGACCGGTGTAACCACGGGCCAGACGGATCGCGCTCATGGTCGCTTCGGTGCCGGAGCTGACCATGCGCACCATGTCCATTGACGGCACCAGCGAGCAGACCAGATCGGCCATCTCGGTTTCCATCGACGTCGGCGCGCCGTAGGACAGGCCGTGTTGCAGTTGATTGCGCACCGCGTCGAGCACGTCCGGATGGCTGTGGCCAAGGATCATCGGCCCCCACGAACCCACGTAATCGACATAACGCTTGTCATCTTCGTCGGTGACGTAAGCGCCTTCGGCGTGTTTGAAGAACAGCGGGGTGCCGCCGACGCTCTTGAACGCGCGCACCGGCGAGTTGACGCCGCCGGGGATGTGTTTCTGAGCATTGGCAAACAGGGTTTCGGAACGAGACATGATCGGGCTCTCAAATCAGATTTTCAGAAGTTCGTTGAAGGCGCGGGCGCGGCGGGTCACTTCGGCGCTGCTCTCGGCGCCGAACAAACCGTGGATCACGGCGAGCAGATCGACACCGTGCTCGACCAGTGGCGCGGCGTTATCGAGGGTGATGCCGCCAATCGCGCAGATCGGCAAGTGCAGCGTGCGTTTGGCTTCGTCGAGCAAGTCGAGGCTGCAACTCGGCGCACCGGGTTTGGTGGTGGAATTGAAGAAGCGGCCGAAGGCAACGTAACTCGCGCCTTCTTTGGCAGCCTGTTCGGCCAGGGCGATTTGCCCGTGGCAGGTCGAACCGATGATCGCTTTCGAACCGAGCAGGGCGCGGGTCGGCGACAGCGGGCCGTCGGTCTGCCCGAGGTGCACGCCGACGTTGAGGCGTGCGGCCAGCTCGGCGTCATCGTTGATGATCAGTTGCGTCTTGTAGCGCTCGCACAGGTTGCGCAACGCCTCGGCCTCGCGCAGGCGGCGGGCCTCGTCGCTGCTCTTGTCGCGGTATTGGAGCAGGGTGACGCCGCCGTCGAGCGCCGCCTCCACGTAAGACAGAAACTTGCCGGCCAGCAACTGGCTGTCGGTAATGGCATACAGGCCACGGAGTTTCATCGGGCAGACCTCACGACGTTACGAGCAGAAATCCAGCGGCAGGCGACGCGGCACGAACTGGCCTTTGCCCAGTTGTTCGGCATCGCGCAGCGTGCGCCAGGTGTAATCCAGCGCACTGCGCACGGCACTGGCCAGGTGTTCGCCCTGAGCCAGGCGACCGGCGAGGGCGCTCGCCAGCGTACAACCGGAGCCGTGATAGCTGCCCGGCAGACGTTGGCAGATAAAGGTTTCGCGCAGGCCGTCGCGGCTGTACACGCGGTTGTGGATTTCAGTTTCGTCGCCATGGCCGCCGGTGATCAGCAGGTTTTTGACGAATGGCAGGAGTTTTTCTGCGCACTCGTCGGCCGTGCCTTCGGGCAGTTCGGCGAGGATGCGCGCTTCAGGAAGATTGGGCGTGGCAATGATCGACAGCGGCAGCAGACGCTCGCGCATCGCGTAGCCGACCTCGTCCTTGCCCAGGCGTCCGCCGCCGCCGGCACGCAGCACCGGGTCGCAGACCACTGGCAGGTGCGGGTGCGCCGAGAGCAGTTCGACCACGGTGTCGACCATCTCCAGCGAACCGAGCATGCCCAGTTTCACTGCGGCGACTTCGGAGTCATTGAGCACGGCATTGGCCTGGGCCAGTACCCACTCACGGTCGAGGACGCGGAAGTCAGTGACGTTGACGGTGTCTTGCACGGTCAGGGCGGTGACGGCCGGAGCCGCATGGCAACCCTGCGCGAGCAGGGCTTCGATATCTGCCTGCAAGCCGGCGCCACCACTGGGGTCGTGGCCGGAGAGACAGAGGACAACGGGGCGGGAGCTGTAGATATTCATGGTGCGCGAGCTTACCACCAAAGCTGATTTTGGGGTGTGGGTGGCAGAGCAAGATAAATGCAGGAGCTGCCGGAGGCTGCGATCTTTGACGTTCCTGACCATTCCAACAGCTCTATCTCGGTGCTTTGCCCTGGAACGCCCGTTCTAGAGCCGTTGTAGGAAAAATTTCCATGGTGCTCAATGGCCATCAACGGCTATGCTAGGCTGGATCCAAACAATCACAGGTAATACCGGTTTTACGTCTACTCAAAGGGAATGGGGGGCTTCCTGACACAACCGGACGAGCCACGCTGGGGCTTCAATGCGCTATTTGCTGATGTTGCTGTTCTGCTTGCCCCTTATGGCGAGCGCCGTCGAATTCGACGAATTCACCCAGAGCCTGCCACTGGGCCGATCGCTGCAAGTGTTCGAAGACCCGAGCGGTCAGGCGACGATTGCCGACGTCCGCGCGCAAGATGCCGCCGGCCAGTTCAAAGCCCACGACAAAGCCACGCTCAATGCCGGTTACTCGCGTTCGGCATTCTGGCTGAAGATCGACCTGCATTACCGCCCGAGCAACCCGGCCGCCCAGCGCACCTGGCTACTGGAACTGGCATATCCGCCGCTTGATCACCTCGACCTTTACTTGCCCGACGCCAGTGGCGCCTACCGACTGGTGCGCCAGACCGGCGATGCTTTGCCCTTCGCCAGTCGCGAGATCCGCCAGAACAACTACCTGTTCGACCTACCCTTCAAACCGGATCAACAGCAGACGCTGTACCTGCGATTGGCCAGCGAAGGCTCGATCCAGGCGCCGGTGACGTTGTGGTCGAGTACCGCGTACCTCGAAGACCAACCGGTGCGCCTGTATGTGCTCGGCATCATTTATGGCGTGCTGCTGGGGATGCTGGTCTACAACCTGTTCATCTACCTGAGCGTGCGCGACACCAGTTACCTCTATTACATCTTCTATATCGGCTCGTTCGGCCTCTATCAATTGTCGGTGAATGGCGCGGCGGTCGAGTATTTCTGGCCGGACAACCCATGGTGGGCCAACGCCGCGACGCCGTTTTTCATCGGTTGCGCCGGGCTGTTCGGCAGCCAGTTCGCCCGCAGTTTCCTGCAGACCAAGACCCACAGCCCCTGGCTGGATCGCTTGCTGATCGGTCTGATTGCCTTCAGTGCACTGGTGATCGGCCTGTCGCTGATGACCAGTTACGCCTTGGCCCTGCGCCTGGCGACCACACTGGCGCTGACCTTCACCGTGGTGATCTTTGCCGCCGGGATTCTTGCCTGGTGGCGCGGCTTGCGCGTGGCGCGTTACTTCATAATCGCCTGGTCGGCGTTCCTGCTCGGCGGCATCGTCAATACGCTGATGGTGCTGGGCCTGCTGCCCAACGTGTTTTTGACCATGTACGCCAGCCAGATCGGCTCGGCGATCGAGGTGGCGCTGCTGTCGCTGGCGCTGGCCGATCGCATCAACGCCATGCGCGAACAACAGGCGCAGACCTTGTTCGACGCCGGGCAGAAACTCGAAGTGCTCAACCAGCAACTGGCCCACAGCAACAAGCTCAAGGATGAATTCCTCGCGACGCTGACCCACGAACTGCGCACGCCGATGAACGGCGTGATCGGTTCGCTGGAGCTGATGCAGACCGTCGACCTCGATCCCGAGCTTGAGCAATATCAACAGACCGCCGCCGGTTCCGCCCGCGACATGATGCGCATGGTCAATGGCATCCTCACGCTCACTGAGTTGCAGGCCGGCAAGCTCAAGGCGACGCCGGGCAGTTTCAGCCTGCGCGGCGTGATCGAAGCGTTGCGCGTGCAGTTCGAAGGCAATGCAGCGAGCAAGTCGCTGGACTTCAAGGTCGAGGTGCTGCCGACCCTGCCGGATCGCTTGCTCGGCGACAGCGCGAAACTGGCGCAGTGCCTGGAATGCCTGCTGGACAATGCGATCAAGTTCACTCGCGTCGGCGGGCTGGCGTTGCGCGTTACCGGTCGGCCGTCGGCGGATGAGCGCATGGCGCTGTCGTTTGCGGTGATCGACACCGGCATCGGTTTCACTGATCTGGGCGAGGCGACCCTGTATCAGCGTTTCTTCCAGCTCGACGGTTCGATGACTCGCGAATACGGCGGCCTGGGGGTGGGTCTGGCGATCTGCCGGCAACTGGTCGAGTTGCTCGGCGGCAAACTCACCCATCGCTCCGAGCCCGGACGCGGCAGCCGCTTCCAGCTCGATGTCGAATTCGAACTGCCGGTGATCGAAGCGCCTGCGGATCAGCCGCCTCGCGATTGCATTCGTGCGCCGCAGGACTGCACAGTGCTGCTGGTGGACGACAACAGCGTCAATCAATTGGTGATGCGCGGCATGTTGCTCAAGCTCGGTTTCCGCGTGCGCAGCGCGGATAACGGCGCCGCCGCGCTGGACTGCCTGCAACGGGAAAGCTTCGATGCAGTGCTGATCGATTGCCAGTTGCCCAACCACGACGGCGCATCGCTGTGCTGCCAGATCCATGCATTGCCAGGCTGTGCAAACCTGCCGGTGTTCATGCTGGCGCTGAGCGCTGACCGCGAGCAATGCGCCCCGGGCGCGCCTATCGACTATCTGCACAAACCAGTGAAATTCGAGGATCTGCAGGCTGCGTTGCAGCGCCGCGTGCTGAGTTGCTGATGGGGTAAAAGCGCCGCAAAAACGGCGGCTATGACGCTTTGTTCAAAAAAGCACCAGTGCTTAACTGGTGCCATTGCTGAACACGGAGCGCCGTCATGAACCTGCATCAGTTCGCCGAAACCCACGAAGTCACCAATCAGCCGCCGTCGCTGGACGGCGCCAACCTGTACCGCATCGACCTGCCGCTGCAGGAGTGGTCGCGGCGTTTTGGCGCCGGTTGGGCCGAGTCGCGCATCGATGCCTATGGCGCACTCGCGGGTGGGCCGCTGATGGAGGCGGGGTTTCTCGCCAACCAGAACAAACCGGTGTTTGCCAGCCATGATCGCTACGGCCATCGCATCGATCTGGTCGAGTTTCACCCGGCTTACCATGAGCTCATGCGCACGGCGATCGAACATGGCCTGACCTCGCTGCCTTGGGCACACCCGCAGGACGGCGCGCATGTCGCCCGCGCTTCGATGACCTATCTGCACAGCCAGGCCGAGGCCGGCAGTGGTTGCCCGCTGACCATGACCTTCGCCAGCGTGCCGGCCCTGCGCTTGCAGCCGGAGCTGGCTGAGCAGTGGCTGCCGAAAGTCCTCGCCACCGACTACGATCCGCGCAACGTCGGCATGGCGCACAAGGCCGGCGTGACCATCGGCATGGCGATGACCGAGAAGCAGGGCGGCACCGATGTCCGCGCCAACACCACCAAGGCTTACCCGGTCGGCGCCAGCGGCCCGGGTCAGGCTTATGAACTGGTCGGGCACAAGTGGTTTTGTTCGGCGCCAATGTGCGACGCCTTCCTTACCTTGGCGCAAACCGACAACGGTTTGAGTTGCTTCCTGCTGCCGCGCCATTGTCCGGACGACACGCGCAATCAGTTCTACATCCAGCGTCTGAAAAACAAACTCGGCAACCAGTCCAACGCCTCCAGCGAAGTGGAGTTTCGTGGCGCGCTGGCGTGGATGATCGGCGAAGAAGGGCGCGGCGTGCCGACCATTATCGAGATGGTCGCGATGACCCGTTTCGATTGCATGGTCGGCTCCAGCTCGCTGATGCGCCAGGCGCTGACCCAGGCCAGCCATCACTGCGCGCACCGCAAGGTCGGCGGCAAATTGCTCAGCGAGCAGCCGCTGATGCAAAACGTGCTGGCCGATCTGGCCCTGGAGAGCGAAGCGGCGTTGGCGCTGAGTCTGCGCATGGGCAAGGCGCTCGATCATCTGGATGATCGCCACGAAGCGCAGTTCGCGCGGCTGGTGACGGCAGTGGGCAAATACTGGATCTGCAAGCGCGCGCCAGGAATGATCAACGAAGCCGCCGAATGCATGGGCGGTGCTGGATACGTCGAGGACAGCATCCTGCCGCGCCTGTACCGCGAAGCGCCGGTGAACTCGACGTGGGAAGGTTCGGGGAATGTGCAATGTCTGGATGTGCTGCGCGCGTTGTCGAAGGAGCCGGGTGTGTTGGATGTGCTGTTCAGCGAATTGGGCGATGGCCATGGCGACAAGCGTCTCGCCGCACATATCCAGCAGTTGCAGGCGCAGTTCAAGGACACCAGTGACATTCAGTATCGGGCGCGGCAGTTGACCGAAGACATCGCCCTTGGGTTGCAGGCCAAACTGTTGCTGGAGGCTGGGAATTCCGTGGTCAGCGATGCCTTCATTGCCAGCCGTCTGAGCGGTGGCGGTCGGGTCTACGGCGCGTTGCCGCGTGGGCTGGACGTCGAAGCGATCGTCGCCCGCTCGACTCCACCGCTTTTCTGACCCACCTCAAATCTCCCCCTGTGGGAGCGAGCAGGCTCGCTCCCACAGGGGAAATCATTGGTCTGCAGATTTAAGTATCGCCACAACGCCACTGTTCCCGTGCGTCCACGATGCAGGCAAGATGAAGCTCTGCAAGTCAGAACACAGGAAGCTGATCGTGACCGAAGCGTTTATTGTCGTTCAAACCGCCGAACAAGCCGTGGATCGTCTGGCCGAGCTGCATGAGCGGGCCACCACTGCGCTGAATTCTGCCCTCAAGCGTTACCTCAAGGACCGCGTCGAGCCCGACGCCGAACAGCGTGCCCTGTTTCGTTATCCCGAACTGCGTCTGACCTACCACTGCCAGGGCGAAGTGCCGCAGACCACCCGCGCTTACGCCAAGGTGCAGTTGCCGGGCACTTACAGCGTCACCGTCACCCACCCGGCGGCGTTTCGCAAATACCTGCTCGAACAACTGACGCCGTTGATGCACGACTTCACCGTGACCGTCGAAGTCGGCGTCAGCCAGCAGAACATTCCGTATCCGTATGTGGTCGAGCAGGGCGATGAACTGGCCGGTTCCGGCGTCACTGCAGCGGTGCTGGCGCGGGTGTTCCCGAGCACCGATCTGTCCGCCGCCACCGATGGCATTGCCGACGGCCTCTACGACTGGGAAAACACCGATCCGCTGCCTCTGGCGCTGTTCGACGCGGCGCGCGTGGATTTCTCGCTGCGCCGGCTGGTGCATTACACCGGCAGTGACTGGCGCCATGTGCAGCCGTGGATTCTGCTGACCAACTATCATCGCTACGTCGATCAGTTCATCGTTCATGGTCTGGAGCAGTTGCGCCGCGACCCGCGTTTCGTGCGCATGGTCCTGCCGGGCAACGTGATCATCGAGAAGAGCATGGACCACGGCGAAGCCTCGGCGATTGCCGCCGGTGTGGTCTGGCACCGTTACCAGATGCCGGCCTATCACCTGATCGCCAGCGATGGCCACGGCGTGACGCTGGTCAACATCGGTGTCGGCCCGTCCAACGCCAAGAACATTACCGATCACCTGGCCGTGCTGCGCCCGCATTGCTGGCTGATGATCGGCCACTGCGGCGGCCTGCGTCAGTCGCAGACCATTGGCGATTACGTGCTGGCCCACGCCTACATGCGTCGCGACGGCATTCTTGATCGTGTGGTGCCGCCGAATATTCCCATCCCGGCACTGGCCGAAGTGCAGCTTGCTCTGCAGCAGGCGGCGGCGAATGTCACTGGCGAGAAGGGCGACGATCTGAAGAAGCGCCTGCGCACCGGCACGGTTCTGACCTATGACGACCGTAACTGGGAATTGCGCTGGGCTCAGGAGCGGCCGCTGATCAACCTGTCCCGCGCGGTTGCGGTGGACATGGAAAGCGGCACGATTGCAGCGCAAGGTTATCGCCTGCGTGTGCCTTACGGCACGTTGCTCTGCGTTTCGGACAAACCACTGCACAGCGAAATCAAACTGCCGGGCTCGGCCAACGCCTTCTATGAACGTGCGGTCAGCCAGCATTTGAAAATCGGCATCGAAGCGGTGGATCTGCTGCGTACCGAACTCAACTCGCTGCACTCGCGCAAACTGCGCAGCTTCGACGAGCCGCCGTTCCGTTAACGGTTAGTCGTGGTCATTTGGCGGTCGGGGCACTAGCATTGTCAGCCCTGATCGCTAAATGTTCTGTCTCTTATGTCCCGTCCCCCGCGTCCACCTTCCCGCCGTCCCGGCGTGAAGCCTCAGTCTTCTGCCCCGCGCCGTGTTGCCAAGGCACCACCGGCCGAGCCGAAACTGATCCTGTTCAACAAACCCTTCGATGTGCTGACGCAATTCAGCGACGGTGAAGGGCGGGCGACACTCAAGGATTACATCGATGTGCCGGGGATTTACCCGGCCGGACGTCTGGATCGCGACAGCGAAGGTTTGTTGCTGCTGACCAACGACGGCCAGTTGCAGGCGCGCATCGCCGATCCGAAACACAAACTGGCCAAGACCTATTGGGTGCAGGTGGAGGGCGAGCCGACGGCCGAGCAGTTGCAGCGCCTGCGTGATGGCGTCGAGCTGAATGACGGCATGACTCTGCCCGCCGAAGCGCGGCAACTGGCTGAGCCGCAATTGTGGCCGCGCAATCCGCCGGTACGCTTTCGCGCGACCATACCGACTTCGTGGCTGGAACTGGTGATTCGCGAAGGGCGCAACCGTCAGGTGCGGCGCATGACGGCAGCGGTCGGATTGCCGACTTTGCGGCTGGTGCGGGTCAGGATTGGTGACTGGACGATTGAAGGGCTGGATCAGGGCCAGTGGCAGGAAGTACCAGCGCGCTTATAAGGCGCCGGATTCGATCAGGCCGATCACCACACTCTTGATGATGAACGCGGCCACGCCCAGGCCCAGCACGAAAAACAGAATGAACGAGCCGAACCGCCCGGCCTTGGACTTCTTCGCCAGATCCCAGACGATGAAACCCATGAAAATGATCAGGATGCTGACCAGACCGGTCATCATCCACTCTTCGAACAGTGCTGGATCCATTGGCGATCTCCGGCGCGGACAGGGCTGAAAGGGCGGCGGCGAGTATACGCCAAGGGCGGATGGCGGGGCATTGATCTGCGTCGCCTGTGCCGGCCCCTTCGCGAGCAGGCTCGCTCCCACAGGTTGAAATGCATTCCAAATGTGGGAGCGAGCCTGCTCGCGAAAGGGATATCAGCTACGCAAATGAGTCAGCGGCAGTTCGGTGCTGTTGAGCACCTGATTCAGCACAAAACTCGACCGCACGCTGGTGACCCCCTCGATCCGGGTCAGGTGCCCCAGCAGTAATTTCTGATAGTGATCCATATCCGGCACCACCACTTTCAACTGGTAGTCAGCATCCACTCCGGTCACCAGACTGCACTCCAGCACTTGCGGCAATGTGCGGATTGCCGCTTCGAAATTCTCGAAGCGTTCCGGCGTGTGCCGGTCCATGCCGATCAGCACATACGCGGTCAGACTCAGCCCGAGCATCTTGCGATCGAGCAATGCAACCTGGCGCGAGATATAGCCATCGTCTTCCAACTGCTTGACCCGGCGCGAGCAAGGCGAGGGCGACAGACCGATGCGTTCGGCCAGTTCCTGGTTGGAGATACGGGCGTCGCGCTGCAATTCCGCCAAAATACTCAGGTCATACCGGTCGAGTTTGCTCATCAATCTGTCCTTGGTCGTAACTATTGCGGCGGATTATCTATCCAGGGTTAAAAATTGCGCAAGCAGTGTTTAATTGAGCAATTTTCGCAATCCTCTGTCGCGGCTTCAGGCCTATTCTTATCACCAGAATCACTGCTCGGTAACACAGTCCACGCGGCCCGCCCAATCAGGCCCGCCGCGGCCGCCACCCCCACCGGGGATGTGCCGGCCCCCGAGCTGCACACTGTCCAGAAGACGGGGTGAGGTGAGCCGACGTCAAAAGCGTCGAGCCAGGACGAAGTTCTCAGAAGGGAGGCCGACGGGTCTCCCTTTTTTCTTGCCTGCGATTTCATCTTGGCGCCTCAATAAATAAGTCGCGCGACTGATAACCTGTTGCAGAACCCGGTGGGGCTGTTTCGAGTCTCAGCAATAAGCCCTGCCAACGACAGGCTCCCGCAGTGAGGAAAAGCATGAATTCGCGCATCTGGCGTCTGGCCGGTGTTGGTTTGCTGTGTGTGGGTGTCAGTGCGCAAGCGCTGGCCGATGAGCCGCAGAATCGTGGGCCGGGCAACGGGCCGCAGAACGACGGGATCATCCGTGGCGACAACAGCCGTCAGTTCGAGCACAACGGCCAGCCGCATAACAATGACGGTCAATGGCAGAACCGCAACCGTGCCGATGAGCGTCCGCAACCGCCTCGCCAGCCGGGCAACAACCTGCCGATCCAGCCGCGAACCGACGCCGTGCGCCAGACCCAGGAACCGCGTCAGGGTTACTACCGCGACGAGCGCCCGCAAAACGGTTACCACAATCAGCAATGGCAGACGCAGCCGCGTCCCGATGACAACCGCTGGCCGGGACGGCCGAACGGTCATGGCAATGGCTGGGGTCCTGGCCCGCAGTATCGTCCGGGCCATGTGATCGATCGTTTCCCGGATCGTGATTACCGCGTGCCGTATCGCGGTCAGGATTACTTCTATTCCGGCGGCTACTGGTATCGCCCGCAAGGCCCGCGCTACATCGTCGTGCAACCACCGCGCGGGATCCGCATCCAGTATTTGCCGGATTACGCCCGTGAAGTGTGGATCGGCGGCTCGCTGCTGTTCCTCGCCGCCGGCTCGTATTACGCCTATCAAGAGGCGACGCAGGATTACGTGGTGGTCGAGCCGCCGCTGCAGCAACCGCCGCAACCGCAAGCTCAGGGCTATGACGTCGAAGCCTACCCGGCCAACGGCCAGTCGCCGCAGCAAGTGCAGCAGGACGGTTACCAGTGCTCTCAGTACGCGGTGCAGCAAAGCGGTTTCGACCCGCGCGCCGCGACCTATCAACCGGCACCCGAAGTGGTTCAGGCCTATCGCCAGGCGCAGGGCAACTGCCTGAGCAGTCGCGGTTATCAGGTCAATTACTGAGTGCGGGCGGCGAGCACTACTTCCTGTGGGTCAGCGTGCACCAGCACTTCGGCCTTCGGATAGGCCTTGTGAATCGCCGCCGCCGCTTGGTCGCTGATGCCATGGGCGACTGACAGGGTCAGTTCGCCCGGCAGTTCCAAGTGCAATTGCACAAACCAGTGGTTGCCCGAGATCCGCGTGCGCAGGTCGTGCGCACCCAGTACGCCGGGGACGCTGCATGCCAGTTCGAGCATGTGCTGGCTGACATCGGTCGGCAGTTCCTCGTCCATCAGCACCGAAAAACTTTCCCGGGCAATCTGGATTGCGCTCCAGAAGATGTACGCGGCGATCCCCAGGCCGAACCACGCATCCAGTTGCGCAAAACCCATCGCGGCCAACACCAGCGCGATCAGGATGCTGCCGTTGAGCAGCAGGTCCGAACGGTAATGCAGCGAGTCGGCACGCACGGCGTTGGAGCCGGTCTGCTTGATCACCCGGTGCTGCAACATCAGCAGCGCCGCCGTCAGCAGCAGGGAAAACACGATCACACCGATGCTCAGCCACGGTGCGCCAAGCGGTTCCGGCGTCTGCAAGCGTTGGTAGGCCTGAAACGCGATCAGCACCGCGCTGCCACCGATGAACAACGCCTGGGCCATGCCCGCCAGCGATTCGGCTTTGCCGTGGCCATAACGGTGATCATCATCCGCCGGGCGCAAGGCGTAATGCACTGCCAGCAGATTGAGCATTGAAGTGACGCCATCCAGCGCCGAGTCAGTGAGGCCGGCGAGCATGCTCACCGATCCGCTGAGCCACCAGGCAATCGCCTTGGCGACGATCAGCGTGCAGGCGACCGCCACCGAGGCGCGGGTCGCCAGCCGCAGCAGGCGGGCGTGTTCAGGGCTGGAGGTCATTGAACGTCCTTATTCAAGCAGCCGGTTGCAGGCCGAACATCGCCAGTTGCTGAGTGCTGCCCTTGTGCTGGATCAGGCGCGGATCATCCAGAGGAAAATCTCGGCCCAGCTCGCTCTCGAGAATCGCCTGCAACTTGTGATTGTCGACCTGACCGTCGGGGCCGATGGCTTGCTTGAGCTTGGCCGGATCGATCTGCGCGGTGTGGCCCGGTTCGAAATAGATCGCCCCGGTGGCGAAGTCGACGGCAAACGCGATCAGCCCGGGAATGATGTAGAACAGCAGGCCGACGGCATCGAGCACGGCAATCGCCGGGTCGATCTTGCCGTCGATCTGGCCACGCCGGTCCGGGTAGAAAATCGAACCGCACGCCGACAGTTGCGTGAGCAGAGTGGCAACCAGAACACCGCCGATCAGGCGAGAGGGTAAGCGCATGGAAATGTCTCCTGAGTCATCAAATAACGAAGCTTCGTCTTGTGAAGTTAAGACCCTGACGAACGCCCGGCAGTTCGCCGTTATACTCGGCCCTCTGTTTGGGAGCCAGCATGATTTCTTTGCCGATCGACGATGTTTTACCCGCCCTGCGTGAAGCCCTCGCGTCACGCCACGAAGCCGTGCTCGAAGCACCGCCCGGCGCCGGTAAAACCACCCGCGTGCCTTTGGCCTTGCTCAACGAGGCCTGGCTGGCCGGGCAGACCATCGTCATGCTCGAACCACGGCGCTTGGCTGCGCGGGCGGCGGCGGAGCGTTTGGCCAGCGAGCTCGGCGAGCAGGTCGGTGAAACCGTCGGCTATCGCATCCGCCTCGACAGCAAGGTTGGCCCGAAGACGCGTATCGAAGTGGTCACCGAAGGCATTCTCACCCGGCGCTTGCAGGACGACCCGGCGCTGGAGGGTGTGGGCCTGCTGATCTTCGACGAATTTCATGAACGCAGTCTCGACGCCGATCTGGCGCTGGCCCTCAGTCTGAACGGTCGCGAGCTGTTTCGCGCTGAACAGCCGCTGAAGATTCTGCTGATGTCGGCCACCCTCGAAGGCGAGCGCCTGGCCGGCTTGCTCGATGACGCGCCGATCCTGCGCAGTGAAGGGCGCATGTACCCGGTGACGATGCGCTGGGGCCGGCCGTTCCAGCCGGGCGAATATATCGACCAGCGCGTTACCCAAACCGTGCTCGAAGCGCTGCACGACGAGACCGGCAGCCTGCTGGTGTTCCTGCCGGGACAGGCGGAGATCCGTCGCGTACATCAGCAACTGGTCGACGCAATCGGCGAGCGCAAAGACGTTCTGCTGTGCCCGTTGCACGGCGAACTCGACCTCAATGCGCAACGTGCAGCGATCGATCCGGCGCCGCCCGGTCAGCGCAAAGTGGTGCTGGCAACCAACATCGCCGAGACCAGCCTGACCATCAACGGCGTGCGCGTGGTCATCGATGCCGGATTGGCGCGGGTGCCGCGCTTCGACCCGGGCAGCGGCATGACCCGCCTCGACACCCAACGCATCTCCAAGGCCAGCGCCACCCAGCGTGCCGGCCGCGCCGGGCGACTGGAGCCGGGCGTGTGTTATCGCTTGTGGTCACAGGATCAGCACGAACAACTGGCGGCTTATGGCAGCGCGGAAATTCTCTCGGCGGATCTGGCCAGCCTCGCTTTGCAACTCGGGCGCTGGGGCGTGACCCCGGGCGAACTGGTCTGGCTCGACATACCGCCCGCCGCCGCGTATGCCCAAGCGCAGGATCTGCTGCAACGCCTCGGCGCCTTGCACGGCGACACGCTGACGGCCCACGGCCAAGCCATGGCCGAACTGCCGGCGCATCCGCGCATCGCGCATTTGCTGTTGCGCGGTCAGGCGCTGGGGCTGGCGGCGATGGCCTGCGATGTGGCGGCGCTGCTCGGCGAGCGCGATATCCTGCGCGGCGCTGGTGCGGATCTGCACAGCCGATTGGTCCTGCTTTCCGGCGAAGAACGTGCCGGTCGTGTCGCGCAGGGCGGGGTGCAACGTGCCCGGCAATTGGCTCGGCAGTATCGCGGCTACTTGCGTGGCAAGCCGAGCGAACCGGTAAACGATCCCGAGCATCCGCGCTGGCTCGGCGCGCTGCTGGCGCTGGCCTACCCGGATCGCGTCGCCCAGCAACGGCGTGCCGGTGGGGCCGAATACCGTTTGGCCAACGGTCGCGCGGCGCTGTTCGCTGAGGCCGATAGCCTGATGAAGCACGAGTGGATTGTTATTGCCGATCTCGGCAGCCGTCAGGGCCAGCGCGAAGAACGCATCTATCTGGCGGCGGATTTCGATCCGGCGCTGTTCGATTCGGTGCTCGCCGAGCAAGTGCGCAGCGTCGATCAACTCGATTGGGATGAACGCGAAGGCGTGCTGCGTGCCGAGCGCCAGCGTAAGGTCGGCGAGCTGATTCTCAGCCGCGAACCGTTGCCCGGTCTGGATGAAAACGCGCGCAGTCAGGCGCTGGTCAGTCTGGTGCGGCGCAAGGGTCTTGAGCTGTTGCCGTGGACGCCGGAACTGCGCCAGTGGCAGGCGCGGGTGGCGCTGTTGCGTCAGCTCGATCTGAACACTCAGGACGACAGCCAATGGCCGGATGTCAGCGATGCGGCATTGTTGAATACCCTGGAAGATTGGCTGATGCCGTATCTGGGCAAGGTCTCGCGGCTCAGCCATTTCGCCAACCTCGACCTGTCGAGCATCGTGCGTAATCTGCTGCCGTGGCCGCTGCCGCAGAAGCTCGACGAAATGGCGCCGCATCATTTGAACGTGCCGTCGGGTTCATCGATTCGTCTGGATTACAGCGAACATCCGCCGATTCTCGCGGTGCGTTTGCAAGAGCTGTT
Source organism: Pseudomonas sp. Sample_23 (assembly GCF_004307595.1). Lineage (NCBI taxonomy): Bacteria > Pseudomonadati > Pseudomonadota > Gammaproteobacteria > Pseudomonadales > Pseudomonadaceae > Pseudomonas > Pseudomonas sp. Sample_23. The sequence goes on from NZ_RCNX01000047.1 coordinate 41,540, forward strand.
TGGTCTGGCCGATACGCCACGGATCGCCGGCGGCCGGCAAGTGGTCAAGCTGCATCTGCTGTCGCCAGCGCGGCGGCCGGTGCAGGTCACTCAGGACCTGGCCAACTTCTGGCGCAGCACCTATGCCGAGGTGAAGAAGGATCTCAAGGGGCGTTATCCGAAGCACTATTGGCCGGACGATCCCTTGGTCGCCGAAGCCACGGCGCGGGCGAAACCACGCGGCACCTGACCCGCAATGGCTGCGCGCCATTAGCCCATCCGTGCTAATTGCCCTTGGTTGTTCCGGCTCGCAAAATCGCCGCCTGAACAATAACCAGCCTTGTTGCCTGGCAACTTGCGCCCAAGGAACGGAACTGCCCATGACCTCTTTCTTCAAGCTGAAGAAGTTGATCTTCTTGTCGGCTGCGCTATTGGCCGCCTCCAATCCGGCCATGGCCGAAGAGCCCAATCCGATTGGCGACTGGTGGATTATCTACGGCAACGGCGTGCCCCAGAAAAACATCATGTACGTCGCCGATGCGACGTCGGTGGTGCCTTCGCAGAAGACCAAAGGCGCGACCATGGTCGCGGTGACGCTGGTGTATGAAGAACCCGGCAAACCGATGATCGACGTCTACAACCTCGAAGCCCAATGCTCTACGGGCAAGGTGCGTTTCATCAATGGCCAGTCCATCGAGCGTCTCGCCTACACCATGCGTCATCTTAAAGTTGCCAACCAATGGCAGACCCCGAAAGAGTTCTGGGTCCAGCAAGCGCTGAAGTTTGCCTGCGCCCCTGGCAGTCGCGCGAAAAACGACATGGCCGCCGTGGGCAAGATGGAATACCTGCAGATGATCGAGATGCTGCAGCAGATGTTTTTCAAGCTCGCGCCGATCCAGCAAAAGAGCCAGATGATGGACAACATCGACAGCCTGCTCGAACTGAAGAAATAAGCCGAGGCATCCAATGACTTACACACGTTTATGGCTGGCAACCCTGCTGGCAGGATTGCTCTTGAGCGGCTGTTCCACTATCGCGCAGAGCCGCTGGGAAGGCCGTGATATGCAGGAAGCACTGGACCTGTTCGGCACGCCCGACGCGATGGCAAAGGAAACCGGCCCGAACGGCGAACCCTTGGCCGTACTGACCTGGCACAAGTCCGCGAGCTGGACCACCACCGAAGCGGCCGGCACTTCGATGACCCATACCGGCAATGGCATGGTGTACACCGAGCACTATCAACAGGTCGGCCACAGTTCTACCTGCAAGTTGCAGGCGAAGATCAATCAACAGAAGAAGATCGCCAAGTTCCTGATTGAAGACGGGCGAATACTGCATGGCAAGTGCGCCAATGTCCGCTATGTTCCGGGCTACGTTCCGCCCGGCTTATAAGGGCAAAGCGCTCAGGGCGCAGCGGGCAGGAGGAACCGCGCAATCACCGGCAAATGGTCGGAGATGCGCAAGGTATCGTCCTGCCGCACCTGCGCTTGCAGGCGTTTGAGCTTCGGGCTGTAGAACAGATAATCCACCGTGCGATCCGGGCCGTTGAGGCCGGGGTCGTTGGGGTAATGGGTCAGCCATTTGGCCCGGTCGATGCCGCCGGCCTCGTTGTTGGTCGGGATCATCGGGTACTTGTCCCACAGCAGATGCAGTTCGCTGTCGGCAGAGTAGGGCGTGCGCCGCTCGACCGGCAGGCGTCGATACTGGCCCAGCGGCAGCAGATTGAAATCGCCACCGATCAGCCACGGCAGGCCTTGGCTTTCATACTTGTCGAGGACTTTGGCCACGGCAGCCACTTGCGCCTGCACGTTGCCGTCCGCCTGGCTGGCGCGCTGCAAGTGGGTGTTGAACACGGTCAGTTGTCCGCCATCGCTGAGCGGCAGTTTGACTGCGAGCAAAGCGTCTTTGGGCTGGAACTGGCGGCTGATGAAGTTGCTCGGGGCGACGGGCAGTTGCAGGCGTTCGGCGTGTTCGATGCGATAGCGGCTCAGCGTGGCCAACTGGCGGCCGACGCTGCCGTAGATATGTGGCTCGGGGACGAAATCGGCTTTCCAGTCGAAGGCGCTGGCACTGCACGGATACAGGTCGGCGACGCGTTCCTGCAACAGTTTGAGCTGGTTCTGGTAATCGCTGGCCTTGGCGCCGTCGTCGAGCTCCTGCAACAGCACCACATCGGGTTGTTCGTCACGGATCACCCGCGCTACTTCGTCGAGGCTGAACGCCATGTCTTCGGCGGTCGGCGCTTCATCGTCGCCTTCGGCCAGATCATTCCAGAACACGTAGCGCTTGCCGGCGAGGAACTGCACGTTCCAGGTCATGACTTTCAGTGCTTGCCCGGGCACCAGTGTCGGCGCGGTGATGCCGCAACTGACCGGCAGGGTTTCGCGGGCATCGGGGCGCCAGGTCAGGCTGAACAGCAGCACACCGAACAGGACGACGGCGAGGATGACGAGGAGCAGGGTGTAGCGCAGCAGACGGGTCATGGCTCGGCTTATAGCGTTACAGAAAGTGGCCCCGAGCATACCTGACGGCAGCGACGAAGCCCAAGCACGGCGCGGTCAGACTGCGCCGTTACGTTTGTCAGGCAATTCGCTGATCAGCATGAACAGACGGAACAGCACCACACTGGTGAACAGTTGCAGGAAGCTGTGAGCGCTGTCGATCAGCCCGGCAATCAGCGGATTCTGCGGTTCGGGGTACACCGCCAGCGTCGCGCCCTTGAGCAGCCACAACGGTGTCATCACGCAGAGAATGCACAGCAGGATGCGCCAGAAGTGTCCACGGGTCAGGCGAAGGCTTTCCTTCATCGCCTGCAACGGCCCGAGGCCGCGCAGCACCAGCAGGTATTCGGCGAAGGCGAGCATGACCATCAGCATCAGGCCCGGCAGGAAGTACAACGACAGACCAAGCAGAATCAGCAAGGTATTGAGCGCGGTCAGCACCGCGAAGCGCGGCCACAGGGTTGCGGCCATCGCCAGCAGGTCACGGTTGCGCGGCGACTCGCCACGGCTGCGTGCATCGAGAAACAGGATCAGCGCGGCGGTGTAAAGCGGATACACCAGCAGGCCGACGATGATGCTGACGCCGGCGAAGGTGTCCGGCCCGGTGGCGTGATCGACCGCCTGCTGCAAGAAAGCTTCGACAATCACCAGCGGCAGGCACAACTGCACGATGCTGCCCAGATGGCGTTTGAAAAAATACAAAGAGTCGCGCAGTACTTCGAGGGCATTCATCAGTCGGTATCGCAGGTCGAAAACAGTGGCTCACTTTAACCGATGCAACGCGGGGCGACACAAACGTAAACATTCGGTAAAGGCCATTGAAACGTTTTGTCACTGTCTCCATTACAGGAGAGCACCGCACCCGGAGTGGGCGCGGGCACGTTATTACCGGCAATCTACGAGGTCGCCATGAACAGCGAAGAGCAAACCCTGATCGATGGACTGTTTTCCCGGCTGCAACAGGCCGAAACGGAGGCAGCCCCGCGCGACGCCCAGGCCGAGGCGCGGATCAAGGAACACCTGACGCGCCAACCGGCGGCAGGTTATTTCATGACCCAGGCGATTCTGGTTCAAGAGGCCGCGCTGAAAAGCCTCGACGAGCAGAACAAGCAACTGACCCAGCAAGTCCAGCGCCTGCAGGCCGAGCTGCAATCGGCCAAGGCCCAGAGCGGCGCACCGGCATCCAGCGGTGGCGGTGGCTTCCTGTCGAGTATCTTTGGCGGCGGCAATTCACGTCCGGCGCCGAGCCAGAGCGCCGCACCGTCGTCCTCCGGCGGCTGGCGTGAACCGGCACCGCAGCAGAGCTACCAGACTCCGGCACCGCAACAGAACTTCGGCGCCGCGCCGCCCAACTATGCGCAGCAGGCAGCCCCGGCGGCGGGCAACAGCTTCCTCGGCGGCGCGCTGAAAACCGCTGCAGGCGTGGCCGGCGGTGTGATGCTGGCGCAGGGCATCAGCAGCCTGTTCCACCACAATCAGCAACCGGAAGAAATCGTCGAGGTCATCAAGGAAGAACCGGCGCAGGTCGCCGATCAAAGCAACAACGGCTGGGGCGATGATCAGCGCGTGGCGGACAACGGCTTCTCTGGCAATGACCAGGGCGGTTTCAGCGACGCCGATTACAGCAGCGACAATTCGTCGTTCTTCGATGACGACGACTCCTTTGTCTGACATCGCCTTTGAAGGCAGACATAGTCTCTGAAGGCTGACATGTACACTGTGGCGAGGGGATTTATCCCCGCTGGGCTGCGCAGCAGCCCCGCTTTTCCTGATTGGAGCGAGGACTGCTGCGCAGCCCAACGGGGATGAATCCCCTCGCCACACTCACCACTCGTCAGCAGCACCTTTGCGCCTGTGGCCGATTATTCGCGGAACCCTCCTTCGGGCTGGCATACTGAGCGCCTTTTTCGGGCCTGATCGCCTGACCCCGCTTCGTGCGCTTGCACGCTCACAGGAACTCCGGTGAAAAAAATCGCAGTGTTCGCCGATGTGCAGAACCTCTACTACACCGTGCGTCAGGCCTATGGTTGCCACTTCAACTACGCCGCATTGTGGGCCGACATCAGCAAGAACGGGCAGATCGTCGAGGCTTACGCCTACGCGATCGACCGTGGCGACAGCAAGCAGCAGCAGTTTCAGCAGATCCTGCGCAACCTCGGTTTTACCGTGAAGCTCAAGCCCTACATCCAGCGCAGCGACGGCTCGGCCAAGGGCGACTGGGACGTGGGCATTACCCTGGACATCATGGACGCCGCCGACCATGTCGACGAAGTGGTGCTGGCCTCCGGTGACGGCGATTTCGACATGCTGCTCGAACGCATCATCAACAAGCACGGCGTGCAAGCAGTCGCCTACGGCGTGCCCGGCCTGACCGCCAACTCGCTGATCCGCGCCGCCAGCCGCTACGTGCCGATCGAAGGCGCGCTGTTGCTCAAGAGCTGAGCTGAACAACAGATTTGAACGGAGTACACCCCGGTTTGGAACGCATTGCAGTCATCGACTTTGAAACCACCGGCCTGTCGCCGAACAGCAGCTGCCGCGCCACGGAAATCGCCGTGGTCATGCTGGAAAACGGCCGCATCGTCGAGCGTTACCAGAGCCTGATGAACGCCGGCGTGCGCGTCCCCGCGTTCATCGAGCAACTGACCGGCATCAGCAACGCCATGCTGCGCACCGCGCCGCCGGCCGAGCGGGTGATGGAAGAGGTCAACGAATTCGTCGGTTGTACGCCGCTGTTGGCGCACAACGCCTCGTTCGACCAGAAGTTCTGGGATTTCGAACTGGGGCAGATCAAACGCACACGCCTGCAGAATTTTGCCTGTTCACTGCTGCTGGCGCGGCGCCTGATGCCGGCGGCGCCGAATCACAAGCTCGGCACGCTCACCACGTTCGCGCAGTTGCCGCATACGGGCCAGGCTCACCGGGCCATGGCCGACGCCGAGATGGCGGCCAATCTGATGGCGCATCTGGCGCAAGAGTTGCGCGGCAAGCACGGGGTGCGCGAGTTGAATCACGACCTGCTGTGCAAATTGCAGAAAGTCCCTGCGGCGAAAGTCGGCGAGCATTTGCAGCGTTATCGCTGATGCCAGGCACTCCGACTGATCGTTCCCACGCTCTGCGTGGGAATGAAGTCCAGGACGCTCGGCGTCCCTTTCAAAGCCGAACGCAGAGCGTCCGTTGAGGCATTCCCACGCGGAGCGTAGGAACGATCCAAGATGGATGTCTGCTGATACACCGCCTTCGCGAGCAAGCTCGCTCCCACAAGGACCTTGTCGGTCTCAGCTGCTTTCATGCAAAAGTGTACCGGCGCGAAAAACAGGTTTTGTAACTTATTTTTGCGCGGCGGCCTTTCTAGAATGACCGGTCCACAGAAATCTGACTGTCGAGCTGCCCATGCCTGCCTTGCGCCGTTTTTCCCTGCCGTTGATCGCTGCGTTTTTTGCGTTGTACGTGATTTGGGGATCGACCTATCTGGTGATTCGCATCGGCGTCGAATACTGGCCGCCGCTGTTGCTGGCCGGGGTGCGCTTCGTCATTGCCGGCAGCTTGATGTACGCCTGGCTGCGCTGGCGCGGTGCTCCTGCGCCGACCTGGGCGCATTGGAAAGCGGCGGGGCTGGTCGGCATTCTGCTGCTCAGTTTTGGGAATGGCGCTGTGAGCGTGGCGGAGCACACTGGCGTGGCTTCCGGCGTTGCTGCGCTGGCGGTGGCGACGGTGCCACTGTTCACCTTGTTGTTCGGCTACTTCTGGGGCGCGCGCAATACGCGGCTGGAGTGGGCGGGTGTCGCGTTGGGGATTATTGGCATCGCCATGCTCAACATGGGTTCCAACCTGCAATCGAGCCCGCTCGGTGCGATGTTGCTGATTTTCGCGGCGGCGAGCTGGGCGTTCGGTTCGGTGTGGAGCAAGCATCTGCCGCTGCCAGCAGGGGCGATGGCCAGTGCGGTGGAAATGCTCGTCGGCGGCGTGGTCTTGCTGATCGGCAGTGCGCTGAGTGGCGAGCACCTGCAAGCCATGCCGCCGCTCGAAGGGTGGCTGGCGCTGGCCTATCTGATTTTCTTTGGCTCGATCATCGCCTTCAATTCCTACATGTATCTGCTCAAACACGTGCGCCCGGCGGCAGCGACCAGTTATGCCTACGTCAATCCGGCGGTGGCGGTGTTGCTCGGCGTGGTGTTTGTCGGCGAGACCATCGGCATCGAAGAAGCGCTGGCGATGCTGGTGATCATCAGCGCGGTGCTGCTGATCAGCCTGCCGCAGTGGCGTCGACCTGCGCAGCCACCCGTGGAAGAGGCGAAAGCCGTTCCGACGGAAGCGCGTACGAATTAGGGTAAACTGCGCGGCATTGCATCCCCGCGTCATTTTTTCCTACGGTACTCCCATGACTTTCGCCTCCCTTGGCCTGATCGAACCCTTGCTGCGCTCCCTCGAGACGCTCGGCTACCAGACCCCGACGCCGGTGCAGGCGCAAGCCATTCCGGCGGTGCTGGCCGGTCGCGACCTGATGGCAGCGGCCCAGACCGGCACCGGTAAAACTGCCGGTTTCGCCTTGCCGCTGTTGCAGTTGCTGGCCATGGAAGGGCCGAAAGTCACCGCCAACTCGGCGCGTGCGCTGATTCTGGTGCCGACCCGCGAGTTGGCCGAGCAGGTCCACGAAGCCGTGCGCCAGTACGCGGAAAATCTGCCGCTGCGTACTTACGCGGTGTATGGCGGTGTCAGCATCAACCCGCAGATGATGAAGCTGCGCGGCGGCGTCGATGTGCTGGTCGCCACGCCCGGTCGCTTGATCGACCTGTTTCGCCAGAACGCGCTGAAACTCAATCAGCTGCAAACGCTGGTGCTGGATGAAGCCGACCGGATGCTCGACCTGGGCTTCTCGGAAGAACTGGCGAACATTTACCGCATGCTGCCGAAAAAGCGCCAGACCCTGCTGTTCTCCGCGACCTTCTCCGATGACATCCGCCTGCTCGCCGGGCAGATGCTCAATGATCCGCTGAGTGTCGAAGTCAGCCCGCGCAACGTCGCCGCCAACACGGTCAAGCAGTGGATCGTCACCGTCGACAAGAAGCGCAAGGCTGAACTGTTCGTGCACTTGATGCGCAAGAACAAGTGGAAGCAGGTGCTGGTGTTCGCCAAGACCCGCAATGGCGTCGATGCGCTGGTGGAAAAACTTCAGGGCCTCGGTGTGAATGCTGACGGCATCCATGGCGACAAACCGCAGGCTACGCGCCAGCGCGCGCTGGACCGGTTCAAGCTCAGCGAAGTGCAAATTCTGGTCGCGACCGACGTTGCCGCCCGTGGTTTGGACATCGAAGATCTGCCGCTGGTGGTCAACTTCGATCTGCCGATCGTCGCCGAGGATTACATTCACCGCATCGGCCGCACTGGTCGCGCGGGTGCCACCGGTGAGGCGATTTCGCTGGTGTGTGCCGATGAAGTGAACATGTTGTCGGCAATCGAGATGCTGACGCGGCAGAACCTGAAGCGCCAGAACGAACCGGATTTCGAACCCGAGCACCGCGTGCCGGACACCGATGCCAGCGGTCAGGTGATCAAGAAGCCGAAGAAACCGAAGAAGCCGAAAGCGTCGGGCGGTGGCGGTGGTAAGCGCAATCTGGGCAAGTGGGTCGACAGCGGCGAGACCTCGGCACCGGAGCCATCGATCAAGCCGGTGCGCAAAGTGCCGGTGTTCAATACTGGACCGCGCAAGCGCAAGCCTTGAGATCAAAGATCAAAAGCCCCTCACCCTAACCCTCTCCCGGAGGGAGAGGGGACTGATTGGGGAATGCTTGAGAGTTACGTCGACGTGATATATCAGTTGTGAATGCCTAATCGACACGATCGTTCAGGTCGTGCATGACGTCAGACACCTCGGTCGGCTCCCTCTCCTAGGGGAGAGGGTTGGGGTGAGGGGGCGAGGGCGACTCAGTTCCCGCGCCCTAACCAGCTCAACATCCCCAACCCAGCCGCCCGCCCACTGGCAAAACACCCAGTCAGCAAATACCCTCCCGTCGGCGCTTCCCAATCAAGCATCTCGCCCGCACAAAACACCCCCGGCAGCGCCTTGAGCATCAAGCGCTCATCCATCGCTTCGAACCGCACTCCACCAGCGCTGCTGATCGCCTCGTCCAGCGGACGGGTTTTCACCAGAGTCAGCGGCAACGCTTTGATCGCTCGGGCCAACAGCGCCGGATCGGCGAATGTTTCGGCATCGGTCAGCTCGCGCAACAACGCTGCCTTAACTCCATCAATCCCCACCTGACTGTGCAGATGCTTGGCCATCGAGCGCGAGCCACGTGGTTTGCTCAGCGCTGCCTGTAATTTATCCACAGGCCGGCCGGGCAGCAGGTCGATGTGGATAACCGCTGCGCCGTAGCGATTGATTCCCTCGCGTATCGGCGCCGACAGCGCATAGATCAGGCTGCCTTCAATGCCGGTCGCGGTGATCACGCATTCGCCCAAGCGCGGGATGTCGTCGTTCAAACCGATGGCAATGTTTTTCAGCGGTGCGCCGGCGAATTTGCTCACCATCAGCTCGCTCCAGGCCTGCACCTCGAAGCCGCAATTGCTTGGCTGCAACGGTGCCAGATCCACGCCGCGCTGCTCCAGCGGCAACATCCACGCGCCATCCGAGCCCAGGCGCGACCAACTGCCGCCGCCGAGGGCGAGCAGGGTGGCGTCGGGGTTTACGCTGATTTCGCCTTCCGGGCTGGCGATGCGCAGTGCACCGCTTGCGTCCCAGCCGAGCCAGCGATGGCGGGTGTGGATAACTACGCCGCTGTCGCGCAGGCGCTTGAGCCAGGCGCGTAACAGCGGGGCGGCTTTCATGTCGGTGGGGAACACGCGGCCGGAGCTGCCGATGAAGGTTTCGATGCCCAGTTCATGAATCCACTGGCACAGCGCATCGGCATCGAATGCGCGCAGCAGCGGGGCGATCTGCGGTGCGCGCTCAGCGTAGCGGGAGAGGAATGCCGGGTAGGCTTCGGAATGGGTGATGTTCATGCCGCCGACCCCGGCCAGCAGGAACTTGCGCCCGACCGAGGGCATGCCGTCGTACACGTCGACGCGGATTCCGGCTTGGCTCAGCACTTCGGCGGCCATCAGGCCGGCGGGGCCACCGCCGATGATGGCGACGTGGGTGTTGGCGGGGGCGGAATTCTGGGTCATGGGCGTGCGCTGCGGTATGGCGGGACAAGGCGCGCATTCTAACAGCGCTGAACCCTGTGGGAGACACCATGTGGGAGCGAGCCTGCTCGCGAACGCGGTCTGTCAGTCAATTAGATGTTGTGGGTGCTAAAGCTTTCGCGAGCAGGCTCGCTCCCACCGGGGCTGCGGTGTATTTCGAGGCTGGTTAAAAAATAAACAGTGCGCTGGGCGCCTTGGGCAGCATGGCCTGCAGTCCCTTTCACTCAGGTTATCCACAGGCAGTTCCACAGCGATTGTGGGTAACGCAGCACGTTTCAATGACAGCCGTGTGAATCCCACACTCGTTGCGCGCTGTGATGGAGGATGCCGTGGCGGCGGGCGAGGGCGTGGCGGTCCTTGCTGTAGCCGCCGCCGATCACCCCGACCACCGGAATGTCGCGGCCCAGGCAATGGCGCATCACCCGTTCATCGCGCTCGGCTACGCCCTCGTCGGTCAGTTGCAGATAACCAAGGGCATCGTCCTTGTGCACATCGACGCCGGCGTCGTAGAGCACCAGATCCGGTTGATACAGCGGCAGCAGGTAATTGAGCGTGTCATCGACCACCTGCAGATAGTCGGCATCGCCCATGCCCTTGGGCAGCGGAATATCCCAGTCACTTTCGGCTTTGCGTGCGGGAAAATTCTTTTCGCAGTGCAGGGAAACGGTAATCGCCTCCGGCGTGTCATGCAGAATCCGCGCGGTGCCGTCGCCCTGATGCACGTCACAATCGAAGATCAGCACGCGATTGACCCGGCCGCTCTGTAACAGGTACTGGCTGATGATCGCCAGGTCATTGAAGATGCAGAAGCCGGCGGGGTAATCGTAGTGAGCGTGATGGGTGCCGCCGGCCAGATGACAGGCCAGGCCATGTTCCAGCGCTTGCTCTGCGGCGAGAATCGAACCGCCCACCGCGCGCACCGTGCGCCGCGCCAGCGCTTCGTTCCACGGCAGGCCGAGGCGCCGTTGGTCTTCGCGGGACAACTCGCCGCTCATGTAGCGTTCGATATAGCTGCGGTCATGGGCAAGGGCGAGGATGTCGTTAGGGCAGATCTGCGGGCGCAGCAGGTCGGCGTCGCGGGTCAGGCCGCTGTCGACCAAGTGATCGCGCAGCAGCCGGAACTTGTCCATGGGAAAGCGGTGATCCGCGGGAAACTCGGGGCTGTAGTCTTCGTGGTAGATCAACGGCAAGGGCATGGCTTGTTTCGCGCAGAACCAGGGAAAGAATGAACGATCCTACCAGCGATGTAGACTCAACGGCATGGAAATGGAGGGGACGATGGAGCCGATACTGGAGCTGCAAAGCGCGCGCTTGTTGATGCGTCAATGGCAGGACGAAGATTTGCCGGCATTCGCCGCGATGTGCGCCGATCCGCAGGTGATGCGCTACTTTCCGGCGCCGTTGACCCGGCTCGAAAGCGCCGCATTGATCGGCCGCGTGCGCGGACATTTTGCCGAGCACGGCTTTGGCCTGTGGGCGCTGGAGCGCAAGGACACGGGCGAGTTCATCGGTTTCACCGGGTTGGGCGTGGTCGGCTTCGATGCGCCGTTTACCCCGGCGGTGGAAATCGGCTGGCGGCTGGCCAAGGAACACTGGGGCCTGGGTTACGCCAGCGAAGCGGCGTGGACCGCACTGCGCGCCGGTTTCGACCAGTTGAAACTGGAGGAAATCGTCGCGTTTACCGCCGCGCAGAATGCGCAGTCGGAGAAGGTCATGCAGGCGATCGGCATGCATCACGATCCGCAGGATGATTTCGATCACCCCAAGCTTGCGCTCGATCACCCGTTGCGCCGCCATGTCCTGTATCGCATCAGCCGCGAACAATGGTTGCAAACCTTGCATGAATAAGCCGACACGGACGTTTACAATGGCCGCCATCGTATTTGGCCCGTGCCAGAACCTGAATCGTCCGCCGCAGCCAAGACTGCGCGGCCATTGCTTTGTGTGAGGAGAGTCTGAATGAGCCAAGTGCTGGAAGATCTGGTCGATCTGCTGACCCTGGAACCGATCGAAGAAAACCTGTTCCGTGGTCGCAGCCAGGATCTGGGGTTCCGCCAGTTGTTCGGCGGTCAGGTGCTCGGCCAGTCGCTGTCGGCGGCCAGTCAGACGGTGGAAGAGGCGCGCCATGTGCACTCGCTGCACGGTTATTTCCTGCGCCCGGGCGATGCCAAGTTGCCGGTGGTCTATTCGGTCGATCGCGTGCGTGATGGCGGCAGCTTCAGCACCCGCCGCGTGACGGCGATCCAGAAGGGCCACCCGATCTTCACGTGCAGCGCTTCGTTCCAGTACGACGAAAAAGGCTTCGAGCATCAGGGCCAGATGCCGGCGGTGGTCGGCCCGGAAAACCTGCCCTCGGAGCTGGAGTTGATCCAGCAGCGTGCGCACCTGATTCCCGAGCACATGCGTGAAAAACTGCTGTGCCCGAAACCGATCGAAGTACGCCCGGTCACCGAAAAGGATCCGTACAACCCGCAACCGGCCGATCCGATCAAATATGTGTGGTTCCGCGCCGACGGCGCCCTGGCCGACATTCCTGCGCTGCACAAATACCTGCTGGCCTACGCCTCGGACTTCGGCCTGCTGACCACGTCGATGCTGCCCCACGGCAAGTCGGTCTGGCAGAAAGACATGCAGGTCGCCAGCCTCGATCACGCGCTGTGGTTCCACAACGACCTGCGCGCCGATGACTGGTTGCTCTACGCGATGGACAGTCCGTGGGCCGGCAACTCCCGTGGTTTTTCCCGTGGCAGCGTGTTCAACCGCGCCGGGCAACTGGTCGCTTCGGTGACTCAGGAAGGCCTGATCCGCCATCGCAAGGACTGGGCATGAGCCTGACCGAGGTTCGTCATTGGGTGTTCGACATGGACGGCACGCTGACTGTCGCCGTGCATGATTTCGCGGCGATTCGTGTGGCGCTGGCGATTCCGCCAGAGGACGACATCCTCACCCATCTCGCTGCATTGCCAGCGGATGAAGCAGCGGCCAAGCATGCCTGGTTGCTCGAGCACGAACGCGATCTGGCGCTGGGCTCGACCCCGGCCACCGGCGCGGTTGAGCTGGTGCGCGACCTGCATGCGCGCGGTTATCGCCTCGGCATTCTCACGCGCAATGCGCGTGAGCTGGCGCACGTGACGCTGGAGGCGATCGGCCTGGCTGACTGCTTCGCGGTTGAGGATGTGCTGGGTCGCGACGAAGCACCACCGAAACCACATCCCGGCGGATTGCTGAAACTGGCCGAAGCCTGGCAAGTGCCGGCCAGTGACATGGTGATGGTCGGCGATTACCGTTTTGATCTGGATTGCGGTCGAGCAGCGGGGGCGCGGACGGTATTGGTGAACCTGCCGGATAACCCGTGGCCGGAGTTGACCGATTGGCATGCGAAGGATTGTGTTGAGTTGCGGCGGATGCTGTTTGCCTGACATCTTCGTCGCCTGAGCCGGCCCCTTCGCGAGCAAGCTCGCTCCCACATTGGATCTTCAGTGCACACATATTTTGTGCATGTCATAGAGCTATGTGGGAGCGAGCTTGCTCGCGAAGGGGGCGGTGAATTCAGCAAAAAAACCTACTGATCAAACAACGCCTTCTGCCCCTCCGCCGACGTCAGCATTCCATCCCCGTCATGCCCGACTCCAGGCACCTCCACCAGCCGCTGATTGACCCCCTCGGGATGCCGGCGCAGTAAGTAGCCGAAATACATTTTTCCGCGCATCAACCGGTAAGCCCCTTGCGCCTCGGCCGCGCAGCTCTTGTCCAGCGCCGGATGTTCCGGATCGACGTCCTGCTGCCCGAGCAGATAAATCACCTCGCGTTTGACGTAAGCGCTCTCGACCTGCAACGGCGTTTGCCCGCCGGCATACACCGGCATGTCCGCCAGGCCGTACTTCCAGCGATTGAAACCAGGACATTGCGCGTGATCGAACGCCACTGGCCGCTGCTCGTTGAAGTACGCATAAGAAGAAGGATTGGCCACCACATAGCGCAAGCGAATGCCGTTGGCCTTGAGCGCTGGCTGATCCTTGGCCAGCAGGGCGTAACGCTGCACCACTTGGCCCCCGCCAGAGTGGCCGAAGATCACGATCTGCTTCACGTCCGGAAACTGTTTGCGATCGCTGACCCGCGCGACGATTTCATCCAGCGCCGCGTAGGAGCTCAGCGGATTTGGCCCGGTGGACAAGCCGCCGCCCATCCACTCGTTGCCCTGCCAGCGCAGCACCGTCGGCGGCAAGGAATACAGGGTGACGTCACTTTCATTGAGAAACTGCGGAGCGATCACCAGCGTGTGCGCGGTCTGCCCGGCGAGTTCGGCGGCGCTTTCCGCGCTTTTGCGGTAGGTCTCGGCGTTGCGCAGGCGACCGTGAATGACGATCAGCACCCGCTCGATCTTCTCCGGTGCCGGGCCGATGCCCACCGCCATTTCCCCGGCCTTGAGTTGCAGGCGACCGGGGCTGATCGCATCGACGCCGGCCGCTTGCGCGGTGCCGACGATGAACAGTAACGCCACAAGCCATTTATGCATTTACAGGGTTTTCGCCGCGAAGGTGTCGCACTGGCTTACCTGGCCTTGCGCGAATCCGGTTTTGAACCAGCGCACCCTTTGCGCTGACGTACCGTGGGTAAACGAGTCCGGCACCACACGGCCCTGACCCTGTTGCTGCAAGCGATCATCGCCGATGGCGTTGGCGGCATTCAAGGCTTCCTCGATGTCGCCCGGTTCCAGCCAGTTCAGGCGTTTCTGCGCGTTATACGCCCAGACACCGGCGAGACAGTCCGCCTGCAATTCCTGGCGAACCAGCAAGCCGCCGTCGCCCTCCATCTGCCGGCCTTGCTGACGCGCCGCCTGCATCTTCGCCGAGACGCCCAGCAGCGTCTGCACATGATGGCCGACTTCGTGCGCAATCACGTAAGCCTGAGCGAAATCGCCGGCGGCTTTGAAGCGCTGCGACATTTCCTGAAAGAAGGCCATGTCCAGATAGACCTTCTGGTCGGCCGGGCAGTAGAACGGGCCGGTGGCAGAAGTGGCCATGCCGCACGCGGAGTTCACCCGATTGCTGAACAGCACCAGTGTCGGGTCTTTGTATTGGCGTCCGGCCTGCTGGAAGATCGGACCCCAGGTGTCTTCGGTGTCGCCGAGGATCGAGCGGACGAATTCAGCCTGTTCATCATTGGCCGGTGGCGCCTGGCGGGTTTGCGAGGTGGGCGCCGGCTGCTCCATCTGCCCGGTCAACTGGCCGAGAATCTGCATCGGGTCCTGGCCGGTGAGCCAGCCGATGCCGACAATCAGCACGATGGCCGTCAGGCTCAGGCCCTTGCCGCCGCCGAAGCGCATGCCGCCGCCACCGCCGGCATCATCACCCCGGGCGTCGACGACGTTGTCACTGCGTCGGCCTTTTTTCCATAGCATATGGGAATCCTCTTTTATTGCCGGTGATGAATCTGCTGGTGATGAGTGTTGCCGCTGTGTGAGTGTGGCGCCAGTCCGGTCGTCCGTCCATGCACACGCGCCCACATGGTGCGGGCCTGGTATTGACGGTCGAGCGGGCCGTGAATTCAATCCCGAGTGGAATTTCTTCCGTCGAATTCATGAACCCGCTGTTTCGACGGCAGTCTGTGATGTTGCACACTGGCCGGGCGCCGAAGTGGCGGGAATCTTGCCTCAAGGTTTTGCCTGGCGGCGGTTTCCCGGCGAAGAAGAGTGCAACCTGTGCGGTTGCTGAAAGCTCAGCCGACTATGATTGCCACAACGATTGCCGCCAGCGCGAACGCTCGCCCGGATTTTTTTCAGAGATTGCCAATGACCGTCAGCACCCCGCTCTCCGGTGTCAACCAGCCCTTCAAGGGGATTCTGCTGATTGTCGTGGCGACGTTCCTGTTTTCCAGTCACGACGCGCTGTCGAAATACCTCTCCGGTTTTTATCCGATCGTGATGGTGGTGTGGGCGCGCTATGTGGTGCACACCTTGTTGATGGCGGGGATTTTCCTGCCGCAGTCCGGCTTGCGTGTGCTGCGCACCAAAAAACCGTTATGGCAGCTCGCCCGTGCCCTGTGCCTGCTCGGCACCAGCCTGTTTTTCACCACGGCGCTGCTGTACATCCCGCTGGCCGAAGCCACGGCGGTCAACTTTCTCGCACCGGTATTGGTGACGGCATTGTCGGTGCCGTTGCTCAAGGAACGGGTGACGCGCGGGCAGTGGATCGCGGTGATCTGCGGCTTCATCGGCGTGCTGATCATCGTCCACCCGGGCGGCGAACTGTTCACCCCGGCGATCCTGCTGCCGTTCTGCTCGGCGCTGTTCTTCTGCTTCTACCAATTGCTGACGCGCAAGCTCGCCGAAGTGGACAGCCCGACCACCAGCAACTTCTTCGCCGGGCTGTGCAATACCTTGGTGATGAGCGCGCTGGTGCCGTTCTTCTGGCAGGTGCCGACGTTGCCTCATGCCGCGCTGATGCTGGCGCTGGGCAGCTGCGGGATGACGGCGCATCTGTTCCTGACCCAGGCCTTCCGTCACGCAGCACCAGCCTTGCTGGCGCCGTTCGGCTATTGCCAGATTGTCTTTGCCGGATTGTTGGGCTGGCTGCTGTTCAATCACACCCCGAGCGGGTTGACGGTGATTGGTATTGCGGTGATCTGTTGCAGCGGATTGGCGGCAGCGTGGCAGCAGAGCCGGCGCTGAAGAGCGGATCCCGGTACAACTTGTGGGAGCGAGCCTGCTCGCGAAAGCGGTGGGTCAGTCGCCATATTCAGCGGCTGACGTGACGCCTTCGCGAGCAGGCTCGCTCCCACAATGGGATGTATGCAGGCAGGTTATTCGGTAACGGTCGGAATCTTGCGCGGTGCCATGAAGTACATCCACGTCAGTGCGAGGAAGTACATCGCCGGAATCAGCGTGAACAGCACCGTGTAGTTGTTGTTGGTGACGGTGAGGATGTGGCCGACGATCTGGGTCATGAACATCCCGCCGATCGCCGCGCACATGCCGCCGAAGCCGAACACCGTGCTCATCATGTGCTTGGGCGTGTAGTCCATCACCAGGCTCCAGATGTTCGCAGTCCAGGCCTGATGCGCGCCGATCGCCAGCGAGATCGCCGCCACCGCCACCCACAGGTTCGCCGAGCCGGCGGCCATCACCACGCCGATGATGCAGCAGGCAAACAGCAACATCGACAGCAGCCGCGCCTTGATCGAATTCATGCCGCGACCGATCAGGAACGACGACAGAATCCCGCCGCCGACACTGCCGAAGTCAGCCGTGACGTAGATGATGATCAGCGGAATGCCCATCTGCGTCACGTTGATGCCGAGGTTGTATTGCTGATTGAGAAACGGCGGCAGCCAGTACAGATAGAACCAGAACACCGGCGCGGTCAGTGAGTAGGCGAGGGCGAAGGCCCAGGTGCCGCGCATGCGCAGGATCTTGCTGAACGGCACGCGCGCCTGTTCCGGTTCGACTTGCTGCTGGATGTAATCGAGCTCCGACTGTTTCACCGTCGGGTGATCTTCCGGATTGAAGTATTTCAGGCCCCAGAACAACAGCCAGATCCCGCCGAGTGCGGCCATGCAGAGGAACGCCGCTTGCCAGCCCCACACATGCAGGACCAGTGGCAGCAGCATCGGCGTGAACATCGCGCCGACGTTGGTGCCGGCGTTGAAAATGCCGGTAGCGACTGCACGTTCACCGGCCGGGAACCACAGGCGCGTGGTCTTCACGCAGGCCGGGTAGTTGGCCGCTTCCGTCAGGCCGAGGATGAAGCGGCAGACCATGAAGCCGACCGCCGAAGTCGCCAGGCCATGGGCGCCGGTGGCCAGACTCCAGAGCAGCACGGCGCAGAAGAACACACGCTTGACGCCGACCCGGTCGATCAGGCGTCCCTGCAGGACAAAACCGATCGCGTAGCCGACCTGAAACCAGAAGTTGATGTTGGCGTAATCCATCGCCGTCCAGCTCATTTCCTTGGCGAGGATCGGCTGCATGACGCCGAGGGCGGCGCGGTCGATGTAGTTGAGGGTGGTGGCAAAAAACACCAGCGCCAGCATGCCCCAGCGGGTCTTGCCGACAGCCATGGCGCCGCGGATCTTGTCGCCAATGCCACCCGTGGCAGTGCTCATGGCCGGAGCCATGCGGGAAGTCTGTGAAGGAATCATGTGTTCCACCCGTTTTTGGATTTGTTATTTGGTGTTCTTTTCTGTCGAACACCTTGCCCGGCGGTTAGTGGCCGGACTCGATGTGCAACCGATGTTGGGCAGTGAACAAAAAATCGTCAATTCGCCAAATCGCCTTAGTGTTCGATAATCGCACGCAAAACTAACCGGGTAGTACACTTTAAATTGCTGCGCGCAGGGATGCAGCCAATAATTTGCTCATCCTATAAAAGCGGCGCGGCTCACGCAGCCGCCGTCTCCAAACGGGAGTTGAAACATGCAGCGTTCCATTGCCACCGTTTCCTTGAGCGGCACCCTGCCGGAAAAACTCGAAGCCATTGCCGCCGCCGGGTTCGACGGCGTGGAGATTTTCGAAAACGACCTCTTGTACTACGACGGCAGTCCCCGGGAAATTAAACAGATGTGCGCCGATCTGGGGATCGCCATCACCCTGTTTCAGCCGTTTCGTGACTTCGAAGGTTGCCGCCGCGATCGCCTGGCGCGCAACCTCGAGCGTGCCGAGCGCAAGTTCGATCTGATGCAGGAACTTGGCACCGACCTGGTGCTGGTCTGCAGCAACGCCTCGCCGGACAGTGTCGGCGATCAGCAAATCCTCGTCGATGATTTGCGCCTGCTGGCCGAACGCGCCGGCGCCCGTGGCTTGCGCATCGGTTACGAAGCGCTGGCGTGGGGCCGTCACGTCAATACTTATCAACAGGTCTGGGACATCGTTCGTCAGGCTGATCACCCCAACCTCGGCGTGCTGCTCGACAGCTTTCACACCCTGTCGCTGAAGGGCGATCCCAGCGCGATCGCCGACATTCCCGGCGACAAGATCTTCTTCGTGCAAATGGCCGACGCGCCGATCCTGGCCATGGACGTGCTGGAGTGGAGCCGGCATTTCCGTTGTTTCCCGGGGCAGGGCGAATTCGATCTGCCGGGTTTCCTCGCGCCGATCATCAAGAGTGGTTATACCGGACCGTTGTCGCTGGAAATCTTCAACGACGGCTTCCGCGCCGCGCCCCCGCGAGCCAACGCCGCCGACGGTTTGCGCTCGCTGCTGTATCTGGAAGAGAAGACCCGTCAGCGTCTCGAGCAGGAAGCGCCGCCGGTGGCCAACCGTGACATTCTTTTCGAAACGCCGCCGGCCAGCGAATACAACGGGGTTGAATTTCTCGAGTTTGCCGTCGACGAAGCGTTGGGCGCGAAGCTCAGTCACTGGCTGCAACGCCTCGGTTTTGCCAAGGCCGGGCAGCATCGCTCCAAGAGCGTCAGCCTGCTGCGTCAGGGCGATATCAACCTGATCCTCAACTCCGAGCCGTATTCGTTCGCCCACAGCTTTTTCGAAGCTCACGGCCCGTCGCTGTGCGCCACGGCCGTGCGGGTCAAGGACAGCGCCAGTGCGCTGGCCCGCGCAGTCGCTTACAAGGGGCAGCCCTATCGCGGGCTGGTCGGGCCGAATGAACTGGAACTGGCGGCGGTGCGCGCACCGGACGGCAGCCTGATTTATCTGGTCGATGCGGACGCCGACGTGTACGGCACCGATTTCAATCTGTTGCCGGACGCGCAGACCAGCGGCGGCCTCAAGCGTATCGATCACATGGCCATGGCCCTGCCTGCCGACAGCCTCGACAGTTGGGTGCTGTTCTACAAAAGCCTGCTGGATTTCGAAGCCGACGATGAAGTGGTCTTGCCCGATCCGTACGGTCTGGTGAAGAGCCGCGCACTGCGCAGTCGCGACAGCTCGATCCGGCTGCCGCTGAACATCTCCGAGAACCGCAACA
This sequence comes from Pseudomonas sp. Sample_23, assembly GCF_004307595.1. Classification (NCBI taxonomy): domain Bacteria; kingdom Pseudomonadati; phylum Pseudomonadota; class Gammaproteobacteria; order Pseudomonadales; family Pseudomonadaceae; genus Pseudomonas; species Pseudomonas sp. Sample_23. The sequence goes on from NZ_RCNX01000047.1 coordinate 61,125, forward strand.
CTGCTATTTCGCATGCGCTATCGAGTTATCGCGGCTCCGGTGTGCACCACATCGCCTTCGATTGTGACGACATCTTCGCCCAGGTCAGTCGCGCCAAAGAGGCCGGCGTGCCGCTGCTGGACATCCCGCTGAATTACTACGACGACCTCGCCGCGCGTTTCGATTTCGACGATGAGTTTCTCAGCGAGCTGGCCTATTACAACGTGCTCTACGACCGTGACGCCCAGGGCGGCGAGTTGTTTCATGTCTACACCGAGTCGTTCGAAGGGCGTTTCTTTTTCGAGATCATCCAGCGCAAGAATGGCTATGCCGGCTACGGCGCGGCCAACGTTGCGGTGCGGCTGGCGGCGATGGCCAAATCGCGCAGCGGTGCGGTTCGTCAGGCGAAGTTGTAGGGAATTCGTAAACGCGGGATCAAACACCGGCTGCGCGGCTTCCTTCACTGTCCCGCGCGGCCCATAATCGCCAGCTTGTGCAGTGATGGCCGTGAGCCCGCGATGACCATGAATTCAGAACTTTCCGCCGCTGCTGTCGAGTCCGACGCAGTGCCGCGCAAGAGTCGCAAGAACAACCCGGAAAAGACCCGCGAGAACATTCTCCAGGAGGCGATCGTCGAGTTCGTCCAGCAGGGTTTGTCCGGCGCCCGCGTCGACGCGATCGCCGAGCGTATCCACACTTCCAAGCGCATGATCTATTACTACTTCGGCAGCAAGGAGCAGTTGTACGTCGAAGTGTTGGAGAAGCTATACGGCGATATCCGCAGCACGGAAAACCGCCTGCATCTGGATGAGCTGCCGCCCGAGCTGGCGATCCGCCGACTGGTGGAGTTCACCTTCGATCACCATGACCACAACGTCGATTTCGTGCGCATTGTCAGCATCGAAAACATCCACAACGCCGAGTACGTAAAGCGTTCCGATGCGATCAAGGCGCTGAACAACACGATCCTCGATACCTTGGGCGGGATTCTGCAACGGGGCGCGGACGAAGGTCTGTTCCGGCGTGGCATCGATGCGCTGGACGTGCATCTGCTGATCAGTTCGTTCTGCTTCTATCGCGTGTCGAACCGTCACACGCTGGGGGAGATCTTCCAGATCGACCTGCCGGACGAAACCATCAAGCAGCGCCATCGCGAGATGATCTGCGAATCGGTGTTGCGCTACCTGAAGGCCTGAATCGGTCTCCCTGTGGGAGCGAGCCTGCTCGCGAAAGCGGTGTGTCAGTCGCCCTGTTCGTTGACTGAATCGACGCCTTCGCGAGCAGGCTCGCTCCCACAGAGTTACCCTGTTGTTCAGCCATTCATGCTTTGAAAATGCTCAAGCATGCGCTGCGCATCCGGCACCACGCCGCTGAACAGTTCAAACGCCTTCACCGCCTGAAACACCGCCATGTTGCCGCCATCCAGCGTGCGGCAACCCAAGGCGCGGGCGTCGCGCAGCAGTTCGGTTTCCAGCGGGAAATACACAATCTCCGCGACCCACATTTCCCTGCGCAGCAACCCGGCCGGCACCGGTGAACCCGGCAGCTTGGCCATGCCCATCGGCGTGGTGTTGACCAGACCATCGGCCTGCGCCAGCGCCCTGGGCAAATTCGCTCCGGCCTGTGCGCGACTGGCGCCAAAATGTTGATTCAGATTGTTTGCCAGGCTCTCGGCACGCTCGCGGTCGACGTCAAAAATCGTCAATTGCCGTACGCCTTCGCTGAGCAGCGCGTGGGCCACCGCCGCGCCAGCGCCACCGGCGCCCATCTGGACGACGCGTTCACGGGCAGCGTCTGTCAGACCCCGGCGAAAACCCTCGGCGAAACCGAGGCAATCGGTGTTGTGGCCGACACGCTTGCCGTCCTTCAGCACCACCGTGTTCACCGCGCCGATGCCACGGGCTTCCGGCGACAACTCATCGAGCAGCGGGATGACCGCCTGTTTGCACGGGAAAGTGATGTTCAGCCCGGTGTAATTCATTCGCTCCGCCGCCTGCAGCAAGTCGGGCAGAGCCGTGCTGTCGAGGCGCAATTGATCGAGGTCGATGAGCTGGTACAGATACCGCAGGCCCTGCGCATCACCTTCGTGCTCGTGCAGTGCCGGCGTGCGTGAAGCCTGAATCCCGGCGCCGATCAGCCCGGCGAGTATCACCTTGGAACGCGACATGGCTCTTACCTCTGCAACCGCTGGCTGAAATGCTCCAGCGCCAGGCGATAGCCATGGCTGCCGAACCCGCACATCACCGCCGTGGCAATGCCGGAAACAAATGAATGATGACGAAACGGCTCACGGGCGTGGACATTGGACAGGTGCACCTCGATCACCGGCAATTCACTGGCGACCAGCGCATCTCGAATCGCCACGGACGTGTGCGTCCACGCCGCCGGATTGATCACGATCCCGGCACAACGACCACGCGCGGCGTGAATCCAGTCGAGCAGCTCGCCTTCATGATTGGTCTGGCGAAATTCCACGGTCAGACCGAACTCGTCAGCCGCGCGACCACACAGCGCGGAAATATCCGCCAGGGTTTCATGACCATAAGTCGCCGGCTCGCGGGTGCCGAGCAGGTTCAGGTTCGGGCCGTTAAGCACCAGAACGGTAGGGGACATGGGGTAACTCCACTTCTTGTTTTTGGCATCGGCCGAGAGGTTCCGGCCTGTGGAGATAAAATGTACTAGATGGTTACATCGGTCAATTGGAAGACTTTAAGAGCAGTAATTTTCGTTCGGTGATCGCACAGGAGGGATCATGCCAAGCGTAATTTCAAAACGTAACGACAGCTTTTCTTACGTTTTTCTCGACTCATTTCTCGAGCCCCAACCCCACGCCCGCTAGTCTTCAGTGACCTCCGGCACATCGCTTTGTGTTAACCGGTCGTCGGACTCGAAAGGAAATTCGAGATCTGGAAATCAATTAACCTAACGGATGGGTTAGCATGAAGATATGCAGCTACAAAGGAATGTCGATTCGCATCATGTTGAGAGACGAACACTGTCCACCGCACGCCCATGTAGATGCGGGTGCCTGGAATGCCCGCTTCCGGTTCAGCTTCTGGCACAACGAAGTTGATCTGTGGGATGTCGTGCCGTTGTCCCGACGACCACCGCTCACTGTGCTTAACGGCTTGTGTCTGTCACTTGGACAACCGGTGCACTTGCGTAGAGCACGAGGGATCTGGTGGTCGGCCGTGAAGACCGCTTGTCTCGATAATCAGATATGGGACTGCCAGGCAAACGAAGTGCCCGTAATGAAACCAGTCACCGACGAGACCTACAGGATCGGATCGGCGCGCTATGACCCCGATGCAGACAAGGTGCTGCTGTCCTTGATCGGCAAGTTGGAAGGAGTTGAGATCGAATTATGAAGGTCATCAAGGCAAAACCGTCGGTGCATCGCCCCCTGACGGAAGAGATGCTCGATGCCGCCATCACACTTGGCGAAGTACGACAGGCCAATAGTTTGCAGGCCGTGTCAGTGAGCTTCGAAGAATCCTCTTTGGTCATTCGTTTCGAGGACGGCAGCGGTGTGTTGCTTCCGGTGAAGCTGTATCCCGAATTCGCGGGGTTTGAAGCGGCCGATTATGCAAGCCTGACGATCGGCTTCGCCGGCACTGCGCTGTGCCATGAGGGCAAGGATCTGGATATTTCCATTGCCGGAATGATTTCAGCGAGCCCGCCGCTTATGCGGATGGCCGCGTCGGTCGTCGCCTCGCGCAACGGGCGTCAAAGCAGCGCTGCGAAATCTGCGGCAGCGCGAGCCAATGGCAAAAAAGGCGGGCGTCCACGCAAAACTGATATCGCGCCATAGCACCCACAAAAAAGCCGTCAATCACGACGGCTTTTCCGTATCAGCTACCCGCAATCAACGCCGGGTCAGCAGCACACCGGATTCCATGTGATGGGTCCACGGGAACTGGTCAAACATCGCGCACTTGGTAATGCGGTGGGTGTCATGCAACTGGGCGATGTTGGCCGCCAGGGTGTCCGGGTTGCAGGAAATGTAGAGGATGTTGTCGAAGCGCCGGGTCAGTTCGCAGGTGTCCGGGTCCATGCCGGCGCGTGGTGGGTCGACGAAGACGCTGCCGAATTCGTAGCTCTTCAGATCGATGCCGTGCAGGCGACGGAACGGGCGCACTTCGTTGAGCGCTTCGGTCAGTTCCTCGGCGGACAAGCGCACCAGCGTGACGTTATCCACAGCGTTTTCGCTGAGATTGCTCAGGGCCGCGTTGACCGAAGTCTTGCTGATTTCGGTAGCGAGCACTTTGCGCACGCGAGTCGCCAGCGGCAGGGTGAAGTTACCGTTGCCGCAGTACAGCTCGAGCAGATCGTCGCTGCGATCGCCCAAGGCTTCGTATGCCCAATTGAGCATCTTCTGGTTCACCGTGCCGTTGGGCTGGGTGAACGCGCCTTCGGGCTGGCGATAGCTGAAGGTGCGGCCGCCGACTTCGAGTTTCTCCACGACATAGTCCTGACCGAGCACTTCGCGCTTGCCTTTGGAGCGGCCGATGATGCTCACGCCCAGATCCGCCGACAACTGAGTTGCCGCCGCATGCCAGTGCTCGTCCAGCGGACGGTGATAGCACAGGGTGATCATCGCGTCGCCGGCCAGCGTGGTCAGGAATTCGACCTGGAACAACTTGTGGCTCAGCGCCGAACTGGCTTGCCACGCGGCCTTCAACTGCGGCATCAACTGGTTGATGCGCAGGCTGGCAATCGGGAATTCTTCGATGAGTATCGGCGTGCGCTTGTCGTCCTGAGAGAACATCGCGTAATGCCGCTCGCCGCCCTCGCGCCACAGGCGGAATTCGGCGCGCAGGCGGAAGTTCTGCAGAGGCGAGTCAAACACCGTCGGCTCGGGTGCATCGAACGATGCCAGCAGATCACGCAAGCGCGTGACCTTGGCCTCGAGTTGTTCGGCGTAGGCTTGGGAATCGAAACTCATGCGTTGAACCAACCCAACTTGATCACAAACAGAATCGACAGAATCACCAGAGCCGGGTTCAGCTCACGGGCACGGCCGGACAGCAGCTTGATGGCGGTCCAGGCGATGAAGCCGAAGGCGATGCCGTTGGCGATCGAATAGGTGAACGGCATGGCCAGTGCGGTAACCACAACCGGTGCTGCCACGGTGATGTCGTCCCAGTCTATTTCCGCCAGGCCGGAAGTCATCAGCACCGCGACGAACAGCAGCGCTGGCGCGGTGGCGAATGCCGGAACGCTGGCCGCCAAGGGCGAGAAGAACAGCGCCAGCAGGAACAGGATTGCCACGACGATGGCGGTCAGGCCCGTGCGGCCACCGGCACTGACGCCGGCAGCGGATTCGATGTAACTGGTGGTGGTCGACGTGCCCAGCAGCGAGCCGGCCATGGCCGCCGTACTGTCGGCGATCAGCGCACGGCCCATTTTCGGCATGTGGCCGTCCTTGCCCATCAGGCCGGCGCGCTTGGCGACGCCGATCAGGGTCCCGGAGTTGTCGAACAGGTCGACGAACAGGAAGGCGAAGATCACGCTGACCAGACCGATGTCCAGTGCGCCTTTGATGTCCAGTTGCAGGAAGGTCGGCGCCAGCGACGGCGGCATCGACATGATGCCGCCGAACTCGGTGACGTTCAGTACGATCGAGGCGATGGTTACGGCGAGAATGCCGATCAGCACCTCGCCGCGCACTTTCAGCGCTTCGAGGGCGACGATCACGGCGAAGCCGACGGTGGCCAGAATCGGTGCCGGTTTGGTCAGATCGCCGAGGCCGACCATGGTCGCCGGGTTGCTGACCACGATACCGGCGTTGTGCAGGGCGATCAGCGCCAGGAACAGGCCGATACCGGCGGCAATCGCCGAGCGCAGTGGCAGCGGAATGGCGTTGATGATCCATTCGCGGATGCGGAAGATCGACAGCAGGAAAAACAGCACGGCGGAAATGAACACCGCACCCAGCGCCACCTGCCAGGTGTGGCCCATGTGCAGCACCACGGTGTAGGTAAAGAAGGCGTTCAGGCCCATGCCCGGAGCGAGGGCGATCGGGTAGTTGGCGATCAGGCCCATCACGGTCGAGCCGATGGCGGCCGCCAGACAGGTGGCGACGAAAATTGCGCCCTTGTCCATGCCGGTCTCGCCGAGGATGCTCGGGTTGACGAACAGAATGTAAGCCATGGCCAGGAAAGTCGTGACGCCCGCAAGAATTTCGGTGCGCACGTTGGTGTTGTGTGCCTTGAGTTGAAACAGCCTTTCCAGCATGTCTGCTCCCCGTGGCGCGCGTGGCGCCGTGAATGTATCGACCTCAACAGCAAAGCACAGACCGTCGCAAGCGCCTGGGAAATTGTCGTGGGTCGGAAAAAGCCGCGCATCATACCAGCCGCGTGAGGAATTTGGCGGATGTTGGTGTCGATCGTCGGCGAAGTTTTGCGCAGCCGACAACTGCGCCATACTGCGCGCTGATTTTTTGGAGTGGGCAGGCATGCGCAACGGCGGGATCAGGATTTTCGGATGGATTGCAGCACTGCTGCTGACAGCTCCGGCGTTCGCGGCATCGGCGCCGCCGCTCACCGAGGTGAAGGTGATCAAAGTGCAATCGCCATCCTGCGGTCTGGAAGATATTGCCGATAACCAGCCGCAAACCCAATGCAATCACAGCGGGCCGAATATCAAGGTCTATGTGCTGGAAGTCGGCTATGGCCAGAACCAGCCACACGTGACTTTGGATGGCTTCGAGGTCAACGGCACCCGAGGTCCGGTGTGCGCCTTCGATAATGGCAATCTCACTGAATGCATCCCTGGCAGCAAAACCGTCGGTTCTCTTTATACCTTCGATCTGGCCGGCAAACAGCAAGGCACCTTCAACTTCAGCAACACCTCGATCAACGCTCCGCGCAACACGCTTTCGACTCAGCTTTACATCAAGTAACGGCTGTCTGCGAACAAGGTGGGACAAAGCTGACTACGCTTGACTGACTACCCAGCGGAAAGCGCCCATGATTTCCAGAGCCCTGATTGCCCTCGCCGAGGGCATCGACGATTTGCAAAGCGTGACCCTGATCGACGTACTGCGCCGCGCCGGCATCGAAGTGGTCGCCGCCAGCATCGAAGGTCGGCGCATGCTGACCTGTGCGCGCGGCACCCGGCTGACTGCCGACGGCATGCTGGTCGATGTGCTGGCACAGACTTTTGACCTGATCGTCCTGCCAGGCGGTGCCGTCGGTTCCCGGCATCTGGCGGCGCATCAGCCCTTGCAGCAATTGCTCAAGGACCAGGCCAGCGCCGGCCGACTGTTCGCCGCCATCGGCGAAGCCCCAGCCACCGCCCTCCAGGCATCAGGCGTGCTGCGCCAGCGCCGCATGACCTGCCTGCCCGGCGCCAGCCATCAGTTGTCCGGCTGTACGTTTGTTGATCAACCGGTGGTGGTCGACGGCAACTGCATCACCGCCCAAGGCTCGGGCGCGGCGCTGGAATTTGCCCTGACCCTGGTCGAGCAGCTTGGTGGCAAGGCGTTGCGGGCGAGGGTGGCGGGGGAGTTGATGGCCTGACGGGTCAGCCGTGGGCTGCGAGGGGTTCTATCATTGGTTGCTCACGGTGCTCCGCTTGCCAAAGATCGTAGTCGGTTTGGACGCCTAGCCAAACGCGCGCCTTGCCGATCCCTGCACGCTCAAGTCGTACTGCCAGATCCGGGCTGATTGGCGCGTGTCCGTGCAGTACGCGCGAAAGATGCGGGCGTGCAAAGCCAAGGTGCCGGGCCAATTCACTCACGCTGATACCAAGCTCGGGCAAGACATCCAGCAGCAGGGTTTCACCGGGGTGTGGCGGGTTGTGCATGGGCATGAGCCTGCCTCCTGTCAGTGGTAGTCCAGATAATCGACCAATTCGATATCCGAACCGACAAAACGAAAGATCACTCGCCAGTTGCCTGAAACGCTGAGCGACCAGTATTCACTCAGCTCGCCTTTCAACGGATGCAGGCGCCAGCCCGGCAAGTCCAGATCGCCGGGAAGTGTCGCTCGATCCATGAACTGCAACATGCGCGACAGCCGTTTTGCATGGTCGGCACGAATTCCACGAGTCGTACCTGTTTCATAGAAGCCACGAAGGCCTTTGTGCTGAAAGGATTTGATCATGGCGGCGAGTGTAAGGCGATACATTACACTCAGTGCGGTAACTATGTACCGCACGTTGTCGCTTGATATGTGCTGAGCAGGTGAGTTTTTTCCAAAAAACTCAGACCTTCTCTTCCACCGGCACATGCATCCGGTCCCGATTCGCCAACGTCGGAAACAGTTTGATCCACGTCCCCGTCACCACCAGGGTGCCGATCCCGCCCATGACCACCGCCGGCACGGTGCCGAACCAGTGGGCAGTGAGGCCGGATTCGAATTCGCCCAACTGGTTCGAAGCGCCGATGAACAGCCCGTTGACCGCGCTGACCCGGCCGCGCATTTCGTCAGGAGTTTCCAGCTGTACGAACGAGGCACGGATGACCATGCTGATCATGTCCGCTGCGCCGAGCACCACCAGCACCGCCAGCGAGAACCAGAACGAGGTCGACAGACCGAAAGCGATGGTCGCGACGCCAAAGATGCCGACGGCGGTGAACATCACTCGGCCCACGTTGCGTTCGACGGCATATCGCGCGAGAAACAGCGACATCAGCAGGGCACCCACCGCTGGTGCCGAACGCAGCAAGCCCAGACCCCACGGGCCGGTCAGCAGAATGTCCTTGGCGAACACCGGCAGCAACGCCGTGGCGCCGCCGAGCAACACGGCGAACAGGTCCAGCGAGATCGCGCCGAGGATGTCCGGGCGGCTGCGGATAAAGCGAATCCCCGCCAGCAGCGAGTCCAGCGTGGCTTTGCCTTTATTCAATGGCGTCTGGCGTGCCGGCAGGTTGAGCATGAGCGAACAGGCGATCACGTACAGCAGCACGGTCGGGCCGTAGACCCAGACGCTGCCGAATGCATAGAGCAAACCGCCGAGGGCCGGGGCGATGATAGTGGCCGACTGCTGCGCCGATTGCGCGGCGGCAACTGCGCGGGGGAAAAGCGCACTGGGGACGATGCTGGGCAGCAGCGCCTGAGTCGTCGGCATCTCGAACGAACGGGCGGCGCCTAGGAGAAAGGCGAGGATGAAAATCATCTCGCGGGTGACGTGATCGGTGGCGCTGCCGATGGCCAGCGCCAAGGCAATCAACGCCTGCAACGACTGGCAAAGCGCGGCGACCTTGCGCCGATCGTAGCGATCAGCGACATGCCCGGTGTGCAGCATGAACAGCACCCGTGGGGCGAATTCGACCAGCCCGACCAGGCCCAGATCCAGCACGTTGCCGGTCAATTGATACAGGTTCCAGCCAATTGCCACGGTGAGCATCTGGAACCCGCTGGCGGTGAAAATCCGCGCCAGCCAGAAAGCCATGAACGGACGATGGTGACGTAACAGCAGGGGCTCTTGTGTGGGCATCTGAAGGCAGGTCTTGGACGAGTGAACGGCGAGATTATCACCAGTCTGTAACAGGAAGTTGCTACGAGAAACAATTCAGTTAGCCAGACATCGATCTTTCATGCTGACAATCAGCCCTGTGGTGAGGGGATTTATCCCCGTTGGGTCGCGCAGCGGCCCCAAAATCTCGAAACGACGACTGCTGCGCAGCCGGACGGGGATAAATCCCCTCGCCACAGGGGAGTGAGGCAACTTGTCACGCGGCAAACCACCACGCAGTTCATTGGCAAAAATGGGACTACTCTTTCAACGTTGCTTGATCCAGATCAAGACCCCGACCGGAACTGATCTGGCGGCCATTTGGCCAGACTCCCTGCGTTGCGATGGTTGCAAAAAAAGAACGAATCCGAATTCGCCGCACTCCATATCCGTGGGGGCAGTGGTGCAGGCCTCCGGGCCAGCTACCCGTATTACCTGACAGAGGAAGCCATATGTTCGGTTTAGAGGCTCTCGATCTCGCCCGAATTCAGTTCGCGTTCACCATCTCGTTCCACATTCTGTTCCCGGCCATCACCATTGGCCTGGCGAGTTACCTGGCGGTGCTCGAAGGCTTGTGGCTGAAGACCCGCAACGACACCTACCGCGATCTCTACCATTTCTGGTCGAAGATTTTTGCCGTCAACTTCGGCATGGGCGTGGTTTCCGGGCTGGTCATGGCTTATCAGTTCGGCACCAACTGGAGTCGTTTTTCCGACTTCGCCGGTGCCGTCACCGGGCCGTTGCTGACCTATGAAGTGCTCACCGCGTTCTTCCTTGAGGCCGGTTTCCTTGGCGTCATGCTGTTCGGCTGGAACAAGGTCGGGCGCGGCCTGCACTTCTTCTCGACGGTGATGGTAGCGGTCGGCACGCTGATTTCGACCTTCTGGATTCTCGCCTCCAACAGTTGGATGCAGACCCCGCAAGGCTTTGAAATCGTCAACGGTCAGGTGATCCCCACCGACTGGCTGGCAATCATCTTCAACCCGTCATTCCCTTATCGGCTGATGCACATGGCCACGGCCGCGTTCGTCGCGACGGCGTTCTTCGTCGGCTCGTCGGCGGCCTGGCACCTGCTGCGCGGCAGGGACAACCCGGCGATCCGCACCATGCTGTCGATGGCGATGTGGATGGCGTTGATCGTCGCGCCGATCCAGGCTGTGATCGGCGACTTCCACGGCCTCAATACGCTCAAGCACCAGCCGGCAAAAATCGCGGCGATCGAAGGCCACTGGGAAAACCATGGCGACGAAGCGACGCCGCTGATCCTGTTCGGCTGGCCGGACATGAAAGAGGAACGCACCAAGTTCGCCGTAGAGATTCCATACCTCGGCAGCCTGATTCTGACCCACTCGCTGGATAAACAAGTACCGGCGCTGAAGGAATTTCCACCGGAAGACCGGCCGAATTCGACCATCGTGTTCTGGTCGTTCCGGATCATGGTCGGCCTCGGTTTCCTGATGATCTTCACCGGTCTGTGGAGTCTGTGGCTGCGCAAGCGTGACTCGCTGTATACCTCGCGGCCGTTCCTGCATCTGGCCTTGTGGATGGGGCCGTCCGGTCTGATCGCGATTCTCGCTGGCTGGTTCACCACGGAAATCGGCCGTCAGCCATGGGTGGTCTACGGCCTGATGCGCACTGCCGATGCTTCGTCCAACCACAGCTTCATGCAGATGAGCATCACCCTGATCATGTTCGTCGTGGTCTATTTCGCCCTGTTCGGCGCCGGTCTCGGCTACATGATGCGCCTGGTGCGCAAAGGGCCGAAGATCAGCGAAGGCAGCGAAACACCGGACGGTGGTCCAGGCAAGAAACGCACCCCGGCACGTCCGTTGTCCGCAGCCGACGATCCGGCCGAGGGCGAGCACGAAGACAACACTCGCTTGACCAAGGAGATTTGACTCATGGGTATCGATCTTCCGCTGATCTGGGCCGTGATCATCATCTTCGGCATCATGATGTACGTGGTCATGGACGGCTTCGACCTGGGCATTGGCATTCTCTTCCCGTTCGTACCCGGCAAGACCGATCGCGACGTGATGATGAACACCGTCGCCCCGGTCTGGGACGGCAACGAAACCTGGCTGGTACTGGGTGGCGCGGCGTTGTTCGGCGCCTTCCCGCTGGCCTATTCGGTGGTGTTGTCGGCGCTGTACCTGCCGCTGATCTTCATGCTCATGGGCTTGATTTTCCGTGGCGTGGCTTTCGAATTCCGCTTCAAGGCCAAGGATGAAAAACGTCACCTGTGGGACAAGGCATTCATCGGTGGTTCGATCGCGGCGACGTTCTTTCAGGGCGTGGCGCTGGGAGCGTTCATCGATGGTCTGCCGGTGGTCAATCGCCAGTTCGCCGGCGGTTCACTGGACTGGCTGACGCCGTTCACGCTGTTCTGCGGCGCGGCGCTGGTGGTGGCCTATGCCTTGCTCGGCTGCACCTGGCTGATCATGAAAACCGAAGGCAAATTGCAGGAACAAATGCATGATCTGGCGCGGCCGCTGGCGTTCGTCCTGCTGGCAGTGATCGGTATCGTCAGCCTGTGGACACCCCTGTCGCATCCGGAAATCGCCTCGCGCTGGTTCAGCATGCCGAATCTGTTCTGGTTCATGCCGGTGCCGATTCTGGTGCTGGTCACCTTGTACGGCCTGATCCGCGCGGTGGCACGTAACGCCAACTACACGCCGTTCCTGCTGACCCTGGTGCTGATCTTCCTCGGCTACAGCGGCTTGGGCATCAGCCTGTGGCCGAACATCGTGCCGCCGTCGATATCGATCTGGGACGCCGCCGCGCCACCGCAAAGTCAGGGCTTCATGCTGGTCGGCACGTTGTTCATCATTCCGTTCATCCTGGGGTATACCTTCTGGAGCTACTACGTGTTCCGCGGCAAGGTCACCCACGAAGACGGTTACCACTAATCCCATGCTGGGCTTGCCCTGTGGGAGCGAGCCTGCTCGCGAAGGCGTCCGCAGTGACGCCTTGGCTTAACGGAGATCGATGCAATGACCGGCAAACATTCCCTGCACGACATTGAAGAAGGCGAAAAAAAGCCGCTGTGGCAGCGGCTCGGCTGGTTGGCCCTGATCTGGGTTGGCAGTGTCGGCGTGTTGTTCATCGCCGCCAGCCTGATGCGCATGTTCATGAATGCCGCAGGTTTGACCACCCACTGAAACATCCCGTCCCGGCGCCTTCGGGTATGGATTTGCAACCCTCCTCACGGAGGGTTTTTTTACGCCGCAGTTTTATTTGCGCGCCTTGAGGATGACGAATTTCGGCGTCGCCGCCACTTGCTCGACACCACGAAACAGGCGCGCCAGTTTGCTGTGATAGCCCAGATGCCGGTTGCCGACTATGTACAGCGCACCACCAACCACCAGTGCCTCGCGCGCCTGCTGGAACATGCGCCAGGCGAGGAAATCGCCAACCACCTGCTGCTGATGGAACGGCGGGTTGCACAGCACCACGTCCAGCGACTGCGGCGCCTGCCCGGCCAGACCATCGCCAGCGCGCACGGTGACTTCGCGATCGGCCAATGCCGCGCGCCAGTTCTCGGCAGCCGATTGCACCGCCATGAACGATTCGTCGACCAGCGTGTAATGCGCATCCGGGTTCTGCAAGGCGCTGGCGATTGCCAGAACACCGTTGCCGCAACCGAGGTCGGCGACCCGCGCGTGGCCAAGGTTTTTCGGCAGATGCGGCAGAAACGCGCGAGTGCCGATGTCGAGGCCTTCGCGGCAGAACACGTTAGCGTGGTTGAGCAATTCGATCGCTGGTTCGTCGAGGCGATAGCGAGTGGGATAGGGCGATGTGGCGGGCGCTTTGCTTTCAGGTGTGGCGATCAGCAATCGCGCCTTTTTCACTGCCAGCGACGCCTGTACCGGTCCAATGTAGCGCTCCAGCAGATCGCCGGCAGCACGCGGCAGATGCTTGACCATGGCGGCGGCGATCACTTGCGCGCCGGGAGCGAGTTGTCCTTGCAGGCGGATCAACTGCTCTTCCAATAGCGCCAGCGTCTTGGGAACGCGGATCAGCACCCGGTCAAACGGCCCGACCAAGGGCTCACTGGCCGGAATCGGACGAATCGCATCGAACGCCTCACCATTGCGCAGCAGATTCTTTTCCAGCCCGACGAAACCCAGGAACGAGTCGCCGCTGCTGCTTACCTCGACCTTGTCCAACAGACTGATCGCCAAGGCGCCAAAGCTGTCATTGAGCACCAGCACGCGGGTGCTGCTCGCAGGTTGTTCGCTGGCGAGATGATTGAGCAGGTATTCGTCCGCCGCATCGAAGGCTTGCAGTGGTTCATTCTGCTGTTCAGGCTGGCGGATCAGGTCGAGCTGGGCGAAAGGCGTTTCGAGCAAGGGCATGGGGCGGGGACTCAGGATATTCGGCAGATATCCCGTTGCCGGCAGATGGTGCGACGGGATCCGACCGAGTGGACTGCGATGCAAGCAGGTTGCGTCATCACTCGGAAAGGCCTGAATGGTACGTTTTTTTGCGCCTGAATACTCGCAGGATTACCGCGCGATAACGCTCAGCTGTCAGATGATGCCGGCACGAGCGGCGGCAATCACTGCGGAAATCTTGTTGCAGACGTTGAATTTTTCGATGACGTTTTGCACATGATAGTTAACGGTGCGTTCGCTCAGGCTGAGTATTCTCGAAATATCGTGAGCGGTCTTGCCCATGGCGGACAATTTCATGATCTCCAGCTCCCGGGACGATAGCCTCGGCTTGCTGGGCTTGGCCGGTGTGGGAACGGTGCGGGCATACAGGTCACTGAAGTGTCGGTTGGCAAAAAACAGATAACCGTAATGCTCATACAGTTCGAGCGGGCTGATCGGGCAGTGGGTGCGCGCCAGGCTGATGATGCTGCACAAACCACTGGTTTCGTCATGAAAGGCCTGCGACCAGCCATGCTGTAGTCCATTCTGTTTCAACGCCTGCCACAATTCTGGCGCATCGGTGAATACTCTTTCTTCCCAGACGATCGGCAATACCGAATGATTGCAATGCGCTATTACCGGATCAATATTCCGGTAGTTCTCTTTGTTGTACTGGATGTTCCATTCTTTCGGATAGTTATTGATTTGCAAGGCATTCAAATGGACATCGCGATGGGGGGAGGTGACCGCTATCGCACAATAGTTAAAGCCCAGATTCTCGGCAAATCTCAGCAGTATCGGGTATGCCGCCTCAATGCCTTTGGCAAATGTCAGTTGTTTCAATTGTGATTCCTTCCACGTTTCCATGAACTCTGCCTCCATCCTGATATAGGGGCGCCAAATGGATCCAAAAAATCCGGCACGAATCGAAGTGTAGGATCTTTCCTGCGAAACGCCTTACATTTTTTCGAGATTGAAACTTTGATGTTTTTTATAAAGTGTTCTTAGCAATACAGGCTGTTATATTTTAACTGGCATCTTAAAGTTATTGCTCTAGATCCAGCATTGCCAGCGAATCGAATGTTTAGCGCTGATCCCGTCAATACCATTACCAATCACGAGTGTTTGGCAGCGCGATTTTGCGGGACACTGTGGGCAATCGTTTCAAGGAGTGCCTCATGACTGCCAGTGCCGAGAAGTACACCACCCAGACCTTGCTCGATGTGCAACCGTTGACGCCGAACCTGTTCACGCTGCGCACCAGCCGTGATCCCGGCTTTCGCTTCCGTGCCGGCCAGTTCGCCCGGCTGGGCGTCACCAAGGCCGATGGCAGCACGGTCTGGCGCGCCTATTCGATGGTGTCGTCGCCGTTCGATGAGTTTCTCGAGTTCTTTTCCATCGTCGTGCCGGGCGGCGAATTCACCAGTGAGCTGAGCCGGCTACAGGTCGGCGACAGCTTGATGGTCGAGCGCCAGGCGTTCGGCTATTTGACACTGGATCGTTTTGTCGACGGCCGTGACCTGTGGTTATTGTCGACCGGCACCGGGGTGGCGCCGTTTCTGTCGATCCTGCAGGACTTCGAGGTCTGGGAGAAATTCGAGCGAATCATTCTGGTTTACAGCGTGCGGGAGGCGCGGGAACTGGCTTATCAGGAGTTGATCGCCGGGTTGACGCAACGTGACTATCTGAGTGAATACGCCCACAAGCTGCAATTCATCCCCACTGTCACCCGCCAAGCCCACCCAGGCGCGTTGCAGGGCCGGATTACCACATTGATCGAAAACGGCGAACTGGAGCGAGCGGCAGGGGTTAAGCTCTCGCCAGAGCATTCGCGTGTGATGTTGTGCGGCAACCCGCAGATGATCGACGACACCCGCGCCTTGCTCAAACAGCGCGACATGCGCCTGAGCCTGACCCGCAAGCCTGGGCAGGTTGCGGTGGAGAATTACTGGTAACGAAAACGGCACCCGCGGGTGCCGTTTTGATGTGTAGCGAATGCCTCAGGGCCGCTCGTTCTGCGCCTTGAGCAGGTCGCGGATTTCGCCCAGCAGTTGCTCTTCCTTGCTCGGGATCGGCGGCGCGGTCGGGGCTACGGCTTCTTCGCGCTTGAGGCGGTTGATGGCTTTGACGCCCATGAAGATCGCAAACGCGACAATCACGAAATCCAGCACCGTCTGCAGGAATTTGCCGTAAGCCAGCACCACGGCGGGCGCATCGCCCTGGGCGGCTTTGAGCGTGACAGCCAGATCACTGAAGTCCACCCCACCGATCAACAGGCCAATCGGCGGCATGATCACGTCGCCGACAAACGACGAAACGATCTTGCCGAACGCCGCGCCGATGATGATACCGACGGCCATGTCGACCACATTGCCTTTGACCGCGAAGGCCTTGAACTCGCTAAGCACGCCCATAGTTATTTCCTTGTTACAGATGAGTTTGGTGTAGGCAGTGTAAATCAGCGAAACGCCTCCTGCGCGAAACACCTTCTTACAATGCCCGTTTTTATCGACACATCAATTGACGATTAGTTTGCAAAATGCCAGCAATCGCGCGCGGAATACGCGCTAACCCGCTGACGGGAAAGCCAATTTCTTCAATCATGGCGTTACGTTCTTTCTATTTATGTTCCTCGGCACGGGCCTCTAGCCTTGCTGTGGCGCACCTGGATGCGCCCAATAAAACCAGAGGAACCTGATATGACTTCCGCTCTTGGACTGGGGGCTTTTCCCCATCGCCGCACCCTCGGCGTTCTCACCGCCAGCCTGCTGACCTTCTCGGTCAACGCCGCTCCGCTGACCCGCGATAACGGCGCTGCTGTCGGTGACAATCAGAACTCGCAAACCGCCGGCGCCAACGGCCCGGTGCTGCTGCAGGATGTGCAACTGATCCAGAAACTGCAGCGCTTCGACCGTGAGCGTATTCCCGAGCGCGTGGTACATGCACGCGGCACCGGCGCTCATGGCACCTTCACCGTGACCGATGACCTCAGCGACCTGAGCAAGGCCAAGGTGTTCGCCGCAGGCCAGAGCACGCCGGTATTCGTGCGTTTCTCGGCGGTGGTGCATGGCAACCATTCCCCGGAAACCCTGCGTGACCCGCGTGGTTTCGCCACCAAGTTCTACACCGCTGACGGTAATTGGGATCTGGTCGGCAACAATTTCCCGACCTTCTTCATCCGCGATGCGATCAAATTCCCGGACATGGTCCACGCCTTCAAGCCCGATCCACGCACCAACCTCGATGACGATTCGCGCCGGTTCGATTTCTTTTCCCACGTGCCGGAAGCAACCCGCACACTGACCGAGTTGTATTCCAACTACGGCACTCCGGCCAGTTATCGGGAAATGGATGGCAATGGTGTTCATGCCTATAAGCTGATCAATGCCAGGAATGAAGTTCACTACGTTAAGTTTCACTGGAAGAGTCTGCAAGGCATCAAGAACCTTACGCCAAAACAAGTTAGCGAAGTTCAAGGTCAGGATTACAGTCATATGACCAATGACTTGGTGAGTAATATCAACAAGGGCAACTTTCCAAAGTGGGACTTGTACGTGCAAGTTCTCAAGCCGCAGGATTTGTCCAAGTTTGATTTCGATCCACTGGATGCAACCAAGATCTGGCCGGGTATTGCCGAGCGCAAAGTTGGACAAATGGTCTTGAACCGTAATCCGGCCAATGTCTTCCAGGAAACTGAACAAGTTGCCATGGCACCGGCCAACGTAGTTCCGGGTATCGAGCCTTCGGAAGATCGTTTGTTGCAGGGCCGAGTGTTCTCTTACGCCGATACGCAGATGTATCGCCTCGGCGCCAACGCTTTGCAATTGCCGATCAACGCACCGAAAACCGTAGTGAACAATGGCAATCAGGATGGCGCGATGAATTTTGGCGCCAGCCAGTCCGGCGTCAACTACCAGCCAAGCCGCCTGCAACCGCGTGAAGAAACGCCAGCGGCGCGTTACAGCCAGTCGGCGCTGGCGGGCAGTACGCAACAGGCGAAGATCCAGCGTGAGCAGAACTTCAAGCAGGCCGGTGATCTGTATCGCTCGTACAGCAAGCAGGAACGCCGCGACCTGATCGACAGCTTCGGCGGCTCGCTGGCCACCACCGATGACGAGAGCAAGCACATCATCCTGTCCTTCCTGTACAAGGCTGACCCCGAGTACGGCAGCGGTGTGACCGAAGTGGCCAAGGGCGACCTCAGCCGTGTGAAAGCACTGGCGGCCAAACTGACCGACTGATAGCGATGCGGCGCACGCGAGGGCTGTCCCGCCTCGCGTGCGCTCAAGGAGAGCCCGATGCGTATTTTTCTTTTGTGCCTGGCCGGGTGCCTGTCGTTCAGCGCGTGGGCTGCACCGGTCGAGCAAAGCCCCGAGGCAATCAAGGCGCAGTTGCAGGATTACTACTTTGACGCCGCACGGCGTGGCGACGTGCCGATGCTCGAGACCTTTATCGAGTCCGGCTATTCCCTCGACACCCGCGACGGCAAGGGGTACACCGCGCTGATTCTGGCCGCCTATCACGGTCAGGCGCCAGCGGTTGAACGCCTGCTCGCCGCTGGCGCAGATGCCTGTGCTCAGGACCAACGCGGTAACACGGCGCTGATGGGCGCGATTTTCAAAGGCGAGTTGCAGATCGCCCGGCGCCTGATGGCCACCGATTGCAGCCCCGACCAACGTAATGGCGCCGGGCAGACCGCGGCGATGTACGCCGGGCTGTTCAAGCGTCTGGAATTGCTTGATGCGTTGAAAGCCAAGGGCGCCGACCTCAACGCTGAGGATCCGCTGGGTAACAGTGCCGCGCGTCTGGCCAGCGGCGAAATCCGTACCGCTGCGCCGCGCTGATCAGCGATGGCTGCGTTATCATCGCGTCTTTTGCTCCGGGGGTTCTGATGGCCAAGGCCAAGCGCATGTACGGCTGCACCGAGTGCGGCGCAACCTTTCCCAAGTGGGCCGGGCAGTGCGGTGAGTGCGGTGCCTGGAACACCCTGACCGAAACCATGATCGAAAGCGGCGGCGCCACGGCACCCACCGGGCGCACCGGTTGGGCCGGCCAGCAGGCGCAGATCAAGACGCTCGCCGAAGTCAGCATCGAAGAGATTCCACGTTTTTCCACCGCGTCCGGTGAGCTCGACCGCGTGCTCGGCGGCGGGCTGGTCGATGGCTCGGTGGTGCTGATCGGCGGTGATCCGGGGATCGGCAAGTCGACAATCCTGCTCCAGACCCTGTGCAATCTGGCCAAGAGCATGCCAGCGCTGTACGTCACCGGCGAAGAATCCCAGCAGCAAGTGGCGATGCGCGCTCGCCGTCTCGGCCTGCCGCAGGATCAACTGCGGGTGATGACCGAAACCTGCATCGAAACCATCATTGCCACTGCCCGCCAGGAAAAGCCCAAGGTGATGGTGATCGACTCGATCCAGACCATCTTCACCGAACAACTGCAATCGGCCCCGGGCGGCGTGTCGCAGGTGCGCGAGAGTGCGGCGCTGCTGGTGCGTTATGCCAAACAGAGCGGCACGGCGATCTTCCTCGTCGGCCACGTCACTAAAGAAGGTGCGCTGGCCGGGCCGCGTGTTCTGGAACACATGGTCGACACGGTGCTGTATTTCGAAGGCGAATCCGATGGTCGACTGCGTCTGCTGCGGGCGGTGAAAAACCGTTTCGGCGCGGTCAACGAGTTGGGCGTATTCGGCATGACCGACAAGGGCCTGAAAGAAGTCTCCAACCCATCGGCGATTTTTCTTACCCGCGCTCAGGAAGAAGTCCCGGGCAGTGTGGTCATGGCGACGTGGGAAGGCACCCGACCGATGCTGGTCGAAGTGCAGGCGCTGGTCGATGACAGCCATCTGGCCAACCCGCGTCGGGTGACGTTGGGGCTGGATCAGAACCGATTGGCGATGTTGCTCGCGGTGTTGCACCGTCATGGTGGAATCCCGACCCACGATCAGGACGTGTTCCTCAACGTGGTAGGCGGCGTGAAGGTGCTGGAGACGGCGTCGGATCTGGCGTTGATGGCGGCGGTGATGTCGAGTTTGCGCAACCGGCCGCTGCCCCATGATCTGCTGGTGTTCGGTGAGGTGGGCTTGTCCGGCGAGGTACGCCCGGTGCCGAGCGGGCAGGAGCGGTTGAAGGAAGCGGCCAAGCACGGCTTCAAACGCGCGATCGTGCCCAAGGGTAACGCACCGAAGGAATCGCCTCCCGGCTTGCAGATCATCGCCGTGAGCCGCCTTGAACAAGCACTTGACGCACTGTTTGAGTGAACGCCGAACCTCTGTGGTGAGGGGGGGTATCCCCGTTGGGCTGCGCAGCAGACCCGCTTTTCAGGGCCGCTGCGCGCCCCAACGGGGATAAATCCCCTCGCCACATAAATCCTCTCACCCCATAAATCCTCTCACCCTATAGATCCCCTCACCACAGGGCATTCCAAATCGGGATTGGGGGGCCTAGATTTCGATCAGGGCACCCAGTTCGCGTTCCAGCTCGGCCTCATCCGCCAGATTCAGTTCGATCAAGCGGCGCAGGCGCTGGATCGATTCCAGGCTGATGTGCCGGCAGATGAACCCCAAGTGGCCGTTTTCCTCATGGGCCAGATGCACGTCCATCTCGATATCGACGTCTTCGCTCAGATGAATGTCGACGAAGAAGTCCTGGTCTTTATCCCCGAGCCACGGCTCCGGTCGCTCGATCAGCAGGCCCTTGAGCGACAGGTCGATCAACTTGACCGGCCAGATGTACTCGCCCTGTTTCAGCTCGGTTCGGGCATCGAACGCAATACGTTTGAAACGACGTCGATTGGCGGGGTGCTCGCTCATGGCGCAATCCTCATGAAGGTTCGCTGACTATAGACCGCGAATGCGGGCGCCAGCCAATCGCTCAAGCGTCTAGACCTATGTCGGGGTATGGCCTTTGGCGCCGTAAGCGCTAAACTCGGGGTGGCTGTCTTTCTTGTCCACCCTGGCTGGAATAATAAAATGAAAAATAATAATAGCCTGCTGCGCCACTTACCCTGGCTCGTGCTGGCAATCGTAGGAGCGTGCGCCCTTGGCGTAGTGGCATTGCGCCGCGGCGAGGCGATCAACGCCTTGTGGATTGTGGTCGCTGCCGTGGCCATTTATCTGGTTGCGTACCGTTACTACAGTCTGTTCATCGCCAACAACGTGATGCAACTGGATCCGCGTCGGGCCACCCCCGCCGTGCTCAACAACGATGGTCTGGACTATGTGCCGACCAACAAACACATTCTTTTCGGTCACCACTTCGCGGCCATCGCTGGCGCGGGGCCACTGGTCGGTCCGGTGCTGGCGGCGCAGATGGGGTATCTGCCCGGCACACTCTGGCTGATTGCCGGTGTGGTGCTGGCGGGCGCGGTGCAGGACTTCATGGTCCTGTTCATGTCGACCCGACGCAACGGACGTTCCCTGGGCGACATGGTGCGTGAAGAGATGGGCCGGATTCCCGGAACCATTGCACTGTTCGGCTGCTTCCTGATCATGATCATCATCCTGGCGGTGCTGGCGCTGATCGTGGTCAAGGCCCTCGCCGAGAGCCCGTGGGGCATCTTCACCGTGATGGCGACCATCCCGATCGCGATGTTCATGGGCATCTACATGCGCTACATCCGCCCGGGCCGCATCGGCGAAATCTCCGTGGTCGGTGTATTGCTGCTGCTCGGTTCGATATGGCTGGGCGGGCAGATCGCTGCCGATCCGGTATGGGCCAAAGCCTTTACCTTCACTGGTGTGCAGATTACCTGGATGCTGGTCGGCTATGGTTTCGTCGCTGCATCGCTGCCGGTCTGGCTGATCCTCGCGCCACGCGACTACCTGTCGACCTTCCTCAAGATCGGCACCATCGTCGCCCTGGCGATCGGCATCCTGATCACCATGCCCGAGCTGAAAATGCCGGCGCTGACCCAGTTCGTCGACGGCACCGGGCCGGTATGGAAGGGCGGTCTGTTCCCGTTCCTGTTCATCACCATCGCCTGCGGCGCGGTATCGGGTTTCCACGCACTGATCTCGTCGGGCACCACGCCGAAGCTTTTGGATAACGAAACCAACGCCCGCTACATCGGTTACGGCGGCATGCTGATGGAATCGTTCGTGGCGATCATGGCCATGGTTGCCGCTTCGGTGATCGAGCCGGGTGTATATTTCGCCATGAACAGCCCGGCCGCAGTCGTCGGCAGTGACGTCGCTTCGGTGGCGCAGGTTGTCACGAGCTGGGGCTTTGCGATCACACCGGAAGCGCTGCAAGCGGTTGCCCATGACATCGGCGAAACCACCATTCTGGCTCGCGCCGGTGGCGCGCCGACTCTGGCGGTCGGTATTGCGCAGATCCTGCACAGTGTCCTGCCGGGTGAAAACACTATGGCGTTCTGGTACCACTTCGCGATCCTGTTCGAAGCGCTGTTCATCCTCACCGCTGTGGACGCCGGCACCCGTGCCGGACGCTTCATGCTGCAGGACCTGCTCGGCTCCTTCGTACCGGCGCTGAAACGCACCGAGTCGTGGGGCGCCAACCTGATCGCCACCGCCGGTTGTGTGGCGATGTGGGGCTGGTTGCTGTATCAGGGCGTGATCGATCCACTGGGCGGCATCAACACCTTGTGGCCATTGTTCGGCATCTCCAACCAGATGCTCGCCGGTATTGCGCTGATGCTCGGCACCGTGGTCCTGATCAAGATGAAGCGCCAGCGCTACATCTGGGTCACCCTGTTGCCGGCCACCTGGCTGTTGATCTGCACCACTACTGCTGGCTTCATCAAGCTGTTCGACGCCAACCCGGCGATCGGCTTCCTGTCCCTGGCCAAGAAGTACAGCGATGCGCTGGCCAACGGTCAGGTGCTGGCACCGGCTAAAAGCGTCGAGCAGATGCAGCACGTGATCTTCAACGCCTACACCAACGCCACACTCACCGCGCTGTTCCTGTTCGTGGTGTTCAGCATCCTGTTCTATGCGCTCAAGGTCGGCATCGCCGCCTGGGGCAAAAAAGAGCGTACGGATAAAGAATCGCCATTCCAGGCCCTGCCGGATGCGTAACCAGAGGATTGCAGCATGTTCAATGACCTGAGTCGCCTCGGTAAATACCTCGGTCAGGCCGCGCGCCTGATGGTCGGCATGCCCGACTACGACACCTACGTCGAGCATATGCAAACCAAACACCCGGACAAACCGGTGATGAGCTACGAGATGTTCTTTCGCGAACGTCAGGAAGCCCGTTACGGTGGCAAGGGTGGGCCGAAGTGCTGTTGAGCTGACAGCATCAGGTTGAGGTAATCCCCTGTGGGAGCGAGCCTGCGCGCGAATACGGAGTGTCAGTTGATGAATGATTTGACTGACACACCGCTTTCGCGAGCAGGCTCGCTCCCACATTTGTTTTTGTGTTCTTTTCAGGAGATCGGGTTTTGTCTTCTCCCATTCCGGTAACGGTTCTCAGCGGTTTCCTCGGCGCCGGCAAGACCACCTTGCTGCGTCATTTATTGAAAGCCGAGCACGGCCTGAAAATCGCCGTGATCGAAAACGAATTCAGCGACGCCGGCATCGACACTCAGTTACTGGGTGACGAGCCGGTGCAAGTCATGACCCTGGCCAACGGCTGCGTCTGCTGCACCATTCACACCGATCTGACCAAGGCGCTGTACCTGCTGCTCGAACGCCTGGACAGTGGCGAGATCGCCTTCGATCGTCTGGTGATCGAGTGCACGGGGCTGGCCGATCCGGCGCCGGTGGCACAGACCTTTTTCATCGAGGAAGAGCTGCGCGAGCGTTATCTGCTCGACGGCATCATCACCCTGGTCGACGCCGCTCACGCCGACGTGCACCTGACCCAGACCATTGCCCAGGCGCAGATCGGTTTCGCCGATCGCTTGCTGGTGAGCAAGACCGACCTGGTCGATGAGGCGACGTTCACTGCGCTGAGCGAACGCCTCACGCGAATCAACCGCCGCGCGCCGATCCGCGTGGTCGAGCATGGCAATATCGATCTGGCCGAACTGCTGGATGTACGCGGCTTCAACCTCAATGCTGACCTGGGCGGCGGTTTGAGCCTGCGTCCGGTGAGCAAGGCACCGTCGATCGATCGCATCTCCAGCCTGGTGCTGCGCACCGATCAGGCGCTGGATATCGATCAGCTCAGCGAATTCATGAACGAGTTGCTGGAAGAGCACGGCAAGCAGTTGCTGCGCTACAAAGGCGTGCTGAACATTGCCGGCGAAGATCGGCGGTTGGTGTTTCAGGGTGTGCTGAAACTCTATGGTTTCGACTGGGACACCGAATGGGCCGAGGGCGAGGCGCGCGAGAGTGTGATCGTGTTTATTGCCGATGATTTGCCGGAAGAGAAAATTCGGGCGGGGTTTGCCAGGGTTGCTTCTGCCTGATGGATCTTGGTTGTCAGTGATGGCGTCTTCGCGAGCAAGCTCGCTCCCACAGGAGACCGTATTCCGTCCAGAGAAATGCGGTCAACTGTGGGAGCGAGCTTGCTCGCGAAGGCGGTCTAACCGACAGCACAATGCTCAAGGTCTGGACCGAGCAGTTTCTGCTCAAGATGATCCAGATGCCGATTCATCAACATGCCGGCCTTGGAAACATCACCTCGCTCCACAACCTCAACCAACGCCAAATGCTCCTGCCGTGCGCAACAGCTTCGCGTCGAGCCCTGACCCCGCGCAATCGCCAACGACGTAAGCGGCACCAGACTGCGCAGAAAATGCGCCAGCGGCAGATTTCCCGCCATCCGTGCCAACTGTAGATGAAACTCCCCCGACAACCGAATCGCCGCTCCGCGCCGATCCTGCTCGACGGCGCGCTTCTCGCGCTCTAGCAACGTGCGCAAGCATTTCAGATCGTCTGGCTGCGGACGCTGACACGCCAACCGCACCAAGGTGTTTTCAGCCAGCCGTCGCGCATGCAAGGTCTGCCGGATCAGTTCCCGATCAGGCGCGGCCACTCGTGGTCGATGATTGGCGCGCAATACCACGATCTGCTCGTGGGACAACTGCGTCAGCACCCGCCGCACATCGGCGCGGCCGGCGTTGAACATCGCCTGCAGAGTGTCCTCGGTGAACCGGCTGTCTTCATCGATACGCTGCTCGAGAATCGCGTCGAACACTCGCGGATACAGATCTTCCGTCG
The DNA here is from genome assembly GCF_004307595.1 of Pseudomonas sp. Sample_23. Taxonomy (NCBI): domain Bacteria; kingdom Pseudomonadati; phylum Pseudomonadota; class Gammaproteobacteria; order Pseudomonadales; family Pseudomonadaceae; genus Pseudomonas; species Pseudomonas sp. Sample_23. Next base: position 86,070 of record NZ_RCNX01000047.1, read on the forward strand.
GCGGGCCCAGGCGAGAGACGGGCAGGGCGGTCGAATTGGCATGCGAGGCTGAAGCAAAACTGTTCATGGCCGTTCTCCTGGCAAATCAGGTGGGCAAGTTGTCGTCCGGAATATTCAGCTCAACGCCCATGCGCTGGCCTTCGCGCAGAATGTGCCGACGCATTTCGGCGCTGGCCTGAGCGCTGTTCTTGCTGCGGATCGCGCGGACTACCGCTTCGTTTTCTTCCAGGCGTTCGGCCAGATGTTCCGGGGAATTGCGCAATACCTCGGCGCTTTGCTTGAGGGCGTTGCTGGTCTGCTGTACCACGCTCTGGAAAATCGGGTTCGAGGTCAGCGTGAACAGTTCTTCGTGGAAAGCGATGTAGGCACTGACTCCGGCCTCACTGTCACCGGCCTCGAGGGCTTCGCGCATGTCCATCAGGGTCAGGCGCAATTGGCCGACTTCCTTGCTGCTGATCGATTGCGCGACCAGCCCGACGATGAACGGCTCAAGGGTGTAGCGCAGTTGCAGCACGTCTTCGAGACTGGCGCCGGCGACTGCGCTGTCGTGGCTCTGGCTGTCGCTGAGTTGTGCGTCGAGCACGACTACGCCTTTGCCCGGCATCGAGCGCACCAGGCCGAGGGTTTCGAGGACGATCACCGCTTCGCGCAGGCTGGGCCGGCTGATGCCCAGCTGTTCGGCCAGTTCGCGCTGGCCCGGCAGCATGTCGCCGGAGCGCCATTGGCCACGGGCCAACGCGGCGCGGAGTTTTTCCACCACTGAATTGACGACGGTTGAAGTTGTAATCACGTATTGGCTCCCTGCGCCGTGCCTGCATATTGGCAGGCACGGCACTCATTCAGAATTCTTTGGCCGCCGCCTGAGCGACGGTTTTTCGCGGTTGAAAGTTATAGCCCTGCTCACCGTTGAGCACCTTGTTCGCGCGCTGTACATCGATGTCTTTTTCCCAGCGGGCGATGGCCACGGTGGCGACGCAGTTGCCGATCAGATTGGTCAGCGCGCGGCCGATGCCCATGAACCAGTCCACCGCCAACACCAGCACCAGACCGACTACGGGAATCGCCGGGATCGCCGTCAGCGTCGCGGCGAGAATCACCAGCGCCGAACCGGGAATGCCGTGGGCGCCTTTGGAGGTGATCAGCGACACCAGCAGAATCGTCAGCAAGTCGGTCATCGCCAGCGGTGTGCCGGTGGCGTTGGCGATGAACACGATGGCCAGGGTCAGGTAGATCGAGAAACCGTCGAGGTTGAACGAGTACCCGGTCGGGATCACCAGACCGACCGTCGAACTGCCGATACCGAGGTGTTCGAGCTTGCGCATGATCTGCGGCAGCACGGCGTCGGAAGAGGCGGTGCCCATCACGATCAGCAGTTCTTCCCGCAGGTACTTGAGCAGCGGCCACATGCGCAGACCGGAAACGCGCATCACCAGACCGAGGATCAGCGCGACGAAGGCGACGCAGGTCAGGTAGAACAGACCGACCAGACTGCCCAGGTGCTGCAGCGAGTCGAGACCGTATTTGCTGGTGGTGAAGGCGATGGCACCGAACACGCCGATCGGCGCCAGACGCACGATCATGCCCATGATGCGGAATATCACGTGGCTGAGTTCGTTGATCAATCGCGAAATCCCGGAAGCGGCTTCGCCAACCAGATTCAGCGCACTGCCGAACAGCACCGAGAACAGCAGCACTTGCAGAATATTGTTGTCAGCGAAGGCGCCGATCACCGAGGTCGGGATCAGGTCCATCAGAAATTGCGTGGTGGTGTGCATGTGCTGGCCGCGCTCGGCGAGGTCGCCCATGTCGGCGCTGGAGAGCTGCTCCAGATGAATGTTCGCGCCGCTGCCAATGCCGGTGCTGAAGGCGAACACCAGACCGATCACCAGAGCGATGGTGGTCAGCACTTCAAAGTAGATCACCGACTTGAGGCCGATGCGCCCGACCTTCTTCAGATCGCCCGCGCCGCTGATGCCGCTGACCACCACACAGAACACGATCAGGCCAATCAGCATCTTGATCAATTTGATGAAGCCATCGCCGAGCGGTTTCAGCTGGGCGGAGTATTCAGGAAGGGTCAGCCCGCAGACGATGCCGAGCATCAGTCCGAGAACCACTTGAAGGAAGATTGAACGCGAGCACCATCTGAGCATGGGAGGAATCCTGGGTCGGTGTCCTGGCTGCCGTACGCGTGGCGCAGCGGATTCAGGACTTAATTATTGTGGTCTTACCGGTATGTCCAGTGCAGGCGCAGTCTAGGCGCAGGTTTTCCCGGATCGCAAGGGAAAATTAGAAAATTGGCATGACCGGTCTTACCAGTTGTCTGGATGGCCCGGTCTTGAGCATTTGAGAAAAATTGGCGGCTATGCCTTTTTTTCTGGGCGGGGCGTGAGTCACGTTTTGATGACTGGTACATGTCTTTCGACGATGCTCAGGATGAAAGTGATCTTTGAACGTTCTTCGGTTTTGCCCAGATAGACGTAAGGCAGACTTCTGATTTTTATACCGCCCAGATAGGCATGATTTTTCAGTTTGAGAGAAACAGCTGTATGTACACCCGTTAAGTTGTCCAGCGTTATAGCGGTGCCGCTACGGTCGACAAGAATAAAAGTGCTCAAGTTGTCAGTCTCTGGCTTGACGGCCTCGACGGTGTCCAGCCAGTGATTGCTGATTACCTGATTGAAATAGTTGCCCTGGTTTTTCACGGTGAGGATGTAGCCGTCAGGGGTATGAGCGAAATGCAGCTTCAGCGGTTTTATCCGGCCGCTCTGCTCGTTGCTCCGGATGCCGAGCAGGTGGGACTGATCCCGTGTTTGCGGGCGTCCGGTATAGAAACCGCCGCTGAACAGACTGATGGTAGCCATCGCCGGTTTGCCGTACAGCTGTTCAAGAAAGCCGACCCTGTGGTCGAACATTCTCAATGTTGCGATGAAAGATTTTTCGATATTGCCCGTCATGATGAAATCCATTTATCAAGTCGGGTTTCAGACTAAGCGGTTTTCATCTATGGCGGTTTGTATGTGTGTTGCAAGAGTTTGGTTTGAACAAAGAGATGAACAATCCTGCCGGACGGGATTAGCAGGTTGCTGCTTTATTCGGGTGGTATTTTTTTATTGAATTTATGGCAATAAAAAACCGGCCATCGTGACCGGTTTTTTATTGCGGATTAACGAGGCATCAAGCGCCGTACACCGGCAGTTTCTTGCAGATGGCTTTGACTTTCTCGCGAACGGCGTCGATCACCGCTTCGTTGTTCAGATCAGCCAGGATGTCGCAGATCCAGCCGGCCAGCTCTTTGCACTCAGCCTCTTTGAAACCGCGAGTGGTCACAGCCGGAGTACCGAAGCGCAGGCCGGAGGTGACGAACGGCGAGCGTGGATCGTTAGGCACGGAGTTCTTGTTCACGGTGATGAACGCTTTGCCCAGAGCGGCGTCGGCATCTTTACCGGAGATGTCCTGCTTGATCAGCGACAGCAGGAACAGGTGGTTTTCAGTACCGCCCGATACCACGTCGAAACCGCGTGCGATGAACACTTCGGCCATGGCCTTGGCGTTCTTCACCACTTGTTGCTGGTAAGCCTTGAACTCAGGCTGCAGCGCTTCCTTGAAGCAGATCGCCTTGGCCGCGATCACGTGCTCCAGCGGGCCACCCTGGGCGCCCGGGAATACTGCGGAGTTGAGCTTCTTCTCGATCTCGGCGTTGGCACGGGCCAGGATCAGACCGCCACGTGGACCGCGCAGGGTCTTGTGCGTGGTGGTGGTCACGACGTCGGCGAACGGCACCGGGTTCGGATAGACACCAGCGGCAACCAGACCGGCGACGTGAGCCATGTCGACGAACAGGTAAGCGCCGACCTTGTCAGCGATCTCGCGGAAGCGCGGGAAGTCGAGAATCTGCGAGTAGGCCGAGAAACCGGCAACGATCATTTTCGGCTTGTGCTCGACCGCCAGGCGCTCGACTTCGTCGTAGTCGATCAGGCCGTTGGCATCGATACCGTATTGAACGGCGTTGTACAGCTTGCCCGAGGAGGAAACGCTGGCGCCGTGGGTCAGGTGACCACCATGGGCCAGGCTCATGCCCAGAATGGTGTCGCCACCTTGCAGCAGAGCCAGGTAAACAGCGGCGTTGGCTTGGGAACCGGCGTGCGGTTGAACGTTGGCGTAATCGGCGCCGAACAGTTCCTTGGCGCGGTCGATGGCCAGTTGTTCAACCACGTCCACGTATTCGCAACCACCGTAGTAACGCTTGCCCGGATAGCCTTCGGCGTACTTGTTGGTCAGGACCGAGCCTTGAGCTTCCATCACCGCTGGGCTGGTGTAGTTTTCCGAAGCGATCAGCTCAATGTGTTCTTCCTGACGCTGAGCTTCTTGCTCCATGGCGGCAAAAAGGTCGGCGTCGTACTTGGCAATTGTCAAATCACGGCTGAACATGGCGGTCCTCAAGGATCGGGGGCAGAAAAGGGGGGCATTCTAACCCAACCGCTTTTGGATGACATATGAAACGACGTCATGTCGCAGACAAGTGGCGTTCATGACAGATGTGCGGTGCTTTTGCCGGCCCCTTCGCGAGCAAAAGGGGCATTGATCGTTCCCACGCTCTGCGTGGGAATGCAGCCCGTGACGCTCCGCGTCAACTGCCGAAGCGGACGCAGAGCGTCCAGTGAGGCATTCCCACGCGGAGCGTGGGAACGATCGAAGGCTGCGATCTTTTCGGGCGCGCCGCAGATCGTCAGTCGAACATGAACAGCGCGTCGTTACAGAACTGCGCTTCAAACCGTCCCGCCGGCATCGGCCGGCCGAACAGATATCCTTGCACCTCATCGCAGCCATGCTCGCGCAGGAAGTCCAGTTGCTCATGGGTTTCCACACCCTCGGCGATCACCGCCAGGTTCAGGCTGTGGGCCATGGCAATGATCGCCCGGGCGATCTGCGCGTCCTGTTCGCCGGACGGCAGGCCGTCGACGAAAGTACGGTCGATCTTCAGCACGTCGATCGGGAATTGCTTGAGGTAGTTCAGCGATGAATAACCGGTGCCGAAGTCATCGACCGCGATGCTCAGGCCGAGGTTTTTCAGCCCGGCAAGAATCTGCATCGCCTCGCTGACTTCGCGCATCAGGATGCTTTCGGTCAGTTCCAGCTCCAGACACGCCGGCGGCAGGCCGGTTTCGCGCAGGATCGTCGCGATTCGCGTGCCCAACTGGCCGTCGGAGAACTGCCGTGCGGAAATGTTCACCGACACCTTCGGCACCCGCACCCGTTGCTGGTGCCAGGTTTTCAGCTGTCGACAGGCCTCGCTGATGACCCAGTCGCCAACGTCCACCACCAGACCAAGCTCTTCCAGCACCGGAATGAAATCCCCCGGCGGCACCAGCCCGCGACGCGGATGGCGCCAGCGCAGCAGCGCTTCGGCGCCGGTCAGGCGCTTGCCGTCGCCACTGAACTGCGGCTGGTAATACAGGACGAATTCGTTCTGCTCCAGCGCATGGCGCAGATCGCTTTCCAGTTCCAGACGCTCCAGCGCACTGGCGTTCATGTCGGCCTGATAGAACTGGAAGTTGTTCTTGCCGCGTTCCTTGGCGTGGTACATCGCCGTGTCGGCGTTTTTCATCAACTGGCTGAGTTCATTGCCGTCCTGCGGACTCAGGGCGATGCCGATACTGGCGGTGACGAAGAACTCGCGGCCCTCGAGCACGAACGGCCGCACCAGGCTGGCGAGAATCTGCTCGGCTACGTGAATCGCCCGGTTCAGCGCCAGTTCGCGGTTGGAACGATGCTGCAGCAGCAAGGTGAATTCGTCGCCACCCATGCGCGCGACGGTATCGTCGTCATCGACGCAGGCCAGCAGGCGCGTGGCCATGTCCTTGAGCATGCGGTCGCCTGCGGCGTGGCCCAAGGAGTCGTTGATCGGTTTGAAACGGTCGAGGTCGAGGAACATCAGCACCACCCACGACTTCTGCCGTTCGGCCGCTTGCAGCGCGGTGTGCAGACGATCCTGGAACAGCGTGCGGTTCGGCAGGTGGGTGAGGGCGTCGTAATAGGCGAGGCGGTGGATGCGCTGCTCGCTGGCCTTGCGCTCGCTGATGTCGCTGAAGAAACACACGTAACTGGCCAGATCGCCCTCATCGTCGAGCACGGCAGTAATGCCGACCCACGCCGGGTAATGTTCGCCGTTACGGCGCTTCATCCACACTTCGCCTTCCCAGGTGCTGTGCTCGTGCAACTGCTTGAGCACGTAGCGCAAGTGCGCGTCCTGCTGCTCGTCGACAGTGAGCATGTTCGGCAACTGGTCGAGCACTTCGCCGACGCTGTAGCCGCTGACCCGACTGAACGCTTCGTTGGCCTGGACGATGTAGCCGGCCGGGTCGGTGATCAGGATTGCCGAAGTCGAGTGCTCGAATACCGTGGCGGCCATGCGCAGATCTTTTTCGGCACGGCGCTGTTGACTGATATCGCGGCCGACGCCGAGCACGCCTTCGAACGCGCCGTGCTCGTCCCACACCAGCACCAGGCGCAGTTCGATCGGAATCTTGCGGCCGTCGGCACGCAGGCAATCGAAGAGGAACAGCTGCGTTTGCACCTGACTGCGCAGCAATGCCAGTTGCTCGGGCTTGTCCAGCGCCTTGCTGACGCGGTCCATCAGCACATGAATGCCGTTCAGTTGCCCGGGATTGGCGATGATCGATTGCCAGCCGTTCTGGAAAATCCATTCGGCGTTGTAACCGAGCACGGCCTGCACCGAGGGGCTGACATAGTTCAGCGAGAGCTTGCTGTCGGTGGAGAAAATCACGTCGCTGATGCTTTCGGCGAGCATGCGGTAACGCTGCTCGCTGTCACGCAGCGATTCGCTGGCCTCGATCTGTTCGGTGATGTCCTTGGCCACGCCGATGATCCGCGTGACCTGATCGTGCTTGTCCCGTGCCAGCGCCTGTTCACGGATGTCGAAGCGCCGCCACTTGCCGTCGCGATGGCGGAAGCGCAATTGGCATTGCAACAATTGGCTGTAACCGGCGTGACGCTGCAACTGCCGCGAGCGATGGTAATAGTCGGCGTCTTCCGGATGCAGGAGGATTTCCCAGAAGTATTCGCCCATCTGATGCAGTTCAGTGCGGTTGTAGCCGAGGGTCTGGCCGAGGTGGTGGTTGCTGAAAATCATCCGCTGGCTGATCACGTCCTGCACATACAGATGATCGGGCACGGTGCGCACCACGTCCGACCAGAAACCTTCACGCTCCAGCAGCGACAGTTCGATCAGCTTGCGGCTGGTGATGTCGTTGATGCTGAGGATCACCGCTTTATAGTCGTGCTGCTCGCTCGGCAGGCGCAAAACCATCCACAGATGCTGGTCGCGACCGTTGCTGTTGGGCAGTTTGATTTCCAGTTCCAGCTGTTTCTGCTGCTGCAGGACGGCGTCGAGGATCTGCTGACCGATCGCGCACTGCGGATGGCGCTGGCCATCGATCAGCAGTTGCCAGGCATCGTCGCAGGAGTGCACATCGAGCAGTTGCAGGGCGACCTGGTTGACTTCGGTGACGCGCATTTCCGCAAGCAACTGCTGGCGCTGCTGCGGTTGGTCGAGCCAGGCCTTGAGCTGGTCACTGGTCTGGATCTGCGCCTTGTCGAACGTCTGCTTGAGGCCGGACAGGTCGAGTACGCACAAGGCCACGCCGGTGCCTTCGAAAATATCCTGATAACGCCGCCGGCCTTCATGCACCTGACGCTGGCGCCGACGCATGTTCAGCAGCGCGATCACCGGCAACATCGAAAACGCCAGGCCGAGCAGGCATTTGCCGATGAACGCTGGCAGCAATTCTTCGAGTACGCGCTGGCGGTCGAACAGCCCGCGCAATTGCCAGTCGCTGCTGCTCAGCGGCACGGTCAGCACGGTGTTGGCGACATCGTCGGGCGTCAGCCCGCCAGCCTTGACCGAGGGCAGCCCGGCGTCGCGGCTGATGATCTGGTGATTGAGGCGGTTTTCCACCAGCCACAACGGGCGCAGGGCGGTGGCGTCCTGTTTGGTCAGCGAGTCGAAGAAGGTTGGCGTCAAACGCAAGGCCCAGTAACCGCGACTGCTGCCGCTGGCCTGATGCAACAGCAGATGCACCACCGAGCCGTCATCGGCATTGCTGAAGTAATGCGCCTGGGCACGGCTGCGGCGCACCAGTTCGGTCAGGTAATCGGCGTCGGAACTGTCGGTGGCGCTGTCGCTGATGATCCGGCCGGAGGGCGAGAGCAGGGCCATGCTACGCAGATCTGGCAGCGAGCGTTGCAGTTTGCGCAGGAGCATCTGCTGTTCGTCGGCAGTTTGCGGTTGTTCGACGATCGGTAGCAGATTGAGGGCGATTTGCGCATTCAGCGCCATGTTCAGGCTGACCTGAGCGGCGAGGTCGGCGGTGTAATCGATGGTGTATTGACGCTGATTTTTCTGAGTTTCGCGCAATTGATCGAGCAGTTGCCAGAACAGCAACGCGAGCAATAACAGCACGAGGGTGGCCAGCGCACCCTTCAATGTCCCGCGCAGGGGCGAGCCGGGCGCCGGTGGGGTGCTGCTCACAGAGGCTGGCGGAGTGACATTGGTCAAGCTGTGATCCTGCGATTTGGCTGGACTGGCGCGACGTGCACTATAAGCCGGACGCCCGAAGGGCGGCTAGCATGCCTTGACTCGTGGCGAAGTGCCAGCCCCTCTCGGCTGGACTGCCTTCCAGCATTAAGGTAGCTTTGCCGGTTAGACCGGGGGCGTTCCAGCCCCTACAATCAGACTTTTTCCAGCGCGCACGCATTGATCGCGATCAAGTGAACGACGCGCACAGTCTGGCCAGGCATCGCCTGCGCTCCAATCATTCATCTGTCACTGACCCAAGGTTCTCCATGGCTCAATACGTCTTCACCATGCATCGGCTGGGCAAAGTTGTTCCGCCGAAGCGGGAAATCCTCAAGAACATTTCGCTGTCCTTCTTCCCCGGCGCCAAGATCGGCGTGCTCGGCCTCAACGGTTCGGGTAAATCCACGCTGCTGAAAATCATGGCCGGCGTCGACACCGAGTTCGAAGGCGAAGCCCGTCCGATGCCGGACCTGAACATCGGTTACCTGCCGCAAGAGCCGCAGCTCGACCCTGCCAAGACCGTGCGTGAAGTGGTCGAGGAAGCGGTCAGCGTGATCAAGGATGCGCAAGCGCGTCTGGACGAGGTCTACGCGGCCTACGCCGACCCGGATGCCGACTTCGACAAGCTTGCTGCTGAACAGGCCAAGCTCGAAGCGATCCTGCAGGCCAGCGACGGCCACAACCTTGAGCGGCAGCTGGAAGTCGCCGCCGATGCGCTGCGTCTGCCAGCCTGGGACGCGAAAGTCGAACACCTGTCCGGTGGTGAAAAGCGCCGTGTCGCCCTGTGCCGTCTGCTGCTGTCCGCGCCAGACATGCTGCTGCTGGACGAACCGACCAACCACCTGGATGCTGATTCGGTGGCGTGGCTGGAGCATTTCCTCCACGACTTCCCGGGCACCGTGGTCGCGATCACGCACGACCGCTACTTCCTCGACAACGTCGCCGGCTGGATTCTGGAACTCGACCGCGGCGCGGGCATTCCTTACGAGGGCAACTATTCGGGCTGGCTCGAAGCCAAGTCCGATCGCCTGGCCCAGGAATCCAAGCAGCAGTCGGCTCACGAAAAAGCCATGAAAGAAGAACTGGAGTGGGTGCGCAAAGGCGCCAAGGCTCGCCAGTCGAAATCCAAGGCACGTCTGCAACGCTTCGAAGAAATGCAATCGCAGGAATTCCAGAAGCGCAGCGAAACCAACGAGATCTACATCCCGGCCGGTCCGCGCCTGGGCGACAAGGTCATCGAGTTCAAGAACGTCACCAAGGGCTACGGCGATCGCGTGCTGATCGACAACCTGTCGTTCTCCATGCCGAAGGGCGCCATCGTCGGCGTGATCGGCGGTAACGGTGCCGGTAAGTCGACGCTGTTCCGCATGCTGATGGGCAAGGAAACTCCGGATTCGGGCAGCATCGAAATCGGTGAAACCGTGCAGCTGGCCTGCGTCGACCAGAGCCGCGAAGACCTCGACGGCAGCAAGACCGTGTTCCAGCAGATTTCCGACGGTTCCGACCAGATCCGCATCGGCAACTACGAGATCCCGTCGCGCACCTACGTCGGTCGCTTCAACTTCAAGGGCGGCGATCAGCAGAAGTTCGTCAAGGATCTGTCCGGCGGTGAGCGCGGTCGTCTGCATCTGGCGCTGACCCTGAAGGAGGGCGGCAACGTCCTGCTGCTCGACGAACCGTCCAACGACCTCGACGTGGAAACCCTGCGTTCGCTGGAAGAAGCCCTGCTGGACTTCCCGGGCGCCGCCATTGTGATCTCTCACGATCGGTGGTTCCTTGACCGTGTCGCCACGCACATTCTGGCGTACGAAGACGACTCGCAAGCGGTGTTCTTCGAAGGCAACTACACCGAGTACGAAGCCGACCGCAAAAAACGCCTCGGCGAAGCAGCGGCCCAGCCACACCGGGTACGTCACAAGAAACTGGCCTGATATCGGGTTGGTTGCAGAAAGAGCGGAGCCTTCGGGCTCCGTTTTTTTTGCCCTGGTTTTTTCCTGATAAACCGAGTTGCGGCTTTCGCGAGCAGGCTCGCTCCCACAGGGGTAACGCATTCCAAATGTGGGAGCGAGCCTGCTCGCGAAGATGGTGTAGCTGTTGGTGCAAGTCTTGAATCTGTGCTCCCCACTCAGGTGCAAAAACGGATCAAAAACCCCTTGGATTTATATCCTGTGCACCATTTAATTTCATAACTGCGACATCTTGCTCTGTTCCTGTGCGCAATTCGTTTGTTACAGTCCGGCCCAATCTCCTCCAACGACAATAAATTTGCCGAGACTTTGCCCATGATCGAATCCGTCGAATCCTTCCTTGCGCGCCTGAAACAACGCGACCCGGATCAACCCGAATTCCACCAGGCTGTCGAAGAAGTCCTGCGCAGTCTGTGGCCGTTTCTTGAAGCCAATCCGCATTACCTGACTTCGGGCATTCTGGAGCGCATCTGCGAGCCGGAGCGTGCGCTGGTGTTTCGCGTGTCGTGGGTCGACGATCAGGGCAAGGTCCAGGTCAATCGCGGCTTCCGTATCCAGATGAACAGCGCCATCGGCCCGTACAAGGGCGGCTTGCGTTTTCATCCGTCGGTGAATCTCGGCGTGCTGAAATTTCTCGCCTTTGAGCAGACCTTCAAGAACTCGCTGACGTCCCTGCCCATGGGCGGCGGCAAGGGCGGTTCGGACTTCGATCCGAAGGGCAAAAGCGATGCTGAAGTCATGCGCTTCTGCCAGGCGTTCATGAGCGAGTTGTATCGCCACATCGGCGCCGACGTCGACGTGCCGGCCGGTGATATCGGTGTCGGTGCGCGGGAGATCGGTTTCCTGTTTGGCCAGTACAAGCGCCTGAGCAACCAGTTCACCAGCGTCCTCACCGGCAAGGGCATGACCTACGGCGGCAGCCTGATTCGCCCGGAAGCCACCGGTTTCGGCTGCGTGTACTTCGCCGAGGAGATGCTCAAGCGCCGCGGGCAGAGCGTGGAAGGCAAGCGCGTGGCGATTTCCGGTTCTGGCAACGTTGCTCAGTACGCGGCGCGCAAAGTCATGGATCTCGGCGGCAAAGTGATTTCCCTGTCCGACTCCGAAGGCACGCTGTACTGCGAAGCAGGCTTGAGCGAAGCACAGTGGCTGGCGCTGCTGGAACTGAAAAACATCAAGCGCGGGCGCATCAGCGAACTGGCGAGCGCCCATGGTCTGGAATTCCGCGCCGGCCAACATCCGTGGTCGCTGCCGTGCGATATCGCGCTGCCCTGCGCGACGCAAAACGAACTCGACGCCGAAGCCGCGCGCACTCTACTGCGCAATGGCTGCGTCTGTGTGGCTGAAGGCGCGAACATGCCGACCACGCTGGCGGCTGTGGATATTTTTATCGAGGCCGGCATTCTGTTCGCACCGGGCAAGGCGTCGAATGCCGGCGGTGTGGCCGTGAGTGGTCTGGAAATGTCGCAGAACGCCATGCGCCTGCTGTGGACGGCGGGCGAGGTGGACAGCAAGCTGCACGCGATCATGCAGTCGATCCACCACGCCTGCGTGCATTACGGCGAAGACAACGGTCAGGTCAATTACGTCAAGGGCGCGAACATCGCCGGCTTCGTCAAAGTCGCCGATGCGATGTTGGCGCAAGGCGTGGTTTAAGCCGGTTCGATGCGGATCACTTCGATCAGTTGATCGCCGGCAGGTCGCTGCCATAGCACTTCATCGTTGAGCCGGGCGCCGAGCAAGGCCCGGCCCAGCGGTGAGGCCCAGTTGATCAAGCCCTGATTGGCATCGGCCTGATCCTCGCCGACCAGTTGCACGCGGTGTTCAGTGTCGCGTTCATCGGCAAAAGTCACCCAGCTACCGATCTGCACCTTGTCAATGGAGGTCGCAGCGACTGCGACTTGGGCGCTGCTCAGGCGTTGAGTGAAATAACGCAGATCCCGTTGCAGATCGGCCAGACGTTGCTTGTCGGCCTGCTCGCCCTTGGCCGTTTGCTCGGCGTGCAGGCTCTGCAACTCGATGACTTTCGCCTGCAACTGCGCCAGCCCTTGCGGGGTGACGTAGTTGGGCTGCGTGCTGACCTGACGCTCGACCGGCTGATCGGCCTGCGCGGCGGCGTTGTCTTCGTTGACGAATGCGCGACTCATGAAGTCCTCCTGTTAAAGGATTTGGGCCATGATTGCCGGCGTTTGGTTTCACTGGATGTCTGCAAGCGACCTATTGCGAGCGATAGGCCCGCCCGACGTCCTGGTCCTTCTGCTGCTGCCAGGCGCGTTCGCGTTCGTCCCAATGTTCGTTGCGATATTGCTCGCGATCCCTGTTTTCGAGCATCGCCTGACATTGGCGGAAGCCGTCGACCCAGCCGTCGGCGTATTGCTGGTCCTTGAGATAGCGCGGCACGTTCTTGCGAAACTCACCGCTGATCGAGCCCGCCGCTTGCCGGCCGCTGACGCAACCGTCATCGAAACCATCGGCGAAGGCCGGTGGATAGCCCTTGGCGATCAAGTCTTCATGGGTGGTCTGGCAACCGGCCAGCGCCAATACAACGGCCAACAATCCCACGCACCGCCACATCGCACTCTCCCGCGCCGGTTTTCGGCTGATACGGGAAGTCTAGAAGGGGATTCATGAGGCGGCTGTCGAAGGCCTGTGAAAAATCCATTGCACACCACAAAGCGCGTGTGGGAGCGAGCCTGCTCGCGAAGGCGTCGTGTCAGGCAACACTACTATTGACTGACCCACCGCCTTCGCGAGCAGGCTCGCTCCCACATTGGTTTTGTGCTGTGTGCGGGGATCAGTAGTGATACCACTTCACTTCCAGCATGACTTCTGTTTCCGGGCTGGCGAGCTGGCTGAATTCACGCTGAGCGCTCAGGCGCAAACCGAGGTTGCGCGACAGCTCCCACTGCTGATTCAGGCTCAGGCTGCGGCGCACTTCGCCGTTGAAGAAATAGTCGCCCTTGGCTTCCAGGCTCAGATTGCCCAGCGGGTTTTTCCACAGCACGCCGGTGTTGAAGCCGCCGGCCGGGGAAACAAACTCGGCGAAGTCATTGTTGTGTTCCACGCGCACCGTGCCCAGCGCGAAGCCGAGCACGTCTTCGCCCAACTGCCACGTGCCGCCGCCGCCACCGTTGACATGGCTGACCAGCGTTTCGTCGTCATGCTTTCCCGGCACCCGCTCAAGGCCACCGGTGACTTGCCACGACAGCGGTTGCAGCAGCTCGTTGCGCGGTGTCAGCGAACGAATGGTGGCCAGATCCAGTTGCTGCAGCTGCCAGTCATTGCCTTCGTACTGGCGCAGCTTCAGTTGCAGGATCTCGATCTGCGCGCCGAGGGGGAAGCTTTCGGCATTGTCATTGAGGTCGTGATAAGCCATGCGCAGGCCATATTCGCCGAACGCGCGATCGCCGCGCGTACCGAGGCCGGCCTGCCAGGTGCGGGACTCGTGGCCATCTTCGGGCAGACCGGGTTGCGGTATTTCCAGCTCCGGCGCCGGGTTCTTGTTGATCGCCCGCAGCAGTTCGAAACTGCGCTGCGCCCGTTGCGGGTCGCGCTCCTGGCCGTTGGCGCGGTAGCGCTCCAGACGATAGGCGGCGTCGACGATCAGCGCCTGACGTGCGCGCGGCAGGGCTTTGAACGTTGGCTCTTGCAGGACTTTTTGATCGGCGCTGACTTTCAGCACCCATTGCTGTTCATCATCGCTCAACGGCTCGGCGCGGCTGAGCAGTTCACGTTCGCGGGACGGGCGATATTCGATGTGCTCGACCAGCCCGGCCTCTTTCACCGCTTTGACGGTGTCGGTGGGGATTGCGGTCAGCGGGAATTGTTCGGTCAGGCGCAGGCTCGGCCGCGCCACTTGCAGCAGTTCCAGCAAGCGATACGAGCAGTTTTCGTCGAAGAAGAAATAGTCGAACTGGATCTGCTTGAGCTCCCACACATGTTCGACCATGCGTGCGGTTTCTTCCTGTGTCAGATTGAGCCGGTATTCCCACAGGTCACGGTTTTCCAGGCTGCGGTATTCCGACAGTTTTTCCTGATACGGCACCAGCGCGAACAGCCCCGGGTAGCCGCCCATCAAGCCTTTCCAGGCATACAGAATGCTGTTGTCCGAGCCTTCGATGTAGGCGCCGAAGTTGATCGCGTAGCTGAGCAGCGAGGTCTTGTCGGCCTGCACATCCGCCTGATCGATGCGCAGCAGGGTGTGGCCGAACATCGACGACGGGCTGTTGAGATACGCCGCCGGGAAAATCATCACCGCGCTGTGCGGCGAGACGTCCTTGAACCATTGCTTGTATTCGGCGCATTCCGGCGCTGGCAGGTCAGCGAGATTGAGCTGCGCTTTCAGCCAGCGCGTGCGCGCGGGGTATACGCATTGTGCGTGTTGCTCGCCGAGGCTGGCCGGGGCGTACAACGCCTGCACGGTGGCGGCCAGTTCGCGGTCCGGATGTTCATTGCCGTCGGGCGCGAGAAAGAACTTCTTGTCGCTGACATAGCTGCGCCAGCCGCCGAGCTTGGCGGTTTCGTAATGACCGAGGGAAATCCAGAAGCGGTCGTTGGCCAGTTGCTGCAAACGTTGAGGATCGATGTGAGGCGCGGCGGACAGCGGGGCGCAGACACAGAGCGCCAGCCAGGCAAGGCGTTTGAGCATAGTCGGCAACTTGAACAGGAAAGTAATAAAGACCCAAAGAGGGGCGGGCCAAAAAAAACAAAACCCGCTTCCCGAAGGAAGCGGGCGGGGTCGAGCTTAAGCCTGAGTTGCGTACTTGGCCAGACGTGGGTCCGATTTCAGTACTGCCAGGGTGTTGGTATGCACGTCTTCAGCGGTCACGTCAGCTTTGCTGAAGATCTGCTGGAAGTGCTCGTGGGTGACTTGCGCGAAGTGCGCACGATCTTCCGGTGCTACGCCCAGGACCACGGCATAAGTGGTCAGCGCTTCGCCATTGCCTTTGGCCATGTCTTCGGACAGCTCGTTCATCATGCCATTCATGGCGAACCAGGATTTGCCGCCATAAGTCAGGGACGCGTTGGTCGAGCAGCCGTTGGTGCCGGAGGTCATACCGAAGGTAGCGTTACCGGAAGTGCCGTTGGTGGTGGAAGCAAGGAAGTGCGCCGGGGTGCCACGCTGACCTTCGAACAGCATGTTGCCCCAACCGCAATCCGGGCCGCCCGGGGCTTGCGCCATTGCGTTGATGGATACAGCGGTGAAGAGAGTACCGAGAAGAATCCGTTTCATAGCTTTGTTCTCTTTATGTGCATACCAATGGACAGGGTTCTGGCCCTTCGTGCTCTGCCCGAGGACAAAGCCGAAAGTGTCAGTGGGCCGGTATTAGTTCCAGCCGCGCAGTTTGGAGTTTAGGCACGTTCCAGCGGTTCCGTGACTTTTTGCAAAATATTTGGAATAAACCTCTGATTTATCGGGACGCGTCGGCCGGCCGCGCGCTTGTCTATGCTTTGTCATGTGGCGCGCCTTGCCAGTGGGGCACGGGCAGCGCCAGAATGCCGCTACCTGCCCCGCCTGATTGTTAAGGAAGCCCGATGCCTGATCCTGTTGCTGCCAGCCTGCGTCTTGCGCCCGAAGCGCTGACTCGTCCGTTTTCCGCTGAACAGTTCAGCTTCACCAGCACCAATGATCTGGAGCCCTTTCGCGGTGTGCTCGGCCAGGAACGCGCGGTCGAAGCCTTGCAGTTCGGTGTGGCGATGCCACGCCCCGGTTACAACGTATTCGTCATGGGCGAGCCCGGCACCGGCCGTTTCTCGTTCGTCAAACGCTACCTGAAAGCCGAAGGCAAGCGCCTGCAGACCCCGGCGGACTGGGTCTACGTCAACAACTTCGATGAGCCGCGCGAACCACGTGCACTGGAGCTGCCATCGGGCACGGCGGCCTCGTTCATCGGTGACATCAACGGCCTGATCGACAACCTGCTGGCGACTTTTCCGGCGGTTTTCGAACACCCGTCTTACCAGCAGAAAAAAAGCGCCATCGACCGTGCCTTCAACCAGCGCTACGACAAGGCGCTGGACATCATCGAGCGCCTGGCCCTGGAAAAAGACGTCGCCCTGTACCGCGACAGCAGCAATATCGCCTTCACCCCGATGCTCGACGGCAAGGCCCTGGACGAAGCCGAATTCGCGCAGTTGCCGGAAGCCGAGCGCGAGCGTTTTCACGATGACATTTCCGGCCTCGAAGAGCGCCTGAACGAAGAACTCGCCAGCCTGCCGCAGTGGAAGCGCGAGTCGAACAATCAACTGCGTTCGCTCAACGAAGAAACCATCACCCTGGCCTTGCAGCCGTTGCTGGCGCCGCTGTCGGAGAAGTACGCAGAGAACGCCGGGGTCTGCGGTTACCTGCAAGCGATGCAGGTCTACCTGCTGAAAACCGTGGTCGAGCAACTGGTTGACGACAGCAAGACCGACGCCGTCGCGCGCAAGTTGCTGGAAGAACAATACGCACCAAGCCTGGTGGTCGGGCATCCGGCCAGCGGCGGTGCACCGGTGGTGTTCGAACCGCATCCGACCTACGAAAACCTGTTCGGCCGCATCGAGTACACCACCGATCAAGGCGCGCTCTACACCACTTACCGGCAGTTGCGTCCGGGTGCGCTGCACCGCGCCAATGGCGGTTTCCTGATTCTCGAAGCGGAGAAAATGCTCAGCGAGCCGTTCGTGTGGGATGCGCTCAAACGCGCCCTGCAATCGCGCAAACTGAAAATGGAATCGCCGCTGGGCGAGATGGGCCGCTTCGCCACCATGACCCTGAACCCGCAGCACATTCCGCTGCAGGTCAAAGTCATCATCATCGGTGCGCGGCAGCTGTATTACACGCTGCAGGATCTCGATCCGGACTTCCAGGAGATGTTCCGCGTTCTGGTCGACTTCGACGAAGACATCCCGATGGTCGACGAAAGCCTCGAGCAGTTCGCCCAGCTCCTGAAAACCCGTACTTCGGAAGAAGGCATGGCGCCGCTGACCGCCGATGCGGTGGCACGGCTGGCGACCTACAGCGCACGGCTGGCCGAGCATCAGGGGCGCTTGTCGGCGCGCATTGGCGATCTGTTCCAACTGGTCAGCGAGGCGGATTTCATTCGCCATCTGGCCGGCGATGAAATGACCGACGCCGGCCATATCGAACGCGCCCTGAAAGCCAAGGCCACCCGCACCGGGCGCGTCTCGGCGCGGATTCTCGACGACATGCTCGCCGGGATCATCCTCATCGACACCGACGGTGCGGCAGTCGGCAAGTGCAACGGGCTGACGGTGCTGGAGGTCGGTGATTCGGCGTTCGGCGTGCCGGCGCGGATTTCCGCCACGGTGTACCCGGGCGGCAGCGGCATCGTCGACATCGAACGTGAGGTCAACCTCGGCCAGCCGATTCACTCCAAAGGCGTGATGATCCTCACCGGTTATCTGGGCAGCCGTTACGCTCAGGAATTCCCGCTGGCGATCTCGGCGAGCATTGCGCTCGAGCAGTCGTACGGTTACGTCGATGGCGACAGTGCATCGCTGGGCGAGGCGTGCACGCTGATTTCGGCACTGTCGAAAACCCCGCTCAAGCAATGTTTTGCCATCACCGGTTCGATCAACCAGTTCGGCGAAGTGCAGGCAGTCGGCGGGGTCAACGAGAAGATCGAAGGCTTCTTCCGCCTCTGCGAAGCACGCGGCCTGACCGGCGAACAGGGCGCAATCATTCCCCAGGCCAACGTCGCCACGCTGATGCTCGATGAGAAAGTCCTCGCCGCCGTGCGCGCCGGCCAGTTCCACGTGTATGCGGTGCGTCAGGCCGATGAGGCGCTGAGCCTGCTGGTGGGTGAGCCGGCCGGGGAGCCGAACGCCGATGGCGAATTCCCCGAAGGCAGCATCAATGCGCGAGTGGTCGAGCGCCTGCGCGATATCGCCGAGATGATCAGCGAAGAGGACTTGAAAGAGGCTGAGAAGGAACTGGCGCAGGAGGCTCTCGCCGAAGCCAAACCGGCCTGATCAGTTCATTCCAGACCCTGTGGGAGCGAGCCTGCTCGCGAAAGCGCTGTATCAGTCGACGAATGAGTTGGCTGGTCCATCGTCTTCGCGAGCAGGCTCGCTCCCACAGTGCTTTTCCAGATTGATCTCTGCGGGGATCTTCGGGGAATGTGCCACTACTCTGACGCCAATATTCACACAATGACCATTCGGCGCCTTCTGGTTCCATTTGGCTTGCGCGGGACACTTTTCTTCTATTCTCAGGTCAAGGATATCGACAGTATCACTGGATCGAGCCAGTCCTCCCGTGGGGGCTGAATACCGGCTTTACCGAGGGTCGCCGCCATGTCGCGCAACCTCTGTCTCACCCGTCAATGCCTGGGTCTGGTGACCCGGATCGAATGCGCCGTCAAGCCGCTGGCCGGCGACAACGGCATGTGGACGCTGCTCTTCGCGGCCGGCATGGCCGGCGAACAACCTTCCGCGATCAAAGCCCAGGGCCCGTTTCACGGCCCGGTGGCGGCCGAGTCGATTCTCGACACCATCGTTGAAAGCCTGACCTTGCATGGTTACGAACTGGCCGATGATCCGCAGATCTGGAGCTTGCATCTGCAAGCGCAGTTGCGGCAGATCAACGGCGGTCGTGGGCGCAGCCTCAACGGTTAAGGCGCTGTCTGGTCCACCGGCGCCTTGTCGAGCTTGACCTCAAAGCCGTATTGCACGGTGGCGAGGTCGGTGCGCTGATAGGTCTCCACGCGAGTCGGGCGACCATAAAAGTAGTGCACGCCGAGTAGCGCGGGGCCTTCGGTGCTGGCGTCGTGGCTGACCGAAAGAATCTGCTTGAGGTAATGGCCACTGTCGTCCTTGACGAAGAAACGCCATTCGTTGGCCGGGAAGGTTTTCAGGTCGACTACCAGCGTGTTGTCCTTGATCGCCAGGCCTTTGGGCAATGACTGCGCGTCGTAGGATTGCTTGGCCACCGTGGCCAGAAACAACGGCATCGAGCCCACGGCAATCGCCGGGGTTTCCGGAAACAGATTCAGATCATAAGTTATCGTCGCTTGCAGCGGATCGACCTGATACGCCTCGGGCGGCAGTTCGATCGGCTCGTCGAGTTTGCCGCCGCGCTTTTCCGTGAAGAAGGTCACGGGACTGACGCCGGGGTTGAGTTCGTCGCCAAGCAATTCGTCATTGAAGGTGCGTCGGTGGGAAAACTCGATACGCGCCGCGCTCGGCTCTTCCACCGATTGATGAATGCGCACGCCGGCCTTCAATTGTTCCTCGGTCAGGTCCGCGCCTTTGAGCCAGTTGGCGGCGAGATCGTCATACACCACAACTGGCAGATCCAGCGGCTGCACGGTTTTGGCCGTGGTGTGCGGGTTGAAGGTGCGCACCGGCAGGTCCAGGGATTTGCGCGTCACCGTTGCCGAGGAGAAGTCGAGCACGCTGACTTCCAGTGTGTCGATCGGGCCGTGGAAATACACCTTGTTGTAGCGGCGCGGGTGGTCTTTCTCGAAGGCTTGCTGGTCGTCGCTGAGCTGTTTTTCCAGGGTGTCGCTCCAGCTCTTCTGCTTCTGTAACTGCGTCAGTTGCTTCTGGTAGAACGCGACCTGCTCCGGGCTTTCGTTGATCGAACCGGCGCGCACCAGGTATTGGCCGCTGGCGTCGCGGGCCTGGACGATCAGCGGATTGATCCGGATTTCGGCGACTTCCGCTGCCAGCGGCAGGCTGTTGCTGACTTCGACCTCGGCATAGTTCTTTTCCAGCTTGAGCAGTTTGACGCTGAGGTTGTCGTTGCTGCGGGTCTGGCCGACGTCTTTCTGCGTCAGGTCAAAGCTGTACAGGCGACGCGGCGCGATGACCTCGACCTGGCCTTGCAGGCTGACCGGTTGCGGCAGGCTTTTCTTGTCGACGTTCAGGCCATCGATGAACGGGTAGGTCACCGTCAGGTCATCGGGGTTGGTCACGTTGGAGCTGGACGGGCTGAGCTGAATGCCCGGATCGGTTTCCGACCATTCCGGCTGCCAGGCGATCACGCGTTTGTTGCTCAGCGTCACCGAGTGCCATTCGATGCCGTGCGGAAACAGGAACCCGCCGGGAATGTTCAGGTTGAACGGGAATACCGGTTGCAGATCGGTCAGGTAATCCGAGCTGGCGTCCTTGTGCAGCACGAACAGGCCGTTGATGAAGGTATCGACCAGCGCTTGCGGGGTAGGGTAGTGCTTGAGCACGGCGAGGGCGTCGGCGCCATATTCGGTGTGCGGCGCGATGTCGTCGAGCTTGAGCCTGGCCCGTTCGAGCAACAGCAGCGAACCGCCGAGTTCGGTGATGGCGTCCTTGAGCTTGGGATCGCTGATCGTGTCCAGTGACTGTTCGAAGGTGGCGGTCTTTTCGTCGAGGTTGGCGACTTGTTTTTCATCGCCGGGCGAGCAACCGCCGATGAGCAAGGCGAGGCAGATTCCGGCAGTCGTCAAGGCTGATCGCACATCCATTTCCACGCGTCCTGTCCACTGTCATTGGGCTGTCAATGCTTTGGACACTAGCAGAAAAACTTTGTCACACACACGCAGGTGGCGGATTTTCCGGCGGTTTCTGGCTGTCACAGCGGGCTGTTATACTCGCCGCCATTTCCAGCCCCTTGTGTGAGAGTCAATGGAACGCTTTATCGAAAATGCAATGTACGCCACCCGCTGGCTGCTGGCGCCGATCTACATCGGCCTGTCCCTCGGTCTGCTGGCGCTGGCATTGAAGTTCTTCCAGGAAATCATCCATATCCTGCCCAACGTCTTCGCCATGGCTGAATCGGATCTGATTCTGGTGCTGCTGTCGCTGATCGACATGGCGCTGGTGGGCGGTCTGCTGGTGATGGTGATGATTTCCGGCTACGAGAACTTCGTCTCGCAACTGGACATCGACGAAGGCAAAGAGAAGCTCAGCTGGCTGGGCACCATGGACTCGTCGTCGCTGAAGATGAAAGTCGCGGCGTCGATCGTGGCGATTTCTTCGATCCACCTGCTGCGCATCTTCATGGATGCCAAGAACGTCGATCCTGAGCATCTGATGTGGTACGTGATCATTCACATGACTTTTGTGGTGTCCGCGTTTGCCATGGGTTACCTGGACAAGGTCACCAAGCACTGATCAGCCGATCAAGGCAAAAAAACCGCCCGTCTGTTGCGAAACAGACGGGCGGTTTCGTTTGTGGCTTGTGCTTTCAAGCGCAGCGGCCTATGCCTGTAACGGTGCGATTCGCCACGGTGTGAGGTGCTTCCATGAACCTGCAAGAGTTGAACGCGTTTGCTGTTGCCAAAAAGGTCGACGAGTTGAACCTGATCTCCATGGAAGGAGGCATTTACCTGTTGGAAGCGAGGATGCATGGGACGGCGTATCCGTTGAGCGATCTCAAGGGCAATATGCTGACGCTGCGCTCAGTGGAGCACGCGCGGGATCTGCTGCATGCCTTCCCGGTTCTGCCATTCAACCTTGTGCACACCTCAGTCCATGACGAAATGTGCGGGCTGGTCGCTGACCTCGATGAAAGCCTGAAAGTGCCGCTCGCCTGGCGCTCGGCCCTGTAGCCTCGGCCCCAAGTCCGGGGTATCTGTGCTAGTCTGCTCGCCCTTTTGGTTCCGGGCGCGCCGGGACGCGCTGTGCACGCACGGCAAGTCCTGTGGCCGTCCGCACAGCGGAGCAGTGTCATGTCCGAAGTAAATCTGTCCACCGACGAAACCCGCGTCAGCTACGGTATCGGCCGTCAACTCGGCGACCAGCTGCGCGATAACCCGCCACCGGGTGTCAGCCTGGACGCGATCCTGGCCGGTCTGACCGACGCTTTCGCCGGCAAGCCAAGCCGTGTTGGCCAGGAAGAAATGTCCGCCAGCTTCAAAGTGATCCGCGAGATCATGCAAGCTGAAGCAGCTGCCAAGGCTGAAGCTGCGGCTGGCGAAGGCCTGGCCTTCCTCGCCGAAAACGCCAAGCGTGACGGCATCACCACCCTGGCTTCCGGCCTGCAATTCGAAGTGCTGACTCAGGGCAAAGGCGCCAAGCCGACCCGTGAAGACCAAGTGCGTACGCACTACCACGGCACGCTGATCGACGGCACTGTGTTCGACAGCTCCTACGAGCGCGGCCAGCCTGCAGAATTCCCGGTTGGCGGCGTGATCGCTGGCTGGACCGAAGCCCTGCAACTGATGAATGCCGGCAGCAAATGGCGCCTGTACGTGCCGAGCGAACTGGCTTACGGCGCACAAGGCGTGGGCAGCATCCCGCCGCACAGCGTTCTGGTATTCGACGTCGAGCTGCTCGACGTTCTGTAATACCGAGCCTGCTTGATGGCAGGCCAATGTAGGAGTGAGCCTGCTCGCGAACGCGGTGTGTCAGTTGTTGATTGGCTATCTGACACACCGCTATCGCGAGCAGGCTCACTCCTACAGTTTTGACCGCGTTTCATATTTCGATCTTGTTGTGCAGCTCATTGGTCGGGCGCAACGCCCGGGCATAGCAGAACAGGAACAGATTGCGCACCAGCTCCTTGAGTACCAGCGGCTCGCTGGAATTGAGGCTGCTGACGTCCAGATCGCCTTGATCCTGCAGCTCATGCAGCGCTTCTTCTTCAAGCACCGCGCAGACTTCGCCGGTTTCCCGATGGAGAATTCTGAGGTAAGGGTGTGGGCGATCCAGCCAGGCGTCGATCAAATAAGTCATGGGTCTCATCTCCTTGAAAGGTTTCAATGAGAATAATTCTTATTCACCAAATAGCAAGTGCCTATTGGCGGATCGTGGATTTTTCCGGGTAAAAATTGTGTCAGGTCAAAATGGCTGGCTGATGGCCATGCGCGGATTCATTGAGCCGAAGCGGGGAGGGCAAAGCTCCATCCCACGGCTGGCGCAGGATGGATGACGCAAGGCTCAGACTTTTCTGACGAACTCGGATTTGAGCTTCATCGGGCCGATGCCGTCGATCTTGCAGTCGATGTCGTGGTCGCCATCGCACAGGCGGATGTTCTTGACCTTGGTGCCGACCTTGACCACCAGCGATGTGCCCTTGACCTTGAGGTCCTTGATCACGGTGATGGTGTCGCCGTCCTGCAGGACGTTGCCGACCGAATCTTTCTTCACGGCATCATCAGCCGCCACTTCGGCTTCGCCGCTGGCAGACCACTCGTGGGCGCACTCGGGGCAGACCAGTTGGGTGCCGTCTTCGTAGGTGTATTCGGAATTGCATTTCGGGCAGGGTGGCAACGTGCTCACTAAGGTTCCTTGGGTATCAGGAGGACTAAAG
This sequence comes from Pseudomonas sp. Sample_23, assembly GCF_004307595.1. NCBI lineage: Bacteria > Pseudomonadati > Pseudomonadota > Gammaproteobacteria > Pseudomonadales > Pseudomonadaceae > Pseudomonas > Pseudomonas sp. Sample_23. Next base: position 109,867 of record NZ_RCNX01000047.1, read on the forward strand.
GGCGCACATTGTATAGGGTTTTACGCGGAGGAGGGCATAGCGCAGAAACTAGTGTGGGAGCGACGGTGCGACGATTCGACCTGCTCGCGAAAGCGCTGTGTCAGTCAACATTGAGTCGATTGGCAGATTGCTTTCGCGAGCAGGCTCGCTCCCACAGGGGATGAATCAGTGCGTGCGGGCGACCGCGAACTCGCTCAGTTCCACCAGCGCATCGCGGTATTCGCTGGCCGGCAGCGCCTCGAGGCACTTGATCGCGCGGGCCACGTAATCGCGGGCCAGTTGCGCGGTGTACTCCAGCGAGCCGGACGCTTCGACGGCGATGCGGATGCTTTCCAGGTCTTCGATCCCGCCTTTCTGGATCGCCTGACGCACCAGTGCCGCCTGTTCGGCCGTACCTTCGCGCATGGTGTAGATCAGCGGCAGGGTTGGCTTGCCTTCGGCCAGATCGTCGCCGACGTTCTTGCCCAGGGTTTCTGCGTCGCCTTTATAGTCGAGCAGGTCATCAACCAGCTGGAACGCCACACCCAGGTGATCGCCGAACGTGCGCAGGGCTTCGCTCTGCTCGGCGGTCGCGCCAGCCAGGGCGGCGGCGCTGTGGGTAGAGGCTTCGAAGAGCATCGCGGTCTTGCCGCGGATGACTTCCATGTAGGTTTCTTCGCTGGTGCTGGCGTCACGCACCTTGGACAGCTGCAACACTTCACCTTCAGCGATGATGCGTGTGGCCTGGGAGAGAATCTTCATCACCGGCATCGAGCCCAGTTCGACCATCATTTCGAACGAGCGCGAATACAGGAAGTCGCCGACCAGCACGCTCGGGGCATTGCCCCACATGGCGTTGGCGGTCGAGCGGCCACGGCGCATGCCGGACATGTCGACGACGTCGTCATGCAGCAGGGTCGCGGTGTGCAGGAATTCGATGGTGGCGGCCAGCAGGCGCATGTCGTCGCCTTCGCGACCCAGGGCCTTGCCACACAGCAACACTAATAAAGGACGCAGGCGTTTGCCGCCGGCCGACGTGATGTAATCGCCGATTTTCGATACCAGCGGCACTCGAGACGTCAGCTGCTTCTTGATGATGCCGTCGACGGCGCTAAAATCGTCCGCCACCGCGCGGTAGAAAGCTTGGGGTTGCATCAGCGAGAGTCGCTCCAGAAGGGTTGCGCGGCATGCTAGGACCCCCACCCAGACCTGTCAAGGCACGATCAGGCACTGTGAAAGCTGCTGCGCTCGGCAATCCTGCGTCAAAAACAGGCTCGGAATGCTCATTTACAACCCGTAAACTCCGCTTCCTCGCCTGTTTTTTCCTTGTCTTGCCTTCGCTCGCGACGCTTTCACAGTGCCTGTCGGCCACTTGCGCGAGGCAGATTGCTTGCGTACAATCGCGCACCCTGAACTTCCT
>NZ_RCNX01000047.1:111365-140328 GCF_004307595.1 Pseudomonas sp. Sample_23
CGGCCACTTGCGCGAGGCAGATTGCTTGCGTACAATCGCGCACCCTGAACTTCCTGGGCAGCACCTGCCTTACGCAATTGCACTTGGGCCGTTCCAGCCCCATGCAGCCATGCCAGCCAATACCTCTTCTTATAAAGAGCTGGGTGAGCAGGATTATCGGAGAAATACCATGTACGCAGTAATCGTTACCGGCGGTAAGCAATACAAGGTCGCTGAAGGTGAATACCTGAAGATCGAAAAACTGGAAATCGCTACTGGCGAATCCGTGACTTTTGATCGCGTTCTGCTGGTCGCCAACGGCGACGACGTGAACATCGGCGCACCAGTTGTTGCTGGCGCAACCGTCAAGGCTGAAGTGATCTCCCAAGGTCGTCACGATAAAGTCCGCATCATCAAGTTCCGTCGCCGTAAGCACCACATGAAGCGTATGGGCCACCGCCAGTGGTTCACCGAGATCAAAATCACCGGTATTCAGGCTTAATTACAGCCTAATTCCTCACTAGGAGAATTGAACTCATGGCACACAAAAAAGCTGGTGGTAGTACCCGTAACGGTCGCGACTCAGAAGCCAAACGCCTTGGCGTGAAGATGTATGGCGGCCAGGTCATCAAGGCCGGCAACATCATCGTGCGTCAGCGCGGCACCCAATTCCACGCTGGCTACGGCGTTGGCATGGGCAAGGATCACACTCTCTTTGCTAAAATCGAAGGCGTGATCAAGTTCGAAGTAAAGGGCGCCTTCGGTCGTCGTTACGTGAGCGTAATCGCGGCTTAATCGCGAGATCGCTGGAGAAGCCCTGTCTTGCGACGGGGCTTTTTCGTTTGTGGGGTGAGTCTCTTGCAAAGCTGTTTGTATGGGCTGTCGGCGTGCGATGCAGGTCGTGTCTTGGGGTCGCTGCGCTCATTTTTGCAAGAGTCTTATGTCTTGATTGTTTTTCGGCTCGTCCGTACGGCGAGAGGCGTTGGTTATGAAGTTTGTTGATGAAGTATCGATTCGCGTAAAGGCCGGTGACGGTGGCAACGGTGCCATGAGTTTCCGCCGGGAAAAATTCATTGAAAACGGCGGCCCGAACGGCGGTGATGGCGGTGACGGCGGTTCCATCTACATGATGGCCGACGAAAACCTCAACACCCTGGTCGACTACCGTTACACCCGTCACTTCGATGCCGAGCGTGGCTCCAACGGTGGCAGCACCGACTGCACCGGCAAGAAGGGCGAAGACCTGATCCTGCGCGTGCCGGTCGGCACCACCGTGATCGACTCTGCCACTCAGGAAGTCATCGGCGACCTGACCAAGGCCGGTCAGAAACTGATGGTAGTGCAGGGCGGCTGGCACGGTCTGGGCAACACCCGTTTCAAATCCAGTACCAACCGTGCACCGCGTCAGACCACGCCGGGCAAGCCGGGCGAGCAGCGCGACCTGAAACTGGAAATGAAAGTGCTGGCCGACGTCGGTCTGCTGGGCTTGCCGAACGCCGGTAAAAGTACCTTTATCCGTTCGGTCTCGGCGGCCAAGCCGAAAGTTGCCGACTACCCGTTCACCACGCTGGTGCCGAACCTGGGTGTGGTCAGCGTCGATCGCTGGAAGAGCTTCGTCATTGCCGACATTCCGGGTCTGATCGAAGGCGCTTCCGACGGTGCTGGCCTGGGCATTCGCTTCCTCAAGCACCTGGCGCGCACGCGTCTGCTGCTGCACCTCGTCGACATGGCGCCGCTGGATGATTCCAGTGCTCCGGACGCGGCTGAAGTGATCGTCAACGAGCTGATCAAGTTCAGCCCGTCGCTGGCCGAGCGTGATCGCTGGCTGGTGCTGAACAAGTGCGACCAGATCCTTGAAGAAGAGCACGATGCTCGCGTCAAGGAAATCGTCGATCGTCTGGAGTGGACCGGTCCGGTGTACGTGATCTCGGCCATCGCCAAGATCGGTACCGAGCGTCTGTGCCACGACATCATGCGTTACATGGAAGATCGTGCCGATCGCCTCGCCGCAGATCCTGCGTACAAGGAAGAGCTGGCCGATCTCGATCAGCGCATCGAAGACGAAGCCCGTGCGCAGTTGCAGGCGCTGGATGACAAGCGTGCCCTGCGTCGCAGCGGCGTGAAGTCGGTCCATGACATCGGCGACGATGACTGGGACGAAGAAGATGTGGATGACGAAGACGGTCCGGAAATCATTTACGTGCGTGACTGATCCGTTGCGATAAACTTGAACGCCGCTCAATCGAGCGGCGTTTTAGTATCCGGAAATCGATCGTTGGTCAGCAATCGCCACGATTAACGTCACGGGCAGTGCCAGGTCGCGCTGCCCTCAAGCTAAGGTTGAAGATGATGCGGAGCAAGGTGACAGGTGCGCAGCGTTGGGTCGTGAAGATCGGCAGCGCTTTGCTGACAGCTGACGGCAAAGGGCTGGATCGCGCGGCAATGAGTGTCTGGGTCGAGCAGATGGTGGCGCTGCATGAGGCGGGCGTCGAGCTGGTGCTGGTGTCCTCCGGGGCGGTGGCGGCCGGCATGAGTCGCTTGGGCTGGACCGCACGACCCAGTGCCATGCACGAGCTCCAGGCGGCCGCTGCAATCGGTCAGATGGGGTTGGTGCAGGCGTGGGAGTCGAGCTTCGCCGAGCATGGCCGGCACACTGCGCAGATTCTCCTGACCCACGACGACCTCTCCGACCGCAAGCGCTACCTCAACGCCCGCAGTACCTTGCGTGCGCTGGTCGAGCTGAAGGTCATTCCGGTGATCAATGAAAACGACACCGTGGTCACCGATGAAATCCGTTTCGGCGACAACGACACGCTGGCGGCGCTGGTGGCCAATCTGGTCGAGGCCGATCTGCTGGTGATCCTCACTGATCGCGACGGCATGTTCGACGCCGATCCGCGCAACAATCCTGATGCGCAGCTGATTTATGAAGCGCGCGCCGATGATCCGACGCTTGATGCGGTCGCCGGCGGTACCGGCGGTGCGCTGGGGCGTGGCGGCATGCAGACCAAGCTGCGCGCGGCGCGCCTGGCAGCGCGTTCCGGTGCGCATACCATCATCGTCGGCGGGCGCCTTGAGCGCGTGCTTGATCGTCTCAAGGCGGGCGAGCGCATCGGCACGCTGCTATCGCCGGAGCGCGGCATGCTCGCGGCGCGCAAGCAGTGGCTGGCCGGGCACCTGCAAACCCGTGGCACTCTGGTGCTGGATGAGGGGGCGGTGTCGGCGTTGTCCAAGGGCAACAAAAGTCTGCTGCCGGTGGGGGTGAAGCTGGTTCAAGGCAGTTTCCGTCGCGGTGAGATGGTCGTCTGCGTAGCGCCGGATGGTCGGGAGATCGCTCGGGGTCTGGCCAATTACAGCGCCCTGGAAGCGCAAAAAATCATCGGTCAGTCGTCGGATGCGATTGTCGGTTTGCTCGGTTACATGGCGGAGCCGGAACTGGTTCACCGTGACAACCTGATTCTGGTCTAAGGAAAATTCGATGCGTGTAGCGAAAGGATTGTTGGGCCTGCTGATGGCCATGCCATTGCTGGCCTCGGCCGAGGAAATCGGTCAGGTGTCGACGGTGTTCAAGTTTGTCGGGCCGAATGACCGGATCGTGGTCGAGGCGTTCGACGATCCGAAAGTCGAAGGCGTGACCTGCTACCTGTCACGCGCCAAGACTGGTGGAGTGAAGGGTGGTCTCGGTCTGGCCGAGGATCGTGCTGAGGCGTCGATCGCTTGTCGCCAGGTCGGGCCGATCAAGTTCAAGGGTGAGCTGAAGGATGGCGATGAGGTGTTCAAGGAGCGCACTTCGCTGGTGTTCAAGACCATGCAGGTGGTGCGTTTCCTCGACAAGAAGCGCAACACGCTGGTGTACCTGGTCTACAGCGATCGCTTGATCGAGGGCAGTCCGCAGAATGCGGTCACGGCCATCCCGATCCTGCCGTGGGTGCCGGTCCAGCAATAAGCGTCATCAATCCGAACTGTGGGAGCGAGCCTGCTCGCGAAGAGGTCATGTCGGTCGATAGAAATATCAACTGGCAGATCGCATTCGCGAGCAGGCTCGCTCCCACATTTTTTTGCCTGTAGCTTGTTAAATCACAGGCAATAAAAAACCGACCCTGAGGTCGGTTTTTTAATGACTACGTCGATTAAGCGGCTTCTTTCAGCGCTTTGACGTGGCCATTCAGACGGCTCTTATGACGAGCAGCCTTGTTCTTGTGGATGATGCCTTTATCGGCCATACGGTCGATAACTGGCACAGCCAGAACGTATGCAGCTTGAGCTTTTTCAGCGTCTTTTGCGTCGATGGCCTTAACTACATTCTTGATGTAGGTACGAACCATGGAACGCAGGCTGGCGTTGTGGCTGCGACGCTTCTCAGCCTGTTTTGCACGTTTTTTGGCGGAAGGTGAGTTGGCCACCGTCGAGCTCCTCGAAAGACTTTTTAGGAAATAGCAAACAAAATAGGCCGCGAATCATGCCGATGAAGACTTGTCTTGTCAAGGGCACTTGAATCGTTCCGCTAAGTGGTAGGTATAAAGAGGCGGGATATTTATTTCCGGCGCTTGACCTGTAAACTCGCGAGCTTTGGCTCTGTGCTGTTGCGGCGCGGAGTATCGCACAAGTAGGCGCATTGTTCGCCTGCTGTTTATCGACAGGCACAAACTCTCTCAATGAATCTGCTCAAATCGTTGGCCGCCGTCAGCTCTATCACGATGCTTTCCCGGATTCTGGGTTTTGTTCGTGACACGCTGATCGCGCGGACATTCGGCGCCGGGATGGCCACGGATGCCTTCTTTATTGCGTTCAAACTGCCCAACCTGCTGCGGCGGATCTTTGCCGAAGGGGCTTTCTCCCAGGCGTTCGTGCCGATTCTGGCTGAATATAAAAGCCAGCAGGGCGAAGAGGCGACGCGCACCTTTATTGCCTATGTGTCGGGCCTGCTGACGCTGGTATTGGCGGTGGTGACGGCGCTGGGCATGATCGCCGCCCCTTGGGTGATCTGGGCCACAGCGCCCGGTTTTACCGATACCCCGGAGAAATTCCAGCTCACCTCCGATCTGTTGCGGGTGACCTTTCCTTATATATTGCTGATCTCGCTGTCGTCGCTGGCCGGCGCGATCCTCAACACCTGGAACCGCTTCTCGGTGCCGGCCTTCGTGCCGACTCTGCTCAACGTCAGCATGATCGTGTTTTCGCTGTTCCTCACGCCGTACTTCGATCCACCGGTCATGGCCCTTGGCTGGGCGGTGCTGGTCGGCGGTCTGGCGCAGTTGCTGTATCAGCTGCCGCACCTGAAAAAGATCGGCATGCTCGTGCTGCCACGCCTGAACCTGCGCGACAGCGGCGTGTGGCGGGTGATGAAGCAGATGCTGCCGGCGATTCTCGGCGTGTCGGTCAGCCAGATTTCATTGATCATCAACACCATCTTCGCCTCGTTTCTGGTCGCAGGTTCGGTGTCGTGGATGTATTACGCCGACCGTTTGATGGAATTGCCGTCGGGTGTGCTGGGTGTGGCTCTCGGGACGATTCTGCTGCCAACGCTGGCCAAGACCTACGCCAGCAAGGATCGCCACGAGTATTCGCGAATCCTCGATTGGGGGCTGCGCCTGTGCTTTGTGCTGGTGCTGCCGTGCGCGCTGGCACTGGGGATTCTTGCCGAGCCGCTGACGGTTTCATTGTTTCAATACGGCCAGTTCAGTGGCTTTGATGCCGAGATGACCCAGCGTGCGCTGATTGCCTATTCTGTCGGCCTGCTCGGGATTATCGTGATCAAAGTGCTGGCGCCGGGCTTTTATGCGCAACAAAACATTCGCACCCCGGTGAAAATCGCGATTTTCACGCTGGTCTGTACCCAGTTGTTCAACTTGGCGTTGATCGGCCCACTGGCCCATGCCGGCCTTGCCTTGGCGATCAGTGCCGGTGCTTGCCTGAATGCCGGGCTGCTGTTCTATCAGCTGCGCAAGCAAAAGATGTATCAACCGCAACCGGGCTGGGGCAAATTCGGTTTCAAGCTGGTCGTTGCAGTGACCGTGATGTCGGCGGTGTTGCTGGCCTGCATGCATTTCATGCCCGCGTGGGATGAGGGGCATATGCTCGAGCGCTTCCTGCGGCTGGGCGCGCTGGTGGTTGCTGGCGTGGTGGCGTATTTCGGTATGTTGCTGCTGCTGGGTTTCCGCCTGCGCGACTTCAATCGCAAAGCCTTGAGCTGAGGTTTCAGTCTTTATAAACAGGCACGGGCCGGCGGTTTTGTCGGCTCGTTCACTTTGCGTTACGGTGTTGCCTGTCGTCGGCCGTCGGGTGTGGTTATAATCGACCACTTTATGAGCAAGAAGCGCGTTATGCAGCTGGTTCGAGGCCTCCACAACTTGCGCCCCCAGCATCGGGGCTGCGTCGCCACTATTGGCAACTTTGACGGTGTTCACCGTGGTCACCAGGCTATCCTGGCCCGGCTGCGTGAGCGTGCGCTCGAGTTGGGCGTACCCAGCTGCGTGGTGATTTTCGAGCCGCAGCCACGGGAGTTCTTTGCTCCCGACACCGCACCGGCACGTCTGGCGCGGTTGCGCGACAAGCTGCAATTACTGGCCGCTGAAGGCGTCGACCGGGTGCTGTGCCTGGCGTTCAACCAGCGGCTGAGCAAGCTCAGCGCCAGTGAGTTCGTCGATACCATTCTGGTCGATGGCCTTGGCGTGCAGCATCTGGAGGTCGGTGACGATTTCCGTTTCGGTTGCGACCGCCTCGGCGATTTCGATTTCCTCATGCAGGCCGGGCAGGTTCACGGTTTCACTGTCGAAGCTGCGCAAACCGTCGAGCTGGACGGCATTCGCGTCAGCAGCACGCAGGTGCGCAACGCCTTGGCTGCGGCCGATTTTGCCTTGGCCGAACGCTTGCTCGGCCGTCCGTACCGCATCGCCGGTCGCGTGCTGCATGGGCAGAAACTGGCCCGGCAACTGGGCACGCCCACTGCCAACATTCAACTCAAGCGTCGTCGCGTGCCGTTTACCGGGGTGTATCTGGTGAATGTCGACATCGACGGCAAGACCTGGCCCGGCGTCGCCAATATCGGCGTGCGCCCTACGGTGCAAGGGGATGGCAAAGCCCACCTCGAGGTCCATCTGTTAGATTTTGCCGGCGATCTGTATGACCGGCGTTTGACGGTGGTTTTCCACCAAAAGCTGCGTGAAGAGCAGCGCTTCGCCTCTCTGGAGGCATTGAAAACGGCGATCAATGCGGATGTCGCCACCGCCCGTGCACTAGCCGCACCTAGCGCCCATCGCTAATGAAGAGCCTTAAATGACCGACTATAAAGCCACGCTAAACCTTCCGGACACCGCCTTCCCAATGAAGGCCGGCCTGCCACAGCGCGAACCGCAGATCCTGCAGCGCTGGGACAGTATTGGCCTGTACGGAAAGTTGCGCGAGATTGGCAAGGATCGTCCGAAGTTCGTCCTGCACGACGGCCCTCCGTACGCCAACGGCACGATCCACATCGGTCACGCACTGAACAAGATTCTCAAGGACATGATCATCCGCTCGAAAACCCTGTCGGGTTTCGACGCGCCGTACGTCCCGGGCTGGGACTGCCACGGCCTGCCGATCGAGCACAAGGTTGAAGTGACCCACGGCAAGAACCTCGGCGCGGATAAGACCCGCGAGCTGTGCCGTGCCTACGCCACCGAGCAGATCGAAGGGCAGAAGTCCGAGTTCATCCGTCTCGGCGTGCTGGGCGACTTCGCCAACCCGTACAAGACCATGGACTTCAAGAACGAGGCCGGTGAAATCCGCGCCCTCGCCGAAATCGTCAAGGGTGGCTTTGTCTTCAAGGGCCTCAAGCCGGTGAACTGGTGCTTCGATTGCGGTTCGGCTCTGGCTGAAGCGGAAGTCGAGTACGAGAACAAGAAGTCCTCGACCATCGACGTTGCATTCCCGATCGCTGACGAGGCCAAACTGGCTGCCGCGTTCGGTCTGGCGTCGCTGAGCAAACCTGCTGCCATCGTGATCTGGACCACCACCCCGTGGACCATCCCGGCCAACCAGGCGCTGAACGTGCACCCGGAATTCAACTATGCCCTGGTCGATATCGGCGACAAGCTGCTGGTGCTGGCTGAAGAGCTGGTCGAAGCCTGCCTGGCGCGCTACGGCGTGGAAGGTTCGGTCATCGCCACCACCACCGGTAAAGAACTTGAGCTGATCAACTTCCGTCACCCGTTCTACGATCGTCTGTCGCCGGTGTACCTGGCTGACTACGTTGAGCTGGGCGCTGGCACCGGCGTGGTTCACTCCGCCCCGGCCTACGGCGTGGACGACTTCGTGACCTGCAAGAAATACGGCATGGTCAACGACGACATCCTCAACCCGGTACAGAGCAACGGCGTGTACGTGCCGTCGCTGGAATTCTTCGGCGGCCAGTTCATCTGGAAGGCCAACCCGGCCATCGTGGAAAAACTGACCGAAGTCGGTGCGCTGATGCACACCACCGTCATCGAACACAGCTACATGCACTGCTGGCGCCACAAGACCCCGCTGATCTATCGCGCTACTGCGCAGTGGTTCATCGGCATGGACAAGGAGCCAACCAGCGGCGACACCCTGCGCGTGCGCTCGCTCAAAGCCATCGAAGACACCAAGTTCGTTCCGGCCTGGGGCCAGGCGCGCCTGCACTCGATGATCGCCAATCGTCCGGACTGGTGCATCTCGCGTCAGCGCAACTGGGGCGTGCCGATCCCGTTCTTCCTCAACAAGGAAAGCGGCGAGCTGCACCCGCGTACCGTCGAGCTGATGGAAGAAGTCGCCAAACGCGTTGAAGTCGAAGGGATTGAAGCCTGGTTCAAACTCGACGCCGCCGAACTGCTTGGCGATGAAGCGCCGCAGTACGACAAGATCAGCGACACCCTCGACGTCTGGTTCGACTCGGGCACCACGCACTGGCACGTCCTGCGCGGTTCGCACCCGATGGGCCACGAGAGCGGCCCGCGTGCCGACCTGTACCTGGAAGGTTCCGACCAGCACCGTGGCTGGTTCCACTCCTCGTTGCTGACCGGTTGCGCCATCGACAACCACGCGCCATATCGCGAGCTGCTGACGCACGGCTTCACCGTCGACGAGTCCGGCCGCAAGATGTCCAAATCGCTGAAAAACGTGATTGAGCCGAAGAAGATCAACGATACGCTGGGCGCCGACATCATGCGTCTTTGGGTCGCGTCGACCGACTACTCTGGCGAAATCGCTGTGTCGGATCAGATCCTGACCCGCAGCGCCGATGCCTATCGTCGTATCCGTAACACCGCGCGCTTTCTGCTTTCCAACCTGACCGGTTTCAACCCGGCCACCGACCTGTTGCCGGCTGAAGACATGCTGGCGCTGGATCGCTGGGCGGTGGATCGCACGCTGCTGCTGCAACGCGAGTTGCAAGAGCACTACGGCGAATACCGTTTCTGGAACGTCTACTCGAAGATCCACAACTTCTGCGTGCAGGAGCTGGGCGGTTTCTACCTCGACATCATCAAGGACCGCCAGTACACCACCGGTGCCGACAGCAAGGCCCGTCGCTCGTGCCAGACCGCGCTGTTCCACATCTCTGAAGCGCTGGTGCGCTGGATCGCGCCGATCCTCGCGTTCACTGCTGACGAGCTGTGGCAATACCTGCCGGGCGAGCGTAACGAGTCGGTCATGCTCAACACCTGGTACGAAGGCCTGACCGAGCTGCCGGAAGGCTTCGAGCTGGGTCGCGCCTACTGGGATCGCATCATGGAAGTGAAGGTCGCGGTCAACAAAGAGATGGAAATCCAGCGTGCGGCGAAAGCCGTCGGTGGCAACCTGCAGGCCGAAGTGACGCTGTTTGCCGAAGAGGCGCTGAGCGCCGATCTGGCCAAGCTGAGCAACGAGCTGCGCTTTGTCCTGATCACCTCGACTGCCAGCGTTGCACCGTTCGTTCAGGCTCCGGCCGATGCAGTGGCCACCGAAGTCAGCGGTCTGAAACTGAAGATCGTCAAATCGGCGTTCCCGAAATGCGCGCGTTGCTGGCATTGCCGCGAAGACGTCGGCGTGAACCCGGAGCATCCGGAAATCTGCGGGCGTTGCGTCGACAACATCAGCGGTGCTGGCGAGGTTCGTCACTATGCCTGATGCCATTGGCCGTTTCGGACGGCTGAGCTGGCTGTGGTTGAGCTTGCTGGTTCTGGTCATTGACCAGGCCAGCAAGTTCTACTTCGAAGCCAAGCTCGAAATGTTCCAGCAGATCGTGATCATTCCCGATCTGTTCAGCTGGACCCTGGCCTACAACACTGGCGCTGCTTTCAGCTTCCTCGCCGACAGCTCCGGCTGGCAGCGCTGGCTGTTTGCCCTGATCGCGATTGTGGTCAGTGCCGTGCTGGTGGTCTGGCTCAAGCGTCTGGGTCGCAACGACACCTGGCTGGCCGTCGCCCTGGCGTTGGTGCTGGGTGGCGCGCTGGGCAACCTGTATGACCGCATTGCCCTGGGCCATGTGATCGACTTCATTCTGGTGCACTGGCAGAACCGCTGGTATTTCCCGGCGTTCAACATTGCCGACAGCGCGATCACCGTTGGCGCGATCATGCTGGCACTGGACATGTTCAAATCGAAGAAAACCGAAGAGGCTGCTCATGACTGAACCGCTATCGACTGAGCAACGCATCGGCCAGAACACCGAAGTTACGCTGCACTTTGCTTTGCGCCTGGAAAACGGTGACACCGTCGACAGTACCTTCGACAAGGCCCCGGCGACGTTCAAGGTCGGCGATGGCAACCTGCTGCCGGGCTTCGAAGCCGCACTGTTCGGCTTCAAGGCCGGCGACAAGCGCACCCTGACCGTCGAGCCGGAAAACGCTTTTGGTCAGCCGAACCCGCAGAACGTGCAGACCATCCCGCGTTCGCAGTTCACCGACATGGAGTTGTCGCCGGGTCTGCTGGTGATCTTCAACGATGCGGCCAATACTGAATTGCCAGGTGTGGTGAAGGAATTCGACGACACGCAAGTGACCGTCGACTTCAACCACCCGCTGGCGGGCAAGACGCTGACCTTTGACGTGGAAATCATTTCCGTCAAAGCGATCTAAAAATGCAGGAGTGAGCTTCTGTGGCGAGGGGACCTATCCCGCTGGGGTGCGAAGCGCCCCCAGACCAGTCAACGGATTCTGAGACAAGTCCGTTGACGGTCCACGACTGCTAAGCAGCCGAGCGGGATGAATTCCCTCGCCACAACAAGCAGGTCTCCACAGTCTGTTTTCCATTGTTTTCGCGCGCAAGACACGAGGCACAGCATGCAAATCAAACTCGCCAACCCCCGTGGCTTCTGCGCCGGTGTGGACCGGGCGATCGAAATCGTCAACCGCGCCCTGGAAGTTTTCGGGCCACCGATCTATGTGCGTCACGAAGTGGTGCACAACAAGTTCGTCGTCGAAGACCTGCGCAGCCGTGGCGCGATTTTCGTCGAAGAGCTCGATCAGGTGCCCGATGACGTGATCGTCATCTTCAGCGCCCACGGTGTTTCCCAAGCCGTGCGCAATGAAGCTGCAGGTCGTGGCCTGAAAGTCTTCGATGCAACCTGCCCGCTGGTGACGAAGGTGCACATCGAAGTCGCCAAATACAGCCGCGACGGTCGTGAATGCATCCTGATCGGCCACGCCGGTCACCCGGAAGTCGAAGGAACCATGGGTCAGTACGACGCCAGCAATGGCGGCGCGATCTACCTCGTTGAAGACGAAAAGGACGTGGCCGCACTGCAGGTGCGCGATTCGGAAAGACTCGCTTTCGTCACCCAGACAACCTTGTCGATGGACGACACCAGCCGTGTGATCGATGCCCTGCGCACGCGCTTCCCGGCCATCGGTGGCCCGCGCAAGGACGACATCTGCTACGCCACACAAAACCGCCAGGACGCCGTCAAGCAACTGGCCGACGAGTGCGACGTGGTGCTGGTGGTCGGCAGCCCGAACAGTTCCAACTCCAACCGTCTGCGCGAATTGGCTGAGCGCATGGCGACTCCGGCGTACCTGATCGACGGTGCCGAGGACCTGCAACAGAGCTGGTTCGACGGCGTCGAGCGCATCGGCATTACCGCTGGCGCCTCGGCGCCGGAAGTGCTGGTCCGGGGCGTGATCCAGCAATTGCAGGCCTGGGGTGCGACCGGTGCCGACGAGCTGGCTGGCCGTGAGGAGAACATCACGTTCTCGATGCCGAAAGAGCTGCGCGTCCGTTCGATCTGACGCTTCTGCCTTTGTCGCACAGCGCCTGCTCGGTTTCCTGACTGCCCAGGCGCACGCGACCGGTCGCCGCCAGCACGATCTGCCGCTGGCTGACCGGTTCGCGCGGCGAGCAGATGTGTATCGTCCCCGCCTGAAATCGCCGCCCCGGCATCAGTGGCTGCCCCAGATGACTGAACCGCACATAGCGGCTCACCCACCAGTTGCCGACAATCGGCACTTTCGCCTCACTGGCGCGCTCCACCAGCAGCGGATTGCTGCTGTCCTCCGGCCCCCTACCGCTTCGATCCAGAATGATCCGCCAACCCTGACTCCAGTCACCGTCGATGCCATGGATCACCACGCTCTGATTGTGCGTGATGGCCAGTGTGCGAGCGTGGCGGATGCCTTCGAGCAGCGACTGCGCTGCGTGGTCGCGTTGAGTCGCTTGCTTGAGCGCGGCGAACGCCGGGCTGACCAGCAGCAGAACAATTGCGCCAATCGCCAGTCCCATAAGCAGTTCAATCAGGCTGAAACCGTGTTGCGGCATGAAAAATCCCTCCGTGGAATGGTATGAGCAGCGCAATCCGTGCGCCGCGCAGGGCAAATCAGTCGGCGCGTGCCGAGCGAATGTTCTAGCGTGTAAAAGCAGGTATAGCCGACGGCAACGGAGGGCACCGATGGATCTTCGTACAAAAGGTTTCACGCTGGTCGAGTTGCTGGTCGCCATCGCGGTGTTCCTGATACTGATCACGCTGGCGGTGCCGGCCTTTACCCGTACGATCCAGAGCAGCAGGGCGGATACCGAAGTCGGCGACTTGCAGCGCGCGATCAATTTCGCTCGCCTCGAGGCAATCAATCGCGGCGTGACCACGCGTCTGCGTCCGACCGCCGGCGGCAGTGTCTGGACCGGTGAGCTGGCGGTCTACGACAGTACTGGCAATCCGGCCAATGTGTTGCGGGTTGTTCCAGCGATGAGCAGTGGCGCGACTCTGACGCTACCCTCAGGAGTGACCGCACTGGATTTCAACAATCTTGGTGGTCTGGCGGCACCGTCGATGGCGGTGGTCATCGGTTACACGCTGGGCACGCAAAGCAGGACGCTGAACGTGTGTTTGAACGGACGCATTCAACTGGGTGGAAATTGCGGATGAGGGCAGGGAGCAAAAACGCACAGGAGGGCATGACGCTGATCGAAGTGCTGGTCGCGCTGCTGATTCTCACCGTCGGGCTGTTGGGCGCAGCGGCGGTGCAGCTCAATGCGCTGAAGTACACCGACAGTTCGCGGATGACCAGTCAGGCCAGCTTCATCGCCTATGACATGATGGATCGCATCCGCGCCAATTCCGGCGCCAACTACACCGTTACGCCACCGACCTCGGGCAATTTCAATAATGCGCGGGACCAGGATCTCTACGATTTCACCACCAACATCGCCAACTTCGGCGGTCCGACCGCGACGGGCAGCATCACCCTCAATCAACGGGTCTACACCATCACCATTACCTGGAGCGATGCGCGCGCGGCGAACGCTGCCAGTGCCCAGCGCAGTTTCGTCCTGACCAGCCGGGCGGCGGTCGATCCGGTGGCCACACCATGAAGCACACCAGCCGTGGTTTCGGCCTGATCGAGTTGCTGATTGCTCTGGCTTTGGGGCTGATCGTCGTGCTTGGTGTGGTACAGATTTTCATCGCCGCAAAAAACACTTACGTCAGTCAGAACAGCGCCGCAGCGATGCAGGAAGACGCGCGCTTCGTTCTCAGCAAAATGATTCAGGAAATTCGTATGGTCGGCATGTTCGGCTGCCTCGGCACCATCGTCGACTCCAGTTCTGCAGGGGATTTCAACACCGCGCAACTCATCCCGATCAACTGGGATAACGCCAGTCTCAAGCTGACCATAGTCACTGCCGATGTCGGCAGCGGCGGGGGGACGCCGACCTGGACGGTGATTTCCGATTGCCGCAACAGCGCGGTCGCCTACAGCGGATTGCGCAGCCCGACCACGGGGCAGATCGCGTTCCCGATCCGGCGCCTGATCTACAGCTTCAGCAATAACCAGATCCTCATGGGCACTGGCAGCGGCAATCCGGCGCAGCAAGTGCTGGTCAATAATGTCAGCGCCTTCAACGTCACATTCGGTCTGGCCAGTTCGGCGACCGACGTCGCAGCCTCGACCTACAGCAGCAACCCTGGCGATCCCGCGCGCATCCGCAGCGTGCGCCTGAGCCTGACCCTCACCGACCCGAACAATCGGGTGCGCAATCAAACCTTCAACGTGGTTGCGGCATTGCGCAACCGCTTGCCATGAGGGGGCGGCGATGAGGATTTCCTTGCAACAACGTCAGGCACAGCGCGGCATGGTCTTGTTGGTCAGTCTGGTGTTTCTGCTGTTGCTGACATTGATCGGTTTGTCCTCGATGCAGAGCGCCAACCTGCAAGAGAAAATGGCCGGCAGCGTCAGCTTGCGCAATCAATCGTTTCAGGCGGCCGAAGCGGCGTTGCGTGTGGGCGAAAGCGCAGTACAACTGGACAGTTATTCGTTGGCGGTGTGCAGCGGCACGAGCCAATGTCTGCCGCCGGCGGAATCGTCATCGGTCAGCTCGGCAGGTTTCAATTCGACCTCCGGGGTGACGTGGATCGCTGCCGGTAATGGCTTTTATGGCGTGCAGAACATCGGCACGACCCTGACGGCGGTGAACGTGCCGAGTAACACCTCGGCAACCTTGTATCGAGTGACTGCGGTCGGCATCGCCGGCAATTCGCGTAGCGTGGTGGAGAGTGTCTATGCGAAGTATTGAGCGCGGCCTGTCGCTGCTGGTCGGCATGCTGCTGAGTTGCTACCTGGCGGCGCCGGCCTGGGCATTCACGCCGTCTGATTCGCCATTGCTGAGCGCGGCAGCGGTGGCGCCGAACGTGATGCTGCTGATCGATGATTCGGGGAGCATGAACAGCATCATCTACGCCGCCGAATTCAACCCTAACGTCAACCGCACTCCCGCCCGGCAGTGCAATGCTTTCCTCGGCTTGTGCTCTGCACTCAACGCGCCGCAGATTACTGGCGACACAGTGTTTCTATCGAGCCTGCCAACTTCCGGTTGCTCGGGAGGCGCCTATGCGTTCTACAACAACAGCGTGGCGCCCTTGTGCCTGAAACTGCCCGACCCCGTAGGCAACGAGAACACTCGGTATTCCGCCGATTACATTTCCTACATAGTCAGCCTCGCCAACAGCAACGGCACCCGCGACTTCACCACGGGGGCGATCCCCAACGATTACCGGATGAACGTGGCGCGCAACGTTTCCACTGCACTGGTGAGCAGCAACCGCACCTTGCGCATGGGCCTGTCGACATTCAATCCGGCGACCAGCAGCAACCCGGGCAACGGCGGTTTCATCGCTCGCTCGATCACCGATTTGTCACCCGTCGCGGGCAGCGTCACCCAGGCCCAGGCAGACACCAACTACAACGCGCTGATTTCATCGATCAACGGCTTGAACGCCGTGGCCAACACGCCATTGGCCGAGAGCTATTACGAAGTCACGCGCTACATGCGTGGCTTGGCGCCTTACTACAACGGCACACCGGCGACCTATACCAGTCCGATTCAATACCGCTGCCAGAAAAACTACGGCGTGGTGATTACCGATGGCTTGCCGACCTATGACCGTACCTTCCCGACCAACGATCCGCTGGCAGGCAGTCGCTTACCGAACTGGGATGGCGTGAATAACGATGGCGACAACCTCAACGGTGACGGCGAAGGTGACACGCTGTATCTGGATGACATCGCCAAATTCGCCTTCGACATCGACATGCGTTCGACCGGCACCGACGCCGCCGGCAAGAGCTGGAACGCGGTAGATTTTCCCCGGCAGAACATGAACACCTACACCGTGGGTTTCGCTGCGGATAACGATATGTTGTCCGACGCCGCCAGTTACGGGCAGGGCAGGTATTACCAGGCGACCGACAGCTCCGGGCTCAATGCGGCGTTATCGTCGGCACTGAGCGATATCACTTCCAAGGCCGGCTCCGGTGGTGCCGGTGTTGCCAGCAGCAGTACGTTGACCAGTGGCAGCAGTTTCTACCAGACCACTTACGATCCCAAGGATTGGCGCGGCACGATCAGGTCGTTCGGCTTTACCTCGACCGGCACGGTAAATACCTCGACGGCGCAATGGTCGACCGACACCACCATCGTGCCCTCTGCTACAGCGCCGACTTTCCAGTCATGGAACACCTTGAGCAACACGCCCATTGCTCTGGCATTCGGCAGCTTTTCCCCAGCCCAGCAGAACACGCTGAATCAGGGCCTGCCCACCGGTGTCAGCGGCACTGAACTGGTGGAGTGGAGCAAAGGGACCAACAGGGCCGGGCTCAAAGTGCGCACTGCGCTGCTGGGCGATATCATCAATTCGCCGCTGGTGCTCGCGTCGCCTTCGGACAAGACCGCATCCGACTTGACGGATGACAGCAGTTACACCAACTACCTGACGACCAAGGCTGCGAACATGAATACCAGTCTGGTGGTGAACGCCAACGACGGTTTCGTCAATGTGATCAATTCGACGAACGGCACCCGCCGTTATGCCTACATGCCCTCCAGCGTGCTGCCTTCATTGCGGCTGATTGCGGATACCAATTACGTCAACGGCGTCAGCCACAAGTTTCTCGTGGACGGTCAGGTCGGCGTGTTCGATGCGCAGGCCGGCACCACCTGGAGAACGCTGGCCATTGGCGGAACGGGGGCCGGTGGCAAAACCTTCTACGGACTGCAACTGTTCGATGCCTCGGCAGGCAACGTGATCAAGGCACTGTGGGAAGTCAGTGCGCCGGCTATGGCCAATGCGTCGAATGCTTTCAATGATCTGGGTTACGCCTACGCCCGTCCGGAAGTGGCACGCTTGGCCAATGGTCGCTGGGCGACATTCATCGCCAATGGTTACGGCAGCAATTCGGGGGTTGCGGCTTTGTATGTACTGGATGCAATGGATGGTTCGCTGATCAGGAAAATCGTCATCGACAGCACGGAAACCACTAACGGTCTGTCTTCGGTAAAACTCAGGGTCAATTCCTCGAACGTGGTGCAGGCTGCCTACGCTGGTGACCTGAAGGGGCGTATGTGGAAATTCGACTTGAGCGCACCCGGGGCAGAAAACTGGGGCGTGGCGTTTGCCGGCAAACCTTTGTTCACCGCCCCGGGTGGGGCAACGCAGCCGATCACTGCGCAACCGCTGCTGGCGGACAACCCACAGGGCGGCAAGCAGGTGTTCTTTGGCACCGGCAAGTTCAACGAAACCGCCGACAAGACCAACAAGGATCTGCAGGCGTTCTATTCAATCTGGGATGCAGAGGGTGGGGCCGGCCAAATCACCGTCAGCAGTTTGCAAGCACAGGCGATAACCGGTTCGTTCTCCGGCAGTTCCGGGCAGTTCCTGACCACCAGCCAGAATGAAACGACCTATCCGGGAGAAAAAGGCTGGTATCTGCCGCTGGTGTACAACAACGTGCTGACCGGCGAGCGCGTAATCAATCAGGCCAGTCTTGTGTTGGGGCGAGTTGTTTTCACTACTGCCAGCGTCGATACCACCGACCCGTGTTCGAGCTTTGGTACGGGCAGACTGGTCGAACTGGATGCGTTCAACGGTAAGATGCTCAACTACGCCGTGATCGACACCACCGGCGACCGTTTGGTCGACAGCAACGATACGATATCCAGCGGCGTGATTTTTACCGGCGGCATTCCGACCCTGAACTTCATCTCCGCTAACGGCGAGCGCAAGGGCACCACTGACACCAGCGGCGCGGTCACGGTCATTGTGGAAAAGGGTGGCGGCGGCAGCCGTCGTATCATGTGGCGACAAATCCAGTAAGCGAGAATTTGAGGCATGCGCAGAACCAGCCGAGGTTTTACCCTGATCGAGATCATGATCGTCATCGCGATTATCGGGATCATCCTCACCATCAGCATCCCCAGCTACAACGAATACGTGAAGAAGGGCCGTCGCGCCGAAGTGGTTTCGCTGCTCTCGGAGCAGGCGCAGACCCTCGAGCGTTTCTACACCCGCAACAATGTCTACACCGGCGTCACCGGACTGAGCACGGGCAATGATTTCTACACCATCACCCCGACGCTGACCGACCAGACCTTTGTGCTGACTGCGGTGCGTAAAACCGGCTCGGCCATGGCGACCGACAAATGCGGGGATTTCACCCTGACCAACACTGGCGTGCGAAGCATGAACAACGCGACCACCGGAGTGACCGCCAAGGATTGCTGGGGCCGCTGACGCACTCTTTTTCGGGCGCCTTTTGCGCCCACTGTCTTTTTACGGTTGGATCAAACATGACCAGGCAACAGCAAGTGGTGATTGTCGGCGGCGGGGTGATTGGCCTGCTCACTGCCTACAATCTCGCCTCCGAAGTGCGCAGCGTGGTGCTGCTGGATCGCTCGAATGTCGGCCAGGAATCGTCCTGGGCTGGCGGCGGCATCGTCTCGCCGTTATACCCATGGCGCTACAGTCCGGCAGTCACCGCGCTGGCGCATTGGTCGCAGGACTTTTATCCACAGCTCGGCCAGCGCTTGTTTGCTGACACGGGGGTTGATCCTGAGGTGCACACCACTGGCCTGTATTGGCTGGATCTGGACGATGAAACCGCAGCCCTGGCCTGGGCCGAGCGGGAAAATCGGCCGCTGCGGGCTGTGGATATCTCGGCGGCACATGACGCGGTGCCGGTGCTCGGCAGCGGTTTCAGCCGGGCGATCTACATGGCCGATGTCGCCAACGTGCGCAATCCACGGCTGGTCAAGTCGCTGAAAGCCGCGCTGCTGGCGCTGCCGAATGTGACGATTCATGAGCAATGCGAAGTCAGTGGCTTCGTCCGCGAGGGCGAGCGCGTGGTCGGCGTGCAGACTCCGACGGGCGTGATCAACGGCGATCAGATTGTGCTGACAGCGGGGGCGTGGAGCGGTGATCTGCTCCAGACGCTGAGCCTGACGCTGCCGGTCGAGCCGGTCAAAGGCCAGATGATTCTCTATAAGTGCGCGGCTGATTTCCTGCCGAGCATGGTGCTGGCCAAGGGGCGATATGCGATCCCGCGTCGCGACGGTCACATTTTGATCGGCAGCACGCTGGAGCACGAAGGCTACGACAAGACCCCGACCGATGTAGCGCTGCAAAGCCTCAAGGCCTCGGCGATCGAATTGTTGCCGGCGCTGGCGGATGCCGAAGTGGTCGGGCACTGGGCCGGGTTGCGGCCGGGGTCGCCGGAAGGGGTTCCCTTTATTGGCCGGGTGCCGGGATTCGAAGGGTTGTGGCTGAACTGCGGGCATTACCGCAACGGGCTGGTGCTGGCGCCGGCATCGTGTCAGCTATTTGCTGACGTGATGCTGGGGCGGGCGCCGATTATTGATCCGGCGCCGTATGCGCCTGAGGGCCGGATTTAGTCAGAGGCGGGTAGACCGCCGCGAGCAGGCTCGTTCCCACAGGAATACTCATTCCAAATGTGGGAGCGAGCCTGCTCGCTAAGGGGCCTTTAATCCAGGCCCAATTTCTTCAGCCGATAACGCATCGACCGAAACGACAGACTCAACCGCTGCGCCGCCGCCGTGCGGTTCCAGCGGGTTTCCTCCAGCGCCTGCAAAATCAGCTTCCTCTCGACGCTCTCCAGATAATCCTCAAGATTGTCGACCTGCGTCAGATCGGCCATCGCCCCGTCCGCCGTGCAATTGCCTTCGCTCAAACGCAGATCCTGCGCTTCGATCGTGCGGTTTTCACACAGGGTGTGCGCGCGTTCGAGGACGTTCTCCAGTTCGCGCACATTGCCGGGAAAGCGATAGTTCTTCAGCGCCTCCAGCGCTTGCGGGTGCAGGCGCGCTTCGGGTTGTCCGGTGTCTTTGGCCAGGCGCTTGAGCACGTGCATGGCAAGCGCCTCAATGTCGTCACGGCGTTCGCGCAGGGACGGCACACGCAGTTCGATGACGTTGAGCCGGTAATACAGATCCTGGCGGAAGCGTTCGGCCGAAACTTCGGCTTCAAGGTCTTTGTGCGTTGCGCAAAGGATGCGTACGTCGACCACCGTTTCCTGCTGGCCGCCGACGCTGCGCACGGCTTTTTCCTGAATCGCCCGCAGCAGCTTCACCTGCATCGACAGTGGCAGGTCGGCGACTTCATCGAGAAACAGAGTGCCGCCATGGGCCGCTTGAAACAGCCCCGGCTTGTCTTCGACGGCTCCAGTGAAACTGCCTTTGCGGTGGCCGAAAAATTCGCTTTCCATCAGCTCTGACGGAATTGCCCCGCAGTTCACCGGCACAAACGGCTGGCTGGCGCGCGGACCTTGTTCGTGGATCAGACGCGCGACCAGTTCTTTGCCGCTGCCGGATTCGCCGCTGATGTAAACCGGCGCCTGACTGCGTGCGAGCTTGTCGATCTGCTTGCGCAGATTGGCCATCGGCGGCGAGTCGCCCAGCAAGCGTCGCTCGATTGCCGTGCTCAGGCCGCCCGCTGTCGGCAGGCGCAGCGCCGAGCTGACCAGTTCGCGCAAGCGCGGCAGTTCCACCGGTTTGGTGAGGAAGTCGAACGCCCCGGCCTTCAGCGCATTGATCGCAGTTTCCAGGCTTCCGTACGCCGTGATCATCGCTACCGGCAGGTGTGGATCGCGTTGCTGAATGTGTTGCACCAGCTCCAGCCCAGTGCCGTCGGGCAGGCGCATGTCGGTCAGGCACAGGTCAAAGTGCTCGCGCTGCAACAGCGCCTGAGCTTCGCTCAGATTGCGTGCGCTGAAGGTCTCGAGTTTCATCCGTCCCAGGGTGATTTCCAGGAGCTCGCGGATATCCGGTTCGTCGTCGACGATTAGAATTTTTTGCCGTGGGCTTGTATTCAACTTTGTTTCCGTCCGTGAGCAAAAGTGATGCAAAAGCAGCCGCCGCCTTGGCGTGATTTGAAGTCTAGGCGTGCCTGGTTGCTTTCGCACAGCTCACGGGACAGATAAAGGCCAAGACCGGTGCCCTGGCTGCTGGTAGTGAAGAACGGCTCAAACAGATGCGCCTGTTCATCGGCCGACACGCCGGGGCCGTTGTCCTGGACCTCAAGCACCGCCAACTGGCTGTCCGGGTCGACGAACAGTGCCAGCCAGACGTCGGCCTGCTCGTGCAGTTGCGCACTGTGACGCCAGGCGTTGCGTATCAGATTGTCGAGAATCTGCCGCAATTGGTTGGGGTCCATCAGCGTGGTGAAATCGCCGGAATTGATCCGCAGATGAATGTGCTGGCGCTCGTTGGCCTGCTCGCGGATTTCGCCGACGAAGTCTTCCAGCCACGGCTTGAGGTCCAGCCGTTGCGGCGCGCTTTGCTGGCGGCGGGACAGTTGCAGGACGTTTTCGATGACTCGGTTCATGCGCTGGGAGTGGTCTTGAATAATCTGCGTCAGACGCCGATCTGCGCTATCGAGTTCCTCGGACTCGGCCAACAGCTGCGCGGCATGACTGATCGCGCCCAGTGGATTGCGAATTTCATGGGAGATGCCGGCGGTCAAACGCCCGAGCGCAGCGAGCTTGAGTTGCTGCGCCTGCTGCGTGATTTGCGCCAGGTCTTCGAGAAACACCAGCGTCTGCTGGTTCGGGCTCTGCTCAAGGGCGATGAAACTGGGCTGCAGCTCAAGGCCATTGCCGGGGATTTTCAGGCTCTGCGGGCGCAAGGTCGGGTTGTTGCGCCACAGTTGCAGACGCTCGACCAGTGCTGGCGAATATTCGTCGATCATATGACCTTGCAGGTGACTGTGGCCGAGCAGACTCTGCGCGCTGTGATTGGCCAGTTGCACCCGACGTTGCTCGTCGAGCACCAGAATCCCCGTGCGCATGCGTTGCAGGATCAACGCGTTCAGCGCCTCCAGGCTGACCACTTCGCTGGCGCGCTGTTCGGCCAGGGTCTCGCTGACTTCGAGGCGGCGGATCAACCCTTGCACCAGCAGCGAGGCGGCAAAGCACAGCGCACCGAGGGTGCCGGCTTGCAAGTAGGCGTTGGCGCTCAAGGGGCGGCTGAGCCCCAGCAGAAAGCTCAGGCCGACAATGCCGATCGCCGCAATGGCGGCAATCAGCAGGCCGATGCGTCGGCGTAGCAGGGTGTTGCTGATTGCCACCGAGACCACCAGCAGATTGCCCAGCGCACTGGCCACGCCGCCCGCCGCGTAGAACAGGCCGCACAACAGCAGCACATCGACAAGCGCCAGGGTGAACAACTGCGCCGGGCGCCGGGTGTTTTCAAGGAACACCACCAGCAGCATGTTGATGATCAGGTACAGCCAGCTGCCGCCGCGCAGCAGATCGTCGTTGGCCGACGTCAGCAGGCGGTTGTCCATGTTGCTGGAGATCAGCAGCACCAGAGTGATGCCGACACTTAAACGGTACAGGTGATAAAGGCGCAGCAGACGCTGCGCCTGTTTCTGGTCGGCGTTGGCGGCCTCAGCGACCACTGGCGCCCGGGCCTTGCTCAAGATGAGCCTGGCTGCAATACCACTGTTGCTGGTTGCCCAGCGCGCGGTCGCGCGGCAGGTGCACGCCGCAGTGGGCGCAGCGCACCATCGGCGGCGCGTCCTGTTCGCGCGGCGGTCGGGTGGACGAGGCGGGGGCCTTGAATTTGCGCCAGAGCCAGATGGCGGCGAAGATCAGGGCAATCCAGAACAATAAACGAAGCATGATGAGCGGCTTTTCGACTGATGATCCGGCAGTTTAGCCAAGGACCCGATCAGCGCACAGCCTATTAAAGTGCGGCAATAAAAAAGGGAGATCCGCAGATCTCCCTTTTTTCGTACCGCCGGTGTAATCAGTCGAACACGCCGAAGGTCATGTAGCTGAACCACGAGCGATCGGTGTCGCTGGATTCCGGCTCTGGCTCTTCGATCACGTCGCCGTTTTCGTCCTTAGGCTTGAGCTCGTTCGGAATCGCATCTTTCGCGTCCTGGAACTGCTTCTGCACGTCCTGGTTGGCGCGGGTTTCGCCCGGCGGCAGCGGTGGACGCGATTCGATCAGGCCCAAAGTCGCCTTGCTCAGGAACGAACGGTTGTCGGCCTCGGCTACGCGTGGCACGAACTGGCCATCTTGCAGGCTTGGGTGATCCGGGTAGTTGAGCTTCAGGGTTTCCAGGCTGGTGGCGGCCAGATCGTCGAGGTGCAGACGCTGGTAGGCTTCGGTCATCACCGCCAGGCCGTCGCCGACCGATGGGGTTTCCTGGAAGTTTTCCACGACATACTTGCCACGGTTGGCAGCGGCTACATAAGCCTGACGGGTCAGGTAGTAGTCAGCGACGTGAATCTCGTAGGCCGCCAGCAGATTGCGCAGGTAGATCATGCGCTGCTTGGCGTCCGGCGCGTAGCGGCTGTTCGGGTAGCGGCTGGTCAGCTGCGCGAACTCGTTGTACGAGTCACGGGCGGCGCCCGGGTCACGCTTGGTCATGTCCAGCGGCAGGAAGCGCGCCAGCAGGCCGACGTCCTGGTCGAACGAGGTCAGACCCTTGAGGTAGTACGCGTAATCCACGTTCGGATGCTGCGGATGCAAACGAATGAAACGCTCGGCGGCAGACTTTGCAGCTTCCGGCTCGGCGTTCTTGTAGTTGGCGTAGATCAACTCCAGCTGAGCCTGATCGGCGTAGCGACCGAACGGATAACGCGACTCCAGAGCCTTCAGCTTGGCTGTGGCGCTGGTGTAGCTGTTGTTGTCCAGATCAGTCTGAGCCTGCTGATACAGCTCGGCTTCGCTGAGGTTTTCGTCTACGACTTCCTTCGATGAGCAAGCAGCGGTCAATGCGAGGATGGCGATCAGCAGCAGGTGTTTCACTTGCATGGCGGCTTGCGTCCCTATGACGGCCGCTGTCTTGGGCGGGGCCGTCCTGTTATGATGAGCGCCCCGTTGAAAAGCCTCGGGGCAAAAGACGCCGTATTTAACCACAAGCGCGCAGCCGAAACCAAAGGCTGTGCCGACGCCCAGTCCGAGCATGTCCGATAAAATTGAACTTCGCGCAGAGGTGCCGTCCGAATTGGGCGGCCAACGCCTCGATCAAGTCGCCGCCCAACTCTTCGCTGAGCACTCACGCTCGCGCCTTTCCGCCTGGATCAAAGAAGGTCGCCTGACTGTGGACGGGGCGGTGATCCGCCCGCGCGACATTGTGCATGGCGGTGCCATCCTTGAGCTGACTGCCGAGCAGGAAGCCCAGGGCGAGTGGATCGCCCAGGACATCGAGCTCGACATCGTCTATGAAGACGACGACATCCTGGTGATCAACAAGCCTGCCGGTCTGGTGGTGCACCCGGCTGCCGGTCATGCCGATGGCACCCTGCTCAACGCTTTGTTGCACCATGTGCCGGACATCATCAATGTCCCGCGTGCCGGTATCGTGCATCGTCTGGACAAGGACACCACCGGTCTGATGGTGGTGGCCAAGACCATTCAGGCGCAGACCAAGCTGGTCGCACAATTGCAGAGCCGCAGCGTCAGCCGTATCTACGAGTGCATCGTGATCGGCGTGGTCACCGCCGGTGGCAAGATCAATGCGCCGATCGGTCGTCACGGCCAGCAACGCCAGCGCATGGCAGTGATGGAAGGCGGCAAGCCTGCCGTCAGCCATTACCGCGTGCTCGAGCGTTTCCGTTCGCACACCCACGTGCGGGTGAAGCTGGAAACCGGTCGGACTCACCAGATCCGCGTGCACATGGCGCACATCAACTTCCCGTTGGTCGGCGATCCGGCGTATGGCGGGCGTTTCCGCATTCCGCCTGCGGCCAACCCGACCATGGTGGAATCGCTCAAGCACTTCCCGCGTCAGGCGCTGCACGCGCGCTTCCTTGAACTCGATCACCCGACGAGCGGTGAGCGCATGAGCTGGGAATCGCCGCTGCCGGAAGATTTCGTCTGGCTGCTGACCCTGCTCAAGCAGGATCGCGAGGCCTTCGTCGGATGAACTGGCTGACGCCGGACTGGCCTGCGCCGGCCAGCGTCAGGGCCTGTGTCACCACCCGCGAGGGTGGTGTCAGCGAGGCGCCGTTCGACAGCCTGAATCTGGGGGATCACGTCGATGATCGCCCGCAAGCGGTGGCCGAAAATCGTCGCCGCTTGACCGAACACTTCTCCATACAGCCTGCCTGGTTGCAGCAAGTGCACGGGATCACCGTTGCGCATGCTGATCCGGGCATCGTTGCGACTGCAGATGCCAGTTGGACGGCAACGCCGGGTATTGCCTGTGCGGCGATGACGGCAGACTGTTTGCCGGCATTGTTCTGCGATCGTGCCGGCACGCGTGTCGCGGCCGCTCATGCCGGTTGGCGTGGGCTGGCGGCGGGCGTGCTTGAGGCAACTCTCGACAGCCTCGATGTTCCTGCTCACGAGGTACTGGTCTGGTTCGGCCCGGCCATTGGCCCCAAAGCCTTTGAGGTCGGTCCGGAAGTACGGGAAGTCTTCATCAATCAACTGCCTGAAGCAGCAGAAGCGTTCGTACCGAGCAACAATGCCGGCAAGTTCATGGCTGATATCTATCTGCTGGCGCGCCTGCGTCTGGCTGAACGGGGTGTCACGGCTGTTTATGGTGGCGGTTTCTGCACCGTGACCGATCCGCGTTTCTTTTCTTACCGCCGTGCGTCGCGCACCGGTCGTTTCGCCTCCCTTGTTTGGCTCACCCGCTAAACTCTCTGATCTGCATCAACTCTCCGACGCTTGAATCTCCCAGAATCGACCGCATCTACAGTGGTATCTGGCAGGTTTCTTTATTCAGGATGGTTTCTTAGGTCCGGCCTGCTCAAAAGGAAGGTGACCCATGCGTATTGACCGTTTAACCAGTAAATTACAGTTGGCCCTGTCCGACGCCCAGTCGTTGGCGGTTGGCCACGATCATCCGGCCATCGAGCCGGCGCACTTGATGCAGGCCATGCTTGAACAGCAGGGCGGTTCGATCAAGCCGTTGCTGATGCAAGTAGGCTTCGACGTCAACAGCTTGCGTAAAGAGCTGACCAAAGAGCTTGATCAACTACCGAAAATCCAGAACCCGACCGGCGACGTCAACATGTCGCAGGATCTGGCGCGTCTGCTCAATCAGGCTGACCGTCTCGCTCAGCAGAAGGGCGACCAGTTCATTTCCAGCGAACTGGTGCTGCTCGCCGCGATGGACGAGAACAGCAAGCTCGGCAAGTTGCTGCTCGGCCAAGGCGTGAGCAAGAAAGCCCTGGAAAACGCGATCAACAACCTGCGTGGTGGCGAAGCGGTAAATGACGCCAACCACGAAGAGTCGCGGCAGGCCTTGGACAAATACACCGTCGACCTGACCAAGCGCGCCGAAGACGGCAAGCTTGACCCGGTGATCGGCCGTGACGACGAGATCCGCCGCACCATTCAGGTTCTGCAACGCCGCACCAAGAACAACCCGGTGCTGATCGGTGAGCCTGGCGTGGGTAAAACCGCGATCGCCGAAGGCTTGGCCCAGCGCATCATCAACGGCGAAGTGCCGGACGGCCTTAAAGGCAAGCGCCTGCTGTCGCTGGACATGGGCGCGCTGATCGCCGGCGCCAAGTATCGCGGCGAGTTCGAAGAGCGCCTGAAAGGCTTGCTCAACGAGCTGTCGAAGCAGGAAGGGCAGATCATTCTGTTCATCGACGAACTGCACACCATGGTCGGCGCTGGTAAAGGCGAAGGCTCGATGGACGCTGGCAACATGCTCAAGCCTGCGCTGGCTCGCGGCGAGTTGCACTGCGTCGGCGCGACCACGCTCAACGAGTATCGCCAATATATAGAGAAGGACGCGGCGCTCGAGCGGCGTTTCCAGAAAGTCCTGGTGGACGAGCCGAGTGAAGAAGACACCATCGCCATTCTGCGTGGCCTTAAAGAGCGTTACGAGGTCCACCACAAGGTGGCGATCACTGACGGTGCGATCATCGCCGCAGCCAAGCTCAGCCATCGCTACATCACGGATCGGCAGCTGCCGGACAAGGCCATCGACTTGATCGATGAGGCCGCCAGCCGTATCCGTATGGAGATCGACTCCAAACCGGAAGTACTCGATCGTCTGGAGCGGCGCCTGATTCAGTTGAAAGTGGAATCCCAGGCGCTGAAGAAAGAAAGCGACGACGCAGCGAAGAAACGCCTGGAAAAACTCCAGGAAGAAATCGAGCGTCACGAACGTGAGTACTCGGATCTGGAAGAAATCTGGAACTCGGAAAAAGCCGAGGTGCAGGGTTCTGCGCAGATTCAGCAGAAGATCGAACAGTCGCGCCAGGAACTGGAAGCCGCACGCCGCAAAGGCGACCTGAACCGCATGGCCGAGTTGCAGTACGGGGTGATCCCCGATCTGGAACGCAGCCTGCAAATGGTCGACCAGCACGGCAAGAGCGAAAACCAGTTGCTGCGCAGCAAGGTGACTGAAGAAGAGATTGCCGAAGTCGTGTCGAAGTGGACCGGCATCCCGGTGTCGAAAATGCTCGAAGGCGAGCGCGACAAGCTGATGAAGATGGAGAGCCTGTTTCACAAACGGGTCATCGGTCAGGAAGAGGCGGTCGTGGCTGTGGCCAACGCCGTGCGGCGTTCCCGCGCCGGGCTGTCCGACCCGAATCGTCCGAGCGGCTCGTTCATGTTCCTCGGCCCTACCGGTGTCGGTAAAACCGAGCTGTGCAAGGCCTTGGCCGAATTCCTTTTCGATACCGAAGAGGCGATGGTGCGGATCGACATGTCCGAGTTCATGGAGAAACACTCCGTGGCTCGTCTGATTGGTGCGCCACCGGGCTACGTCGGCTATGAAGAGGGCGGTTATCTGACCGAAGCGGTGCGTCGCAAGCCGTACTCGGTGATCCTCATGGACGAAGTCGAGAAGGCGCACCCGGATGTGTTCAACATCCTTCTGCAAGTGCTTGAGGATGGCCGGCTGACCGACAGTCACGGGCGTACGGTGGACTTCCGCAACACGGTGATCGTGATGACCTCCAACCTCGGGTCGATGCAGATCCAGGAACTGGTCGGTGATCGTGAAGCGCAGCGTGCTGCGGTGATGGACGCGCTGACCTCGCACTTCCGTCCTGAGTTCATTAACCGGGTTGACGAGGTGGTGATCTTCGAGCCGTTGGCGCGGGATCAGATCGCCGGGATTACCGAGATCCAGTTGGGTCGCCTGCGCAGCCGCCTGGCCGAGCGCGAGCTGAAGCTGGAGCTGAGCCCGGAAGCGATGGACAAGCTGATCGCCGTCGGTTACGACCCGGTGTATGGCGCGCGTCCTTTGAAACGGGCGATCCAACGCTGGATCGAAAACCCGCTGGCGCAGTTGATCCTGTCGGGTCATTTCATGCCGGGCGACACCGCCACCGGCAAGGTCGAGAACGACGAAATCGTTTTCGGCTAAGCCTCAGCGGCAATGAAACCGGGAAGGCCTCGCATTGCGAGGCCTTTTTTTCGCCAGGCTGTTGAACTCAAAGGAAAAGGCTTGTAAAGTGCGCCCCGCAGTCAGTCACCGGCAGCGTTTCAACCCACCGGGTTGGAATCTGAAATAAGTTGCAAATCATTAACTTGAAAGCAATTTAGGGGGTTGACAGAGGTGTTCTAGGTTGTAGAATAGCGCGCCTCAGACACACGAACGCAGCGATGCGAACGAGTGGCGAGATGCAACAAAGCTTCACCGTTGTAAATTGAAATATGTAGTTCCGTGATAGCTCAGTCGGTAGAGCAAATGACTGTTAATCATTGGGTCCCAGGTTCGAGTCCTGGTCACGGAGCCAATTTCAAACCGGGGTATAGCGCAGTCCGGTAGCGCGCCTGCTTTGGGAGCAGGATGTCAGGA